>CAYYUZ010000022.1:0-34549 GCA_964475005.1 uncultured Spirochaetales bacterium
CTCGGAACGGCAAAGGGGTGGTCCTCCCCACTTGGTGGTTGGGAACGGCCGAGACATGGCTTCCCATCGTGACTGGTGGGTAGACCAAGCTAGTACCGTACTGAATCTTGAGGCGTGAAACTGCGTCAGTGTTGTCACTGGTCCAGGTTTGTGGCATGTAGGCAAGGAGGCCAGGATCAAAGCGCCCGCCGCCTCCGGAGCAACTCTCGAACAGCACCTCGGGAAAAGACGAGGTCACAGCATCGAGTACCTTGTAGAGTCCCAGGATATACCTGTGTGAGGTCTCCTTTTGAGCCGACGACGGAAGGGAAGCCGAACCTACCTCTGTCTGATGGCGGTTCATGTCCCATTTGACATACGCGATTGGTGCGCAACGGAGGATAGCAGAAACTGCGTCGATCACGTGAGCCCTAACCTCCGGCCGACCGAGATCGAGGATAAGTTGGTTCCTGCCTTGCGAACGGGGGCGCTGGCCCACGTGGAGGCACCAGTCGGGGTGTTTTCTATACAGTGAACTGTCGGGGCTTATCATTTCGGGCTCAAACCAGAGTCCAAACTTCAGGCCTCTTTCTTGGATCCCTCGCGCCAGGGACTCCATTCCACCGGGGAGTTTCCGCCGATCGACAACCCAATCACCCAGCGAACTCTTGTCATCGTCCCGATGACCAAACCAGCCGTCATCAAGAACCAAAAGCTCAATCCCGACATCTTTTGCTTGGTCGGCCAAAGCAAGAATTTTGGTCTCATCGAAGTCGAAATACGTTGCTTCCCAGTTGTTGATCAGAATGGGGCGAACCCTATCGCGCCAGGTCCCCCGGCACAGTCGGGTTCGGTAGGCCTGATGGAATTTTTGAGACATCCCGCCCAGCCCATTGTTGCTGTGCACCAGAACCGCCTCCGGTGTCTGAAAGGTAGCCTTCGGTTCCAAATTCCAAGTGAATTCAAACGGGTTAATCCCCAAGGACAGCCTGGTTCCTCCCCAAGGATCGACCTCCGCCTGGGCCAGGAAGTTTCCGCTGTAGACAAGATTCATGGCCCAGACTTCACCCAGGTCCTCATCGGTTCCTGGCGTAATCAACGCCAAGAAGGGGTTGTGCTGATGACTGCTGGCACCTCTCGAGCTACCGAAACCGCGGACGCCGGGAACAAGAGCCGACCTGACAATGTGGCGCTCTCTCGCCCAAGCTCCTGAGAGTTGGAGAAGCTCGAACCTTGAGTGTTCGAAATCGAAACTGGCGCTTGCCGCCCGCAGAAGCGCGAACGGCTCCGAGCCGACGTTGCAAAAGCGGGCTGACCGACAGATCACATCAAGGTTGCCGAAAACCGTGTAGCTAAGGGCAACCTCCAGACCGATCAGATCATCGCACAAGGTGATTTCAAGAGTCTGCGCCTCTGATTCCGATTCGACATACAGCGACGGAAGACCTTCAAGTTGGGGCTTACCCTCCAGAATCCTGTGGGACTTGTAGGTCAAGTCTGTGATGGTGGACCCGTCCGATTGCCGAACCTGGAAGGCAGGCGACCGGAAGTCGGTGTTACCAAAGGCTGGGTACTCCTGAGGCAGAGTATCCAAGGAAAAGGCCCTATCGGTTGGATCCGGGTTGGGCGCAAAAGGTCGGTCAACGAAGACCAGCTCACAGGAATCGTTCCAGGTTTCCAGGCGCTGTCCCCAGTATCGTGAAGAAAGGTATTTTCCCCGGACGATCTGGATAATCAAACTGGTTGCGTCAGACTGAAGGTGGAAGCTGTTGGTGTCGGGCGAGTAGGCGATTCCCATGACTGGACTCCGTTGGTTGTCTTACTTGAAGAGAGCGTTTACTTTCTTGTTGGCCGCAATCAGTCCTTCAGCCACCTTGACCTTGCCCAGGAAGATGTTGTCGAAGGCATCCGTCATGATCTCTTGGGTCTTGACCCCAAAGTCGACCACGGGATAAACAAAGGTCCCCTCCTTGGCCACGGCTTCTTCGGTGAAAGCGCTGACGTCGAAGCCCTTCCCTTTGTAGGCTGTGAGGGCGTTGTTGACACCACTCTGATAGGCAGGGAAGACCACACCGAAGGTTCCGACAGTTTTTTGGGCCTCTTCACTAGCCAGATACTTGACCCATCTCCAGGCTTCCGCCTGATGTTTGGAGCCGATCCAAATGGAGTCAGCCAGACCGTTTGTCATGCTCTTGCGGCCGACGGGACCGATAGGGAGTTTCACAAAGGAAGTGGGGAAACCCGCGTTGCTGGCATAGAAGCCGATCATCCAGGAACCATCGAACAACGAAGCCGCCTTCTTTGAGGTGAACAGGTCGGTAGGCGACATTCCGATGCTTGTGGCTTCGTAAGGAGCCATGAAACCCTTCTTCGTGACGTCAAGCATCCACTGGATGGTGGCGATGAACCGGGGGTCGTCATAGTGGAAATTCGCCTTGAAGGTACCATCGGTGTAGTGCCAGCCTGTGCTCGCGGCGAAGCCACTGAACTGCGCCTGTCCCATATTGTCGCTATGGCCGACAGCGAACCCATAGCGGACCACGTTCTTGGGGTCAAACTTCACGCTCAAACCATTGTTGCCGTTCTTGTCGAGAGAAAGCTGAGCAATCACCTTCTGGAAAGTTCCGCCGTCGTTGGGGTTCCAAGTAAGGTTCGCCAGCTCGGCGTCGGTGACTTTGGCCTCTTTCTGAATATCCTTGTTCAGCACCAGGGCAATCGTGTCCCAATCCTTGGGCAGACCAAAGCGTTTTCCGTTCTTTGTCCACAGGTCAGCCAATCCAGGAAGGTAGCCTTTCAGATCAAGACCGTCTTTCTTGACAAGGGGATCGATGTCTACAATTTGGCCTTTTGAAGCGAAGTCCTGATACTTGGCCAAGTGATCGGTAAACACGTCGGGAGCGTTGCCGGCCACCATGGAAGTCTGAAGACCCGTCCAATAATCGTTCCAGCCAGCCTGCTCGATGACGATCTTGATGTCAGGGTTCTTTTCCATGAAGTCGTTTGCGGCCTTCTGGTAGGCCGGGACCTGGTTGGCATCCCAATGGGTGTATCGGATCGTAACCGGATCGGCCGAAAGTGCGCCAACGACGAGGGCAAACAGACTGGTCAGCGAAAGGACCATCAGTTTATGGAAAGTCTTGATCATAGAATTCCTCCTAGAACTGTGTTTTCAGCGTTCCAACGGAACGTTTTTTAACGGAAGCCAGAAAACCCGAGAGAATTGATGACCTTTTTTCCAAAGGCCAGAAACAGTGCCAACGTCGGGAGGACAGCGAGCGCGGTTCCCGCCATCAGGCCTCCCCAATCCGGGGACCCATTAGGGGTTTGAGATCGGAAAATACCCAGGGCCACGGTCAATAGGCGCGCCGACTCGCTTTTGCCCACGATGAGAGGCCACATGTAGTCGTTCCACTGGTTGATGAAGGTGATAATGGCGAGAGTTGACAACGCCGTTTGACTGATGGGAACGATAAGCTGGAAGAAAATCCGAATCTTGCCTGCACCGTCGAGGAAGGCGGCTTCTTCCAGTTCCCTGTTGATACCCAGAAAAAACTGGCGCATGAAGAACACCGCAAAAGGCGTCATCAACAAACCTGGTGCCATAATGCCCAGGTACGTGTTCAACCATCCCAACTCCTTCATTAGAATAAAATTGGGGATAATCATGACAATCGCAGGCACCATGAGCGCCGACAGATAAAGGCCAAACAGTGTCTTCCGGCCGGGAAACCTCAAGCGCGCGAACGCGTACGCCCCCAAGGCCGAAAACAACACCTGCGAGGCCGTAAGGATCGTCGAGACTACTAGAGAGTTAAAAAGAAACTGGTAGAAGTTGATCTTCTGCCCTGATCCGCCCAGTTTGACGGCGGCTTCTCCCTCGATGAAACCAAGGACACGCTCGAAGTTCGTCGTATTCATTTGTGGCGGGAGCAAAGCTGAAGGAAAACCCGCGATCGTCTTGTTTGGGGTAAACGACATCCGTGCCACCCAGGCTAAGGGGAACAGGCTGATGATCACGAGGAAAATCGTCACTACCACAAACAGGATTTTCGTCGATCGTTTTTCGTTGTTCATGGTGACTCCTCAATCGGCTTCGTCAGCGTTCATGATGCGCATCTGCAGGAAACCGACTCCCAGGAGAATCGCAAAGAGCACCATCGAGGCCGCGGTGGCGTAGCCCATTCGGTATTCTTCGAAGGCCCCCTTCGTGATGAAAAAGTTCATGACCCAAGTGGAGTGCCCAGGACCGCCCCGAGTGGCGACAGCAACGGTGTCGTAGATCTGAAACGATCCGATGACCGAAGTGATAATGACGAAAGCCAAAACAGGCCTGAGCAAGGGAAGGGTAATTTTTGTAAAAGCAGTCCAGGCCGAAGCCCCATCGATAAGCCCGGCCTCGTCAATCTCCTTGGGAATTCCTTGGATGCCCGCGAAAACGATTAGCGCCGTATAGCCCATGAATTTCCAGATGTTGATCGCCGCAATAGATGGGAGTGCCAACTCAGTGGTCGTCAGAAAGTTGACCGCCGGCAACCCGAAGGCCTTAATCCCTTCGTTGAGAATGCCAATGGTCGGATCGAGAATAACCATGGCCAAGAGCGCCACCACGACGTTGGGGAGAAGCCAGGGAAGGAGCAGCGCCCCCCGCAAGAGGTTGGAAGTTCTAACTTTGGTCATGATCACGGCGATCAAAAGCGCTAGTACAGTCTGGATCGGGATGTTCCAAAGGACATACTGGAAGGTGACCCAAATTGCATTCCAAAAATCTTGGTCCTGAAAGAGCTCGACATAGTTGTCAGCCCCCACAAAATGCGAAGGTCGGAGAAGGTCCCAATCGGTTAAGCTAATGAGAATGCCACGGACAAGTGGAAAGACGAAGAAGATCAGAAAACCAAGCAAGCTGGGGAGAAGGAATAGGGCTGCGACTGCAATTTCGTGGGCGGAATACTTTCGTTGTAGACGGGACAAAGTAGACTCCTTGGGTCCGCTAGCGCTGTTCAAGGCCAAAATAGCATGACTCTTGATTTCTGTAAACAGAAAATGGAAGCGTTTACACAATGATTTTTCAGTTGGCACCAGGCGTTGCTTGCCGTTGAAAAGACCCTCTGTTCTCTTGATCATTACAGAATGGGCCTCTTGAGGTCTGCTCCCGCTGACCTATCGGCGGTCTTTCGGTGAGAACCTGAGGCTAGATTTCTGGCGAGGTCAGAGGTTGACCTAGTCGGAGGAAGATCCCGAGTCAGGGGAGAAAAACAACGAATACGGCTGTGCGTCTTGGTCAAATCCCACCTAAGAGGGGTTGCTCTTTCCTTTCCAATAGAGCAGAACCAAAGTCCCTCCCAGCCATTGCAGCAACAGTCCCGGCCATCCTTTTACCAGATCACCGGGCAGGGTCAGCAGGGACGATGATCGAAGAATTTCGTAGAGTCCTCCAATCGCTTGATAGGCAAACACAACAGCGAACACATGAACGAAGGAGACCTTCGACCAAGTTCCCATTCTCGCTGCGAACAATGCCAGCAACAACGATTTGACGATCAAGACGTCAAGAATGGCGAATGGTGGCATCCCGGTGAGTGCGGTGTTCAGCATCGGCGACAAGATAGCGGTCACGAGACCAACCGCTAGCCCATACCTGTAGGCGGCCAAGAGGGTGAAGAAATAAATCGGAAGAAGTACCGGCCCGATACCTACCGCGTGACAAAGGGCCGGGAAAAGGAGATTTCCGGCCACCAGAAACACGACGGCCAAGTAGAAGTCTCGTTGGCCAGGAGACAGGGACTTCTGATGGAAAGCGACTCCGAAAAGAACAGCGTTCATAGAGGTTCCTCTTTGGGAAAGATGCACTTGAGATGTCGGTCGAGAAGGTTCTCCGTCACGCGGGCGCCGATGGATTCTTGGTGTTCGTCGAGGAGCCTCAAGAAGTCTTGGCCTTTTTCGGCGGCGAGCTTGTAGCCGACATGGAGGAGTTGGCGCAAAGAGGGATTGTAATCAGGGTTGGACTGGTTGTGGCTGACGGCAGCTACAAACTGTTCAGAAGTCCACGACGCAAGTGTCGTGATGGTAGGAAGGCTGGCTTTGTCGATGTCAATGACAGTGGCATAGGGGCCGACAAGTTCTTCATAGCGACCCGTGGCTTCACTGAAAATCGCTTTGGCCATATCGAGGCCCGGCTTCCCCGAAGCGGCGAGGCCGGTAAGCTCTTCGAGCCAGGTTGTTCCGGCCGTTTTCACATGGAGCGACGCTCCCTTGCGCCGAAGCACCCTCTGAATAGCAGGGTAGAGGGCGAACTTGTCGCTGCCAGAATGGACGCTCAACTTGAGGTCCTTTGGCAATCCAAACTCTCTAGTCATGAATTCGATGACGCAAAGGTCCTCCTCGAATTCTCTCTCAAAGACTTCAGCGCTTCCCACAAACTCGACGCCCTTGTTGAAGCGCCCGGAAAACTTGGGCGCGATGGTTTGCAAAGGAAGCCCTTCGTCGGCGGCGGCGGCGAGTATGATCAGCAGTTCGCGCGGACTCTGGGGCTGGTCGGTCTCGTCCATAGAAACCTCAGTGATGAAGTTCCGCTTTCCCTTGGCCGCCTCGATGTGCCGGTAGATCCTTCCCGCTTCGCGAATAGGATTCAAGTACCGAGCCGTGACCGCTTCGATCTGTTCACGAGAAACCGCCAGCGGTTGGGACAGACCAGGAATATCCAACGGCGCAAACAATCGCCGCGACAGGCGGTCAGTGAACGCTTTACCGTCGTCTGGAGCCGGCGCCCGTCCGATTGAATCCGCAACGTCGATGGTGAAAAAGTCCGATGGGGCAAGGAAGGCGTCCACAGTCTTGCTTTGGATGTGATCGGCATCCACGAAATAGGGTTCCTTCCATTGCAGGGCCGCGACAGCCTCGTCTGCCTCCCGCCGAACGTCTTCCGGATGGCTTCCGATGGTCTTGTGTTCCCGGAAAGACTTGTTCCACACGGGGCTCACCGCCAAACCGAGGTCTTTAGCCCGAACAAAGGCCTTCAATTGGGCTCGGCCTTGGCGGCCAAAGCGGTCGCCAATTCCCAGAGAAAAGCGCGGAAGTTGCATGTCAGACTCCTTTAAGCAGTTCGGGGTAAGCCACGAGGGCGTTGGTTCGATAGACGGGTTCGAGCTCGTTGTCGTGGAAAATTCGCGCGGTTATCAAATAGTCTCGGAGTCGCGCGTAGGTTTCCCGAGTGAGCACGCAAGGGACGTCACTTCCCCACAGGAGTTTGCGGTACCCGACAAGCTTGCGGGCTAGCCGAACGAACCCGACCCCGGTTGGGTAGGGGTGGATCTCAGGCTGGATGTTCCAAGGAATCGCCGAAAGGTCAAACCAAACATTGTCCAGCCTCAGCGTTTTGAGGGCCGAGGTCAATGCCGATCCATCGTCCAGCCGGGGGGCCAAAAGGTGGCATAGGACGATCCTGAGACCAGGAAAACGGCGGGCAATTCTCGCCACCGCTTCGGGTTGGAAACTCGGCATTCCAGGACTCCCCAAATCGAGAGCCACGGTGACCTCTTGCTTGGACATCCGCTCATAGAGGGCCTCCAGCGGCGGTCCGTCGATGGGAAAACGGGGATGATAGCTCATCAGGCCGGCACCGCTGCTGACCTCGAGTTTCAGGATTTTCACTTGCCGTGTCGTCAGAAGTCGGTCGAGGATGGCTTCGCTTTCGTTGCAAAAAGGATCTAGGGTCCCGGCTACAGCGAACCTGCCGGGAAACGCCTGAGCGGTCTCATAGGCGTAGTCGTTCTGGAATCCGCAGAAGATGCCTTGAAGCAATACGGCCTTTTCGACTTGGTGTTCGTCCATGAGCCTGACCAGCGTGCTGCCGGTGAACTCTTTGTCGCCAAGTTCGGCGGGAATAAGTTGAGCCTCGGTGCCGTCGGCCCACCGGACCTTGCCCCCGCCAATGGGCCTCATCTCACCTTTCTTTCCAAAACCCGCAAACCTTTCCACCACATGAACATGCGCATCAATGATCTTCATTGCTTTCCTCTCTTGCCGTTTCCGCGATGGCGAGCGTAGAAATCGTAGGCCACGGCCACGATGATCACGACTCCCTTCACCAGGCCGTGGAAGATGGCCGGGACTCCCAACAACCTCAGCCCGTTATTGAGAATGCCCACCAAAAGGGCGCCAAAAACGGCGCCAGGAACGGTCCCTTCGCCACCCATGAGGCTAGTGCCTCCCACTACGATGGCGGTGAGAACATCGGCTTCATAGCCTTGCGCAGCCTTGGCGATGGCTTGTTGGTTGAGCGAGGCCAAAATGATGCCGGCCGCCGCAGCCGAGACTCCCGATAGGACGTAGGCGCTCACGGTCGTCCTGAGCACGGGAACGCCGGAAAGCGCCGCCGCGGTTGGGTTTCCGCCCACGGCGTAGGTCCTTCTCCCGAGCACCGTCCTGCTCAGCACCAACCATCCCAGAACCGCGGCGATGAAGAACAGCACGATGGGAACGGGAACACCCAGAAGATTTCCCCCGCCAATGAAGTTGAAGGAGTCAGGGCTCAAAAGACTGATGACCTTGTTGTCGGTCACGATCTGAGCGAAACCGTAGACGATATTCAACGACGCGAGGGTTACCAGGAAAGCGGGGACCGCGAACCGATAGATGACCACGCCGTGTAGGGCCCCGATTAGGGCACCCAGGGCAAGTCCGCCAAGACAACCCAAGAAAACCCCCAGATCGCTGGACCCCAAATGCAGCGTCGTCACGACCGTGAAAGCCCCAGACAACGCCGCCACGGAACCGACCGAGAGGTCGATCCCTCCCAGCAAAACTGGAAAAATGGAGCCACACACCATAACGCCGTAGATGGCGATGGCCAAAAGGATGTTGATGAAATTCTCTGTCGTCAGAAACGAATCGGGGAGGAGGACGGTCAGCACCGCCATGGTCATCAACAGAATGAAAGGCCTCTGGAGCCGTTTGATCCAAAAGCGCTTTTTGGGGCTGGTGCCGCTCACAAAGCGGCTCCACTTTCGATTCCCGAGATCGCTCTGAGGAGGTCTTCCTGGGTTACGACTCCCCGGCGAAACTCGGCAAACAGCCGGCCTTGGCGCAGGATGAGAATCCGGTGAGAAACCCTCAAGAGCTCGGGAAGGTCCGACGAAACCAGGAGCACGAGAACTCCCTTTTCGGCAAGGTCCTGAAGGAGGCCGTAGATCTCTTCCTTGACACCGACGTCGATCCCTACAGTGGGTTCGTCAACCAGGAGAACACGCAGGTCTCGAGCCAACCATTTTCCAAGGACAACCTTCTGTTGATTTCCGCCCGACAAGTTTTCGACAGGCATCTGGGCAAACCGCGGTCGGACATCGAGACTCTCCATCGACCGGACGCACAGGTCGGCCTCAAAAGAGCTTCTCAGGAAGATTTTTCCAGCCCCGGGAAGGTCGTGGTTGGTGAGGGCGAGGTTGCGCTGAATGCTCAAGAGTGGGACCAGCCCCTGTCCCCGCCGGTCTTCTGGAACCAAACCGAACCCGGCTTTGATCCTCGCCTTCATGGTCGATCCCAAAACTTTTCCTGCTAACTGCACGGTTCCCGTGTCGGCCAGGTCCGCCCCAAAAAGGCAGCGAAGCAATTCGGTTCGACCGGAGCCGACCAACCCGCCGACCCCGACGATTTCACCTTCACGAACGGTGAAGCTGATGTCGGCGAACACTCCGTGGCGTCCCAATCCACAAACGCGGAGCGCCTCAGGACGCGTGGACGGCGTCAGAGCCCGCTGTTTTCCGGCTTCAATCTCCCGGCCAATCATCAGCCGAATCATTTCTCCGGGTCGAATTTGTTCGCGCGACAGAACTCCCACCACTTCACCGTCTCGCAACACCGTAAGCCGGTCGGCGAGGCGGTTGACTTCTTCCAGCCGATGGGAAATGTAGAGGATGCTCACCCCCCGCTCCTTGAGAATCTGCATGGCTCGGAACAAGGTTTCGGCTTCGTGGGCGCTTAGCGACGCCGTCGGTTCGTCCATGATCAACAGGGACGAGTCGCGCGACAGGGCCTTGAGGATTTCGACAAGCTGCCGTTGAGCGATGCTCAGCGTTTCAACGGCGGAGTCAAGAGGAATCGCCAATCCAAAGGAACTGATCAAATCTTGAAGTTTTTTCTTCATGAGGGGAGTTTGGAGAAACCCTCCCCTCGTGGTCTCTTGGCCCAGGAGGATGTTCTGGCCCACGGTGAGTGTTGGGACGAGGCTGAGTTCTTGATAAATGCACCCGATTCCCAGCCGATGGGCTTCCTTCCGGGTCGCCAGGGCGACCTCTTGTCCACACCAGAGAACCTTACCGGCGTCGCGCGTAAGGACCCCGGTCAGGATTTTGATCAGCGTCGATTTTCCCGCGCCGTTTTCTCCCATGAGCGCGTGGATCTCTCCCCGACGAACTTCAAGATGAACGTTTTTGAGGACCCGGACTCCTGAGAAACTTTTTTCCACGCCCGAAGCCTGGAGCAAGAGGTTATCGTTTTTCACGACGGACCTCGTGGCGGTAGACAGCATCGAAGATTACCATGGAGATAATGACGAAACCTTTGAGCATGACCTGCACCGACGACGGCATATTGAATTTGTAGAGGCCATTGGTCAGCGTCGCCATGAACAGGGCTCCAATCAGGCTCCCCAAGGCGTCACCGCGCCCTCCGGTAAACGCGCACCCTCCGATGACGACGGCGGCAATGACGTCGAATTCCAGGCCGAGTCCGATGTCGGGAATCGCCGTCTCCATCTTGGCCGTGAGGAAAAATGCCGCCAGGGCGCAGCAGAAACCAGAAATGCCGTAGGCGGCAATCCGAAGGAAATTGGAATTGATTCCTGACAATTCGGCCGACTTTCGATGGGCGCCCACGGCATAGAGGTGAAGACCGAACTTGGTTCTTTTTAGGATCACCTGCCCTGTGACAGCGACGAGAAGAAACGCCAGAGTGACAAAGTAGAGACCGCCGGTGTTCCCAGCCAAGGCTAAGAAATCCTCGTTGTTGATGACCTTGTTCGAAATGAGCCCGTTGGTTCTTATGGCGAAAATCAGAGTCAGCGCGCGAAAGATTCCCTGAGAAGCCAACGTAGCGATGAAATCGGGCAGATGAAGGCGGGTAATCAGCACTCCGTTGACCAGTCCAGCGGCAACGCCGACCACTGTGCCAAGAAACAAGATGACGGGCACCGGAAAGGTTGTCGAATACAACAGATTTGCGCTCAGCATGGAGACAAAAGCCAGCACCGCCCCCACAGAAAGATCGATGCCGGCCGCAATGAGAACGAACGTCATTCCCACTGCCACGATACCGACAATCGAGGCTTCCCTCAGGAGCGTCAGCAAATTGGGCAGGCTCAGGAACGACGAACTGGTCGTTCCCAAAATGATCAGAAGCAGGAAAAGCAGGGCGAGGGAGACAAGCCGTCTCACAGTTTCTTGTCTCATGGGCTTGTCTCTCTGATCCCCCTGTGCTACCAGCGAATGTTCGGGGTGATTGTCGCCACCGTGTCCTTGTCGGCCACGATCGGGGCCATTTTTACCACCGGCGTCCTGCCGAATTTGCTGGCATCGACTTTGGAGTCGATCGCGAACAGCGCCATCCGGGCGGCAGTCGCTCCCTGGTCAAAGCAGTTGGTGTAGATGGTGCCGGTCAGTTTGCCTTTTTCGATGTACTCCAAGGCCTTCTTTTCTCCGTCGGCTCCCCAGATCACCATTTGCTTTAGTCTTCCTACGGCTTCCGCGGCCTGAGAAGCTCCTTCCGCCATGGCGTCATTGATGGCGAACACGCCGTCGATCTGTTTGTACTTGGTGAGGAAGTCTCGCATCACTGCGTTACCCTTCTCGGTCAGCCATTCCCCGTTTTGAGCATCGAGGATTTTGAGGTTGGCATGCTCGGCAACACCAGCGCGGAAGCCGGCTTCCACATTGATGCCGCGGGAGGCCCCGGGAGGCGCCTGGATCAGGACAATGTTTCCCTTCTTGGTTCCGACCGCCTTGGCGATCTGCTGGGCCACGATATAGCCGGCCTCGGTGTCCACCATGGCGACCAACGCTGTATGCGTCGTCTGCGCGTCCAAATTCAAGGTGATGACAGGAATCCCTACAGCTTCGGCCTGCTTGGTGGTACCGGCCAGGGCCGCCGAATCGACGGCTTGAAGCACAATGGCGTCGTATTTCTGGTTGATCAGATCAGTCATGATTTGGTTCTGTGTTTCCGCCGAAGCCTTTCCATCGAAAATCTGAAACGCGATGTTGGGATAGTACTGAAGTTCCCTTTTTATGCCTTCACCCCAGGCAGAAGCCACGGAGTCGCCAATGACATAGGGGATGAAACCGATTTTGATCGGATCCTTGTAGGGGTTCTTTCCGGGCGCGGCGACAGCCGGAAAGGCCGCCAGACCGAATGCGAGGATCAGGGCAATCCCGATCACCTGAAAACTCAGTTTCTTCATCGTCGTTCCTCCTGGAATCGTCGAAGGCCTTCAGGTATACATGTCACATACCTGATGTATACATAACGGGATAACACTGAAATTTCGAGGTGTCAATCGTTTTCTTGGCCCGTGGAGAGGAGTTTCGCTGGTGTTCGAAAAGAGGATTTATAGTCTGGGAGACTGAGGTGGCCTACAGAAGAAGTTCGAAAGCGGCCTTCCTCGAATTCTCGAGATGAAGGGACATGGCGAGGGCAGCGGCCTCAATGTTGTTTTCGAGGAATCGGTCAACGATCGCCAGATGCTCAACGCGGGTATCCTCAAGACGGCGTCGAATCTTTTTGCCCGAAATGATTCGTATTCGGTTGGTCTGGTCGTACACCGTATCCAGAAGCTGGACAAAATACTTGTTTTCACAGTAGTCGAAAATGACCCGGTGAAGCTGATTGTCGAGCTGGAATTTCGTCTCCTCGGGAAGTTCAGAGTCGTAGTGCTCAAGACTTTCCCGATACGCTATCAGGACCTTCTGGTCCACGTTTTTCCCCCAGGTGCGAATGATGAACGGCTCCAGAAGTTCCCTAACCTGGTACACATCTTTGATTTCTCCGAGAGAAATGCCGCTGACAATCACACCTTTCTTGGGCACGATGCGCACGAGATTCTCGTGCTCCAGTTTCGTCATCGCTTCTCGAATGGGCGTTCGGCTCACGCCAATCTCCGCCATGAGCTCGCCCTCGTTCAGGAAGGTGTCCGGCGGATATTCGCAACTCAATATCTTTGCCTTGATGATCGAATACGCCTTCTTTGTTAGGCTCATGCGCTCTCCCATCGGTTCTAATACATCTTGTATACCGTCTTTCGACTCTTTTGAGAAGAGAGGAAAGGACAATTAGTGATTTTATTAACGATTGACGAATACAATATCCTGTGTTACGACATACTGTATACATGATGTATACGAAATAGGAGTCGCCATGGGAAGCTCTCTCGATTTCCTCCTCACTCACGAGCGTATGGTTAGGATGCTCGTATGCGGGGGCGCTGATTTGGTCGGCGACAACGGACACGCGATGATGCTGGGCCAAGGAGAACCCTACCGCGCCTGGAGAGTTGGCTACCTCGAATTGTTCCGGCCAGTTACCGACTCCGTGGTTCCTGCGGAAGAAGTTGCTAGCCTGATCCCTCAATCCATCCTTTGGCGTTGCGATTGGCAGGCAGTCCGCGGGACACTAGAGCTCACGTTGATCTTCGGTGACCGGACATCGGAACGCGTTAACCGCCGCGCTTCTCAAGAAATTCTTGGCCTTTTTGACCGGCTGAGGGATCGGGGGTTTCGGGTCTCCGGTGGGTTGGGTTCTGCCGTCGCCAGCCTGGATTGCCTCCCCCTTTCGTTTCAGGAGGCTCGGCTATCGTCGGGCTATGGTGTCGTTCGCGGTTGCGGTATCTACGTCTTTCGGCCCGAAAAGGAGCTGGCGGGACTTACCTCCTGCGACCTGGGGGCCTTCCCTGAAAGGTTTTTTTCCACGTTGCTGCTGTCGGAGCCGGTTCAGCCTCTGATTGAGGAGTTCGTCCGTGTTCTAGCAGCAACGGAGGCCTCTGTGCGGCGCCTCCACCTCGATATTCAGAATCTGTTTTCCCGCATAGCCAACCTTCTTCCCTCCGCCCCTTCCGTCGAGCCTTTTTACCACGTCCTCGATTTGATCCACGGCCCCGAGGACCTGCTGGCGGCCCTTCGAGAATTGTGCTCGGAAGCATCACGGTCGATCGCTGGACGACGCTCTTCCCTGGCTGATCGCAAAGTCAAAGAGTTTCAGGACTATGTCGAAGAGAACTTCATGGACTGCAATCTCAACGTCACCGACGTGGGGAAGGTGCTCCAGATCAGTCCAAGTTATTTGGGAAAGCTTCTCAAAAAGGGGCTGGGTACGACCTTCGTCGATTTCGTCACCGACTACCGTATGGACAGAGCCCGTGAGCTTCTTTCCAGCAGTGACTTGATGACCTATCAAATCGCTGAGGCTGTGGGCTATCCCTACACCCATTATTTCAGCGCGACGTTTAAGAAACACCTAGGAAGCACGCCCTCGGAATACCGCGCGAAGGTCAGGTCAACCGGAGGACTCGTTGCTGTCGCCGGTGTTTCCTAGACTGAGACCGTAGATGGCCTGGGCGTTGCCTCCCAAGACCTTCTCCCTGGCTTCGCCAGAGAAGGAGCCAAGATAGTCCTGCACCCAGTGGAGGATCCACGGATAGGAACCGACGGTCAGACACACTGGCCAGTTGCTGCCTATCATCAGTCTGTCTTCGCCAAAGGCTTCAAACGCGGTGTCTAGATAAAAACCGATGTCCTGTTTTGACCACGAAGGAGGAAATCCCTCAGGGACCAGGCCCGTCAGTTTTGCGTAGACGTTAGGGTTCTTCGAGAGTGCGCGGACCTGTTGTTTCCACTGGTTTCGGGAAAGCCGTCCGATCCACGGTTTGGCCAGATGGTTGAGTACAAAGGTTTGGCTCGGAAACTCTTCGGCCAAAGTCCTGGTTAGGGACAGATGTTGCGGGTAGATCAACAAATCATACGTCAGCCCGTAGTTTTGCAACGCGCCGAGTCCGCGGCGAAAGCTTGGGCGCTCCAGAAAATCCTCAGTCTCGGCGTGGACGACGTGACGGACACCGACAAATTTTGGATTCCTGACGAACTCCTGAATTTGTCCTTCGACCTCGTCAGAACAGAGGTCGACCCAGCCAACGACACCGCTCAAACAGGGCCAAAGTTCGGTCAGGCCAAGAAGCCAACGGGTTTCAGCAAGGCTCTGCCGGGCTTGAACCACAATAGAACGGTCAAAGCCCACGGATCGAAGCTCGTTCGAAAACTCCTTGGGCAGGAAATCTCTGAAGAGTTCCGTATTTCCGGGGGGAATCCAGTCGAACTCGCTGGGTTGATACCGCCAAAAGTGATGGTGGGCATCGATCTTCATGGAGAGGTCACTGACTTCACATCAATCAGAATCTTGGAGACTAGACCCGTGTGAGTATCCCAGAAGGCCAAGGCCTCGGCAGTCTTGTCAAAAGGATAGACCTGGGAAATCAGATCGGCGTACGGTTTCTCCTTGGCCTCGAACATCTTGATCACGGCGGGGAACACCCTGAGGGCGTTGCGCGATCCGAAAATGGTGACTTCCTTTCGGACAATCAACGGTGCTTCCAAAGAAACCATCCCCTTGGGATAGCCGATAAACACAATTCGGCCGGCAAAACAGACAGCTTCCACCGCTAACTGATAGGTAGCCTGGGTTCCGGCGGCTTCGATGACAATGGAGGCACCTTCGCCTTGGGTCAAATCCTTGATCTTCTCCATCGCGGATTCTTGCAAGGAATTGATCGCGAAAGAGGCGCCGAAACGGCTTGCCTGCTCCAACTTCGCGTTGTCAATGTCCAGGGCAATCACGCGGGCTCCCTTACGCACGCAGGCTAAAAGCGCCCCCATTCCTATGGTCCCGCAACCAAGGATCAAAACGGTGTCGGTTTCTCCCACATCTCCTCGGTTGGCCCCATGATAGCCAACGCTGAGGGGTTCCACCATAGCCAGTTCCTTGAGCGACAAGACCGAACTGCTGAAGACCTTCTCAAAGGGAATCGCAATGCGTTCGGTGAGGGCACCCTCTCTCTGAACCCCAAGAGTTTGATTGGACTCGCAGGTGTTCGGGCGCCCCGCACGACAGGCCGGACAGGTTCCACAATTGGTGTAAGGAGAAACCGTCACACGGTCTCCTAGCTTGAAGGATTCTGGGACCTCCGAGCCCTTTCCAAGAATGACTCCGCCGATTTCATGCCCGGGTACGCGGGGATGGTTGATGAGGGGCATGAGTCCACGGTAGGAGTTCAAATCGCTTCCACAAAGACCGATGTAGTGGATATCGATCAGTACGTCTCTCGGCCCGACAACAGGTTCGGCTAGCACAACGGGTTGAACATTCCTGACGGCCGCGATGGCGTAAGCTTTCATTGTATTGATTTCTCCCAAAAAAGCTCGGGTCCCTAGCCAGCTAGGGGCCCGAGCGCAGATTCGAAACCGGACTAGTACAAGACGTTCTTGGCGTCTTGAGAATCGATGTTTTCCTTGTTGACCATCAAGAAGCCTGTGTCGATGCGATCGGAAATCTTCTTCTTTCCGATGGCCACATCGTAAGCGTACTTCACGCCTAGGTACCCCATCTTGTAGGAGCTTTGGACACACATCGAAGTCAGTGTGTTGTCCTTGATGAAGCCCTGCATGACGCCGTTTCCGTCGAAGCCCACGGCGACAAGCTTGCCGCTCAAACCGGCCTGTGAAATCGCCCTTCCCATTCCAACCGCAGCCGGCTCGTTGGCCCCGAAGAACCCGACAAGATCAGTGTTGGCGGCCAGGGTGTTGGTCACCTGGTTGAGTGCCGTGACTTGGTCGGAACCGCAGTACTGGGTCGACACAATGCTCAGCTTGGAGTTCTTAGCGATGTAGTCCTTGAACCCGCCGACGCGGTCGATCTCGGAACCTTGACCGGCAGCCCAGGATTCGATGGCGATCTTGCCTGTGGTGATTCCCTTGGCAGCCAGCCGGTCAATCATGTCCTTGGCACAAGCCTGCCCAGCTCCCACGTTGTCGGTGGCGAGGAAGGAAACGTAGTTGCTGGTCGGTCCGTTCAACTTCGAGTCGAGGATAATGACGGGAATACCGGCGGCTTTGGCCTTCGCAACAGCGGGAATCAACGCATCAACGCTGGAAGGAGCCAGAACGATGGCCTTGACGCCTCGGTCGATCGCGCTTTCCACAAGGTTGATCTGCTCGTTGATCATGGCGTCAGACTGGGGTCCGAGGAACGTCACGGAAAGTTTCTTGGACTTCGCTTTGAGTTCCTTGTTCGCATCGGCAGAGCCCGTTTGGACGTTCTGCCAGAAACTAGAGTTACCGGTCTTGACGATGACGGCGATTTCCTGAGCGGAAACACCGGTAGCGGCGAAGACCAGGGCAAGTAACACGATGGCAGCTTTTTTCATCAAAAGCCTCCTTGTTTTGTTGACGACCCTAGGGGCCGTGGTACACCAAATTTCCCCGTCAACAGCGGATGACGGAATCCGATTTGGGCTTTACGACCGCCTGTTGCGCAGCTGGTCGATGGCTACGGCCCCGATGACGACACAACCGATGACGATTTGCTGGGCAAAGTAGCTAGCCCCCTGCATCGTCAGCCCCGTGTTGAGGATGCCGATGATGAACGACCCGACCACGGCGCCGCCGACGGTCCCGATGCCACCCATCAAGCTGGTTCCGCCGATCACGGAGGCAGCGATAGCGTTGAGTTCGTAGCCGATGCCGCCGTTGGGTTGAGAGGTCACCATGCGCGAAGCCAGGAGGACCCCGACCACCGCAGAAAGGAAGCCCGAAACGACATAGGCCACGAGTTTGGCCTGACTGACCTTGATCCCGGAGAGTCTGGCCGCCTCTTCGTTGGAACCGATGGAGTAGATGTAGCGGCCAATCCGGGTTTTCTTCAGAAGAAAGTGGAAGATCAAGGCCATGGCGATCATGATCAGGACGATGTAGGAAATTCCGGGGAACACCGTGGTTCCCTCAGCGTCGGCCACCTTGAACAAGGTGAGATTCCCGAGATTGCCGAATTCATCGGGGGCGGGGTTGGAGTTCGCGTTGGTGATGGTCAGAACGACACCGCGAAAAATCATCATCGTTCCCAGCGTCGCGATGAACGGGGGCAAACGCAGATGCGTGACGAGCAGTCCGTTTCCCAAACCGCAAGCGATTCCCGTGACCAGCCCCACCGTCATGGCCAGCCAGGTCGGGCAACCCACGTTGGCGGCCATGACGGCCAAAGTTCCCGTGAGCGCAATGACCGATCCTATCGACAGATCGATGCCTGCGGTAATGATGACGTAGGTGACGCCAATCCCCATCATGGTGATGGTGCTCGTCTGCAGGGCCATGGTCAGAAGATTTCTGACTGTGAAAAAATTCGTGGCCGTGACCGAAAAGACCGCGAAGAGGATGACCACGGCCCCGAAGGTAAAAACCTTGTCGAGGGATATTCTTCTGCCGCTCATGTTGACCGTCCTGGTTGTTGAGGTTGACCGACGCCCGCCGCGAAGCTGAGAATTTGCTCCTGGTCGGTTTCCGGGGTGTTGAGGGTGGCCGCCAGCCGTCCTTCGTGAAGGACGATCACTCGGTCGCTCATCCCCAGAATTTCTGGAAGTTCGGAAGAAATCATGATGATGCCGACGCCTTCCCGGGCCAGGCGCTCCATCAATTGATACACGGCGTACTTGGCCCCCACATCAATGCCCCGCGTTGGCTCATCGAAAATGAGAATCTTCGACTGGTTGAACAGCCATTTCCCTACGACGACCTTCTGTTGGTTGCCCCCCGAGAGATTGTTTACTTTCTGGTCATAGCGGGGAGTCTTGATCTGCAGGCTCTCGGTGTACTGAACCGCCGCGGCTTTTTCGTCGGCTGGAGAAAGGATTCCCAGCTTCTTGGAAATGGCGGGAATGTTGGCCATGGTTAGGTTTTCCGACATCCCCATCAACACGGCCAATCCGTCCTGCTTTCTGTTTTCAGGAAGGTAGGCGATGCCTTGGCGAATCGCGTCAGACGGTGAACGAGTGTGAATGAGGTTCCCAAGGAGGCGGATTTCGCCTTTGTCCTTGGGGTCGGCCCCAAACACGGCTCTGGCGACTTCCGAGCGGCCCGACCCCATCAGCCCGGCAAATCCGAGGATCTCGCCGCGATAGAGTTTGAACGACACGTCCTTGACGCGGGTTCCTGCGGCCAAATGATTGACTTCCAGCAGAACCTCGGTCGTAGGGACATTGTTTCGCGGCGGAAATTGCATTTCCAGCTTGCGGCCTACCATGGCGTTCACCACGTCTTTCAGACTCACGGCGCCGTAGGGGTTGGTGCTGATGTATTGGCCATCACGGAAAATAGAAAGTCGGTCCACTATATGCTTGAGTTCTTCCAGGCGATGGGAGATATAAATGATCCCCACCCCGTGGTCGCGGAGTGTATGAATAACTTTGAAGAGCTCGGTAATCTCGCTCTCGGTCAGAGCGCTGGTTGGTTCGTCCATGATGAGGACTTCCGACTTCTGCGAGAGCACCTTGGCGATCTCGACCATCTGCTGTTCAGAAATCGGAAGGTGCCGCACTTCGGCCGAAGGAGAGATCTTGAGGTTCAGCAGGCTCAAAATCGCCTGGGCATCTGTCTTCATTTTCTTCTCGTCGAGGGTCCGCCACAGGGTGAGTGGCTCGCGCCCGACGAAGATGTTCTGGGCAACCGTCAAATGGGGGATGAGGTTGAGTTCCTGAAAGATGATGCTAATTCCAGCGGCCTGGGCCTCGACGGCGGAGTGGAAAACTACAGGTTCGCCTTTGTAGACGATGGTTCCCCGGTCGGGTTTGATGACCCCGCTCAGGATCTTCATCAAGGTGGATTTGCCGGCTCCATTTTCTCCCACCAGGGCGTGGACTTCGCCACGGCGAAGTTCAAAAGAAACGTTATCGAGGGCGAGGACCCCTGGGAACGACTTGCGGATTCCCTCGACTTTCAGCAGCACATCACTCATATCCTCAGGTTGCGGCCACATCCACCCGCAGAAAATGCAAATATCCTCCCAGAGTGAACAGTTTCCGCTCCTGTTTTTGACTCTCAGTCCTCACGGACGGAAAAGCTCGACCCCATTGACCGTACCCCAAGGACGGCCAGGAGGAGGCTGAAGCATCTCAAGAGTAATATCATCAGGGTCAAGGAAATAGATGGTGTAGCCGCCTTCGTTGACACCGGCACTGATCGGGACTGGAGCGGCCGCCTTGAACCTCACGTTTGACTTCTTCAGCCGGTCAAAGTCGTGAAAGATGTCATCCGTGACGAAGGCCAAATGCGGGGCGCCCGGCCGGTTGGTTGTTACGTCGGTCCTCTCTCCTCTGGGATGCAAGTACTCGACCAGCTCCAAATGATGGTTTGACGGACCGGTGAAGGCATTGGGAATCCGAACCATGGCCACCTTGAGATGGGCGTCGGGAAAGCCGACAAGTTTTGAGGTGTACTCGTTCTTTTGTACCTGCTGGTGCTGGAGTTCGAGGCCCAGAACACCACAGTAAAACTCCAGGGATCGTTCAAGATCCGAAACGGTGAAACTGGCGTGCCAGAGTCCGTGAAAAGCCATAGCTGATCCTCCCGCGGTTTCACCGCATCAATTGACCGCCGCAAACATCGAGGGTCTGCCCCGTAATGAACGCGGATTCGGGCCCCACAAGAAACAGTGCTGCGGCGGCTACTTCCCTGGCCTCGCCACGACGCCGAAGCGGCGTGGCCTCGATGACTGGTCGCTGGGTTTCCTCGGCCGATACTCCCCTCAGCTTTGAGCGGGTTTCTGCTATGTTCCGCGTAAGGGGGGTGTCGATCATGCCAGGCGCGAGCGCATTTACCCGAACTCCGTACGGGCCGAGAATAGCGGCGAAGGAACGAGTGAGGCTCACCAGGGCCGCCTTGGAGGCTCCGTAGTCGATTTGCTCCAGCTTCGGCAAGAACGCCGAGACGCTCGCCAGGTTGACAACGACTCCCTGGCGACGGGCGATCATCGACGAGGCCGCCGCCTGAGTCAAAAAAAACGGGGCGTGGACGTTGATGTCAAACACCTTCCGCCACGTCGCTTCATCGCAGTCGAACAGAGGCCTGGTCGGGCAGATGCCTGCACAGTTGACCAAGATGTCGAGGTTCCCCAAAGTTGCTTCGATGGTCTTTACAAGCGATGGGATTTCCCTGGTCAATGACAGGTCGAACAGGTAGGGTGTGAGACCGGGACCGGCAACGAAGTCCTGGCTGTCGACAGCGGCGACCTTCGCCCCTTCTGCGGCAAGGAGTTCGGCGATGGCTCTTCCGATTCCCTGAGCCGCTCCTGTCACGAGGGCCACTTTTCCCGACAGTTTCACAACAGTTCCCTGACTTTCGCCAGGATTTTGTCCACGCTGGGCAGGGTCGCTTCCTCGAGCACCTGGGCAAAGGGTATGGGGATGTCTCGGGCACAAAGCCGCAAGATGGGAGCGTCGAGTTCGTCGAACAGCCTTTCCTGAATTTGAGCGGACAAATCGGCGGCGACCCCGCACCGCGCGTGGGCCTCGTGGACGATGAGAACCCGGTGAGTCTTGCGGACCGAAGTCTCCAAGGTTGGCCAGTCAAGAGGATTGAGGGATCTCAGATCGATGACCTCGGCCGATACCCCCTGAGTTTCGAGAACCATCGCCGCTTCAAGCGCCATGCCAACCAGGAAGGAATAACTGATCAGGGTGAGGTTGGTTCCCGGCCTCACGACCCGCGCCTTCCCGAGGGGAACGAGGTATTCGCCATCTGGATAGTCCTCTTTCGAGGCGTACAGCAGTTTATGTTCCAGGAAAAGGACGGGATTGTCGTCCCGGATGGCCGTGGACAAAAGGCCCTTGGCGTCGGCGGCGTTGGAGGGTGCGACCACTTTCAGACCCGGCAGGTGCAGGAAGAGGGCTTCGAGCATCTGGGAATGCTGAGCCGCGGACCCTTTGTAGCCGCCTCCCTGCGTCCGCAACACCAAGGGAACCTTGACCTCTCCCCCCGACATGTACGTGGTTTTTGCCACTTGGTTCAAGATTTGATCCAAGGCCACCAAGGCGAAGTCTTGGAACATGATCTCCACTACCGGTCGCTTGCCCATCACGGCCGCCCCCAAAGCGAGTCCGATGAAACCTGACTCGGAGATGGGAGTGTCGATCACGCGCCTCTCGCCGAAGCGCTCGAGCAGACCCGCCGTGACCCGGAACATCCCTCCGTGGCGTCCCACATCCTCACCCATGACAAAGACGGAAGAGTCTCGGTCCATTTCGTGTTGGAGGGCTGAGTTGAGAGCCCCAACATAGCCCAAACGCTTCACGGCCGTCATAGAAACACGCCCTCTTCCAGGGTCTCGATCGCCGGCGGTGCATCGGCTAGGGCCCGGCCAAGCGCGCTCTCCACTTCTGTTGCGGCGGCGGCGCGAATCGAGTTCAGGTCGGTTTCCTGCAAACCATGCTCCCGAGACAGGTAAGCTTCAAACCTCAGAATCGGCGACGCCGCCGCCCACCCGGCCACTTCGTCGGCGCTTCGATACCCGGTTCCGGGATCGTTCTGGTAGTGACCGCAGGTCCGGTAGGTTAAGGCCTCAATGAAGCTAGGACCTCCGCCATTTCTCGCGGTTTTCACGGCAGCGGCCACCGTGTCGTAAACGGCCAGCACATCGTTTCCATCGATTCTGACCGAAGCGATTCCGTAGCTTTCGACACGCCGACTGAGGTCGGCGACGGCCGAACTCTCGGAAAGCGGCGTCATTTCCGCGTAAAGGTTGTTCTCGCATAAAATGATGAGGGGAAGCTTCCATAGGCCCGCCATGTTCAGTACCTCGTGCACATGTCCTTGATTGAGGGTCCCGTCGCCAAAAACGGTCATCGACACTCTGTCCAAGCCGTCCATTTTGGCCGCGAGAGCGGCTCCTGCTGCCGTGCCCACCCCTCCCCCGACAATCCCATTAGCCCCAAGAAGTCCCCGGCTCATATCCGTTAGGTGCATTTTGCCGCCTTTGCCGCGACAAAGCCCCGTGCGCTTTCCCAGGATCTCCGCAAGAACCGAACGAAGATCGCAGCCCTTGGCTAGAACGTAGCCGTGACCTCTGTAGGTCACCGTCAAGGTGTCGTCGAGCCTGAGCGCGGCGCACGCTCCGGCCGGAAGCGCCTCTTGACCTGTCGCCAAATGGAGAGAACCGCGCAGGATTCCTTCTTGCGAAAGACGAAGCAGATGCTTCTCGAGGGCCTGCATTCTCAGCATTTCCCGATAGAGATCGAGATGAAAAGGTTTGGAAAGACTTCGTGGCGTTGGCATGAGGATGCTGGAAAGTCTGGGGCCACTTGTTTCGACTGTCAAGGAAAATTGTATACGAGATGTATACATCAAGGCGCGCCTCGGGCGGCTAACCGGTCTTGTAGTTCGAGACGCTTGAACTTAGGCTCTCGATGGATCCCGAGTTTTTGGCGTTGAGTTCTCGGACGGTCAGCATGGATAGGTTCAATTCCTTGGACTCCACGCCGATTTCCCGTATTCCAGTCTGAACACCCTGACCAAGCTGTTCGATCACCGTCAGCGATCGATCGACCTCTTCCACATTTCTCTTGATTTCGTTCGATTCGCGGCTGATGGCGTCGCTCCCTTTTTTCAAGTCAGCAATGAGCTGGCTGATTTGACCCGAAACATCGGCGATGCCCCGCATCGATTGCCAGATTTCCGTCATCGCGGCACTTGAATCAACGGCGGTTTGCCGGATCTTTTTGAAGTCTTCAAGGCTTGCGGACCCGACCTGGCGCATCGTCCGAATCCGTCGCGACACTTTGTCGATGGTCTTCTTGATGGTCGAGGAGTTTTCGTTGGTCGATTCGGCCAGTTTGCGGATTTCTTCGGCGACTATGGAAAAACCAGAACCCGCCTCGCCTGCGTGGGCGGCTTCGATCGCGGCGTTCATCGACAAGATGCTCGTTTGTTCGGCAATCTCGTCGATAATGGCAATGACTTCTTCGATGGAGTCAATATCGTGGACGTTCTCGGTGATCAAACGGTTGGTTTCATCGAAGAGGGCTTCTTCTCGTTCGGTCATCTCTTCGAGCTGCAGAGTTACGGCCTTTTGCGCCTGAGAGATCGACGAAATATTCTCCATGGACCGCTTCAAAGCTTCCGTCGAGGTCAGGGTCTGGTTGACCGAAGTCGATTGGGAATCCATTTCAATGGAAAGTCTCCGGATACTGTTAAGAATTTCGGAGGTCGCCACGGCCGATCTTGTCAATTGCGAGACCACTTCGTCGACCTGCCTCATGATGGCTTCGATATTGGCGGTCATCTCTTCGACTCCCACGGCCGTGGTCTCCGAGGCCTGATCAACCTCGTGTTTGATGGCCGAGGCCTGTCCTGAAAGTGTTTTGATCTCCGAGAGGACCTGGCTGAAGCTGTCGATCAGTCCGTTGATGGAACCCGCAACGTCGGCCATTTCACCGCGGTCGATAAGGTGGATGCGAGAAGTAAAATCCCCTTCCCCATAGAGTCTGACGGTCTTCACCAGGACAACGATCGATTTTCGGAAGGCGAGGACCAGTTGGAAAATGATGAAAACGACAAGAAGCGAAAAGAAGAGCGTCACGCCCAAGTCAGCAATGGTCAGAAACTGAACCGCCCCAGTGACTTTCGCTTCGGAAATCGTGGAAATCTTGTTCAACGCGTCGATGAAAGTTTGACTGAAGAACTGATCCGACAACAAGATATTGGACTCCATCTTTCTCACGGCATTGTCGGTGTCTTCGAGAGCAATTCCCAAAACACCCCGGCCGAGTTGTAGGCTGAGCTGACTTTGATCGATTTTGTCGTAGTTCGCGGGAACCTGATCGAGCGAGTCCTTGGCGAGCGCCCAGAGGTCAACAACAGACTTGAGCGCGGCCTTTTCCTCTTTGGTTTCAAGAACCGACAGCAGGGTCTTTGACTTCACAAAGGAACCGATACCTTCGTCCATTTTCTTGTAGTTGGTTATCCAACCATCCATGGATCGGGCCAAGTCGGAGGTCATCAGGAGGGAGAGGTTGGCAGAGCTGAATCGAAACAACCGGCTGCGGAGCTCGCTATTGAGCAGTTCGAATTGGTGGAAGGCCGCAACCTGTTGACTGGTCACCGCATTACTGATGGTGATAGCGGCGAACCCCAAAAGTGCTGCTCCCATGGTGAAATAGAGCCGTGCGCGAATTGTCATGCCGTCCGTCCTCTGTTATGATAAATACCGGATGTATACAACACTACGGCCTAATTCAGGAATCCGCAACTCCTTTCGAGTCAACAGGTCGGTCCCAAACCCTGTGTGCTCCTTACGTCGGCCAGACCTGCGAGGCCACCTTGGCGCCAACCCGCACGAAAATCGGAATCGTGTCGAGCTCTGCCTTCACCAACACCGTTTGACCGCCTGGCGACACTTCGCCCGTCCAGGGGTTTCGCCAATCGGCGCTGCTCTTGGGCAGGTAGACGGACCGTTGACGGGCTTTGAGCTCGAGTACCGGGCACACCAGGATGTCGGAACCAAGCAGGAATTGGTCTGACACCATCCACGCCGCCGAGTCTTCGGGAAACTCAAAGAACAACGTTCTCAGAACGGGAGCACCGGTTTCGTGGGCCTGCTGCATAACGCTACCGAGATACGGGCGAAGGCGTTCCCGAAGATTAAGGTAAGCTACAAGGATGGCGTAGGCTTCGTCGCCGTAGCTCCAGACTTCGTTGGCTCCCCCCGAGAAGACATCGTCGCTGCTGTCGCCGCCGGAGTGCATCAGAGCGAATTCCGGGTTCTTGTCGACTCGGAATCCATGAAGGCGCATGACAGGACTGAACGCGCCAAACTGGAACCAGCGAATCAAAAGTTCTCGGTAGTCGGCATCGTCGGGGTCCCCTCCGGCAAAGCCGCCGATATCTGTATTCCACCAGGAAATTCCAGCCAAACCCATGTGCAGTCCGGCAACAATTTGGCGGCGCAGGGTCTCAAACGTCGTATCAATGTCGCCAGACCACACCAGCGCTCCGAATTTCTGGCTCCCGGCCCACGCGGACCGGACCAGACTGATGACTTCGTGATTTCCCTCACGGGCCTGACCTTCGTAGATCGTCTGCGCGTACGCCAAAGGATAAAGATTCCCCACGGCAAGATTGGTTCCCATGTGGTAGCGGTAGTTGTCAAAATCGTAGACAGAATACTCAGGCTCAGCCACATCCAGCCAGAATTCGCGAATGCCGACGTCGAAATAGTTTCGTTTCAGGACGGACCACACAAATTCGCGTGCCGCTGGGTTTGTCGGATCGAAGAATACGGTGTTGCCCATGAACTCGAAGTTTGTTCGTATCCCTCTTTCGGTTTGGACCAGAAAGCCCTTTTCGCGCATCGGCTGAAAGTTTTCGCTTCGTTGGTCGACAGTGGGCCAAACCGAGACCATCAGGCGGACACCGAGTTCGGCCAGCTCGTCGACCAGGGCGCGCGGATCGGGCCAATAGCGGGAATCAAACTTCCAGTCCCCTTGCATGGGCCAATGAAAGAAATCGGCAACGATGACCGAAAGGGGAAGTCCCCGTCGCTTATGTTCCCTCGCGACAGAAAGCAGTTCTTGTTGCGAGCGGTAGCGGAGTTTGCACTGCCAGAAGCCCAACGCGAACTCAGGCATAACGGGGGGCCTGCCCGTGACTGCCGTGTAGTTCTCCAGGATCTGGGCTGGTGAGTCTCCAGCGGTGACCCAGTAGTCGAGCTGTTGGGAGCACTCGGCTACCCATTCAGAGTAATTGAAACCAAACGAAGCTCTTCCGATGGCAGGATTGTTCCAAAGGAATCCGTAGCCTCGGCTTGAGACCGTGAAAGGTACCGTCACCTGAGAGTTCCTTTGGGCGAGTTCCAAGAGGCTTCCCTTTAGGTCAAACATTCCGTCTTGGTACTGCCCCATGCCAAAGAACTTCTCCCCGTCGAAGGCTTCCCATCGTTGGGTGATGCGAAACCCCGGACCCAAGCTGCGGAACTCTCGCCCTGGAACCAAGGTTGCGTCGTAGGTCATGCGAGGTTTGTCCCTTAGGGATTCATAGGATTGATAGCCGCTGTCACGATTGCGCCAGCGTTCTTCCAGGAGCACCTTGCCCTCCCGTTTGGTGAACATCAGTCGGCCATGCTCCAGAACTTTCACGGTGAGTTTCCCGTTGGTCAGACTTCCCTGATCTCCGTCGACCGCCAGAACCGGCGTGGGAAATCCTGATTCTTCCAACGAGCCGGGCTGATCTTGCAGACCCCCGAGTACGTTGGCTCTCACCCGAATTCCATCGGGCCCCCAGGCCTCCATCCAGACCTTGTGATGGTCAAATTCCCAAACTAGCCGATGACCGTCCTTCCGTAAAGTCGCCATATTACCTCGCTTGTCGTGCCGTTCATCTGGGGATTGTTGGGCAGGCTCGATCTTGAGGGTCAACTTGGAAAACTGTCAAGCAGACTTTTTGACCGTTGGTTTTAGCCTAGGAGAGGTTTTTGGTCCGCCACTGGGTAGGGGTAACCCCCGTTTCCTGCCCAAAAACTCGGGAGAAATACAGCGGGTCGTCGTACCCCACGAGGTGAGCAACTTGTTTCACCTGAAGCGCCGGGCTGTGAATCAGAATCTGGCAAGCCTGACGAATTCGCAGAATCACCAGATGCCTCATGGGAGTAACGCCCTTGCACTTTTTGTAGATTTTGACCGCGTAGGGCGCATTGAGCTTCAGCCTTCTGCAAAGGTCTCCCAGATGAACTTCCTCTCTCAGATGCGCAATCAACCACCTCTCCATCGCGTCGGCGTATTCGGCGAGGCTGTCGTGGGATCTTCCTTCTCCGAGGCCGAATTCCTGTTCCACGGCCCTGGCCTGCGACTCCACATGATCGCGGAGCCGCCTCAGTGCTGCGGCCAAGTCGCTCACTTGGACCGGCTTGAGAAGGTAATCAGAAACCCCGAGGCGCATGGCCCGTTGCACGTACGGAAAATCGTCGAAACCGCTGACGACGATGATGCCGAGGGTCGGGTTTAGCTGCCTGCAGCGTTCAATCAGTTCCAACCCATCGATGACGGGCATGCGGATGTCGGTCACCAAAATGGCCGGCATGGTCTGATTCACGAGGGCCAAGGCGTCCTCTCCGTCGGGAGCGGTGCCGAGGCACTTCATCAGCGGATCAATCGCGAGAATCTTCCGTACGAGGTTTTCACGAAGCAGGGTTTCATCCTCGGCAACAACGAATCCAATGGGCTCAGCCATGAAGGACTCCTCCCACTCGAACTCGGGCACCACCTTCCCTGCGGTTCTCGAGTTCGAGAATCGCTCCATCACCGTAGGAGAGGCGCAATCTGGCGAACGTGTTGATCAGCCCCAGACCCTCGACGTGAAGATCCGGGATGTCGGCAAGATCGGGAGTCAGCCCACGAAGCCGATCAAATTCCTCCCGAAGCGATGCGAGCCGGTCGGGTTGTAGACCCGGACCGTTGTCCTCGACAATCACCCACCATTTGGCCTCGTCGCAGTCGGCTTTCACTGAGACTTTCCAGGGAGGTTTACAGCCAGAGACGTGCTTGATCGCATTTTCCACAACGGGCTCGAGGATCAGTCGCGGGAAGGCGATGGTGGCCAGCCTGGGAGGGCAGACAAGGTTCCATTCGAGGTCGGACCGAAACCGACGAGACAGGCAGCGCAGATAGGCCTCCAAAAAGGAAAACTCGTCGGCCAGCGTGTGCAATTCGTCTTCACTCGAAGCGATGGTCCGCATCATGGAGGCCAAATCGCCCACCACGGAAGGGATCGCCTCGGCTTGTCCTTCCTCGGCCATGACTCCGATCGTTGCCAGCATGTTGAACATGAAGTGCGGATGCATTTGAGATTGCAGGGCCAGCAGCTGAGCCCGGTGCTTGTGTGCCTTCAGCAAGACAGCCTCAGCGAAAGAACGCCTCAGTTCAGTCTGAAGGTGGTCAAACGCCTGAACCAAGCTATCGAGTTCAACCAGGCCGTCCATGTGGGGAATGGTGACTCGAGGACCCTGGGGGCCTCCGTCGAGTGAAAAAGCTGTCATTTCGGCCCGAAGCCGACGAACGGGTGAAGAAACTCTTCGGGCGACCCAAAAGGAACCGGCTAGCGATACCACCGCGACGAGCACGACGGACAAAAGGATTTGAAACGCCAAGTCAGAAAACTCGGAGTACAAGGTTTCTTTGTCTTGGACGATCACAAGATTCCAGTTGGCCTCGAGGGAGTGGGTATACACCAAAATTGAATTGCGGTTTGTCCCAGGCAGACGGCTGAAACTGACTTGTTCGCTGATGTCTTGAGGATGGTTTGAAACGATCCACAACCTGTCCGACAGACCGCCGCGATAGGGGTATACGACCTGGTTCCTGTCGTCGATGATGGCAAAATGCCGGCCATTGGGTTGATCCTTGCCCATGATATCCAGTTGTTGAAAAAGATCGGAGCAGTCCTGTTCTACTTCCAGCATCAGGGAACCGCCGTTGTAGTCGCCCGCGAAGTAGCGGCAAAGGGAAACATACTTGCGGTTTCGGTCCGGACTATCGGCGGTAGCCAGAAACGGATCAGAATGCGGACCGAGGATGAGCCGGTCACCTCCGGCGGCCAGCACTTCCGGGAACCACGCCAGAGACTGCACGTTGAGGGACCTCATCCCGTTTCGATAACCGACGCCAACCACCCGGCCGTCGAAGTGGTAGATATTGAACTGCCGAACGTCCTGAGTAGATCCGTTGACATTGGCCATCATGTCGAGAAGGGTTGAATCACTCCCACCGTTCCAAACCCGCCCCAACTGAAACCTCAGCGCGGGGGACGAAATGGGAACCATATTGATGCGGTTCATATTCTCCAACGCGGCATCGAGGTTGGCGACCAAGGATCTGGAAAGCACG
Source organism: uncultured Spirochaetales bacterium (assembly GCA_964475005.1). Taxonomy (GTDB): domain Bacteria; phylum Spirochaetota; class Spirochaetia; order JABEVK01; family JABEVK01; genus JAIFLN01. Next base: position 29,927 of record CAYYUZ010000022.1, read on the forward strand.
AGCAATTCTTTGACGGCCTGGGACGAAAGCCGGTCGTTGACCATGGCATAGTTCACCATTGCGATCATGGTGAGGGCCGCCAGCACGATCGCGGAAAACACCAAAAAGAGGTGGGTAAAGATGGTTCGCCGCCACACGATCATGGCCAGAGCATACCACCAGACTGGAAAAGTGGAAAAATTTTCCATGTCCCCGGCTACGGAATCCATTTACGGCCCCGGGAACTCGACTTAGGGTAATCTAACAAATTTCCAGGAGGGAATGATGAAACGAATCCTGTTTGCCGCATTAACGGCGATCCTTGTGATGACCGCCGGCGGCCTTTCGGCACAAACCACGCTCACGGTCTGGGATTTTAAATTCGGAGGGAAAGACGCCGCTGCCCTGGTTCTGAAGGACCTGGACACCCTGTTCGAGGCTAACCATCCAGGAGTGAAGATCAACCACGTCGGCCAACCCGGCGATACCTACTACCAGTTGATTCAAGGGGCCGCTACTGCGAACTCAGGTCCCGACGTCGCCATGTTCCACCCTGACGGCAGGATGCAACAGTTTGCCAGCCTGCTCTACACCTTGGACAAGGACACGGCCGATGTGAAAGGGCAGTTTGTCCCTTCGAGTCTGATTGCCACTTCTTCTCCAGCGAAAGCCGGCGGTGCGCTCAAGCTTCTCCCCTTCAGCATGCAGGGCTTCGGAATCTACTACAACAAGGACCTGTTCAAGAAAGCAGGCCTTGATCCCGCAAAGGCTCCCAAGTCAGAAGCCGATTTCTTGGCTGCCTGCGAAAAGCTCAAAGCAGCAGGCATCGTGCCCATCGTCACCGGAAAAGACTACACCATCGACTTCTTCCTGCGGGTGCTAGTCGCCAACATCGCTGGTCCAGGTTACCAATCCATGGTCACGAGTGATTCCGTCTTCGCCACTCCAGAATTCAAGAAGGCGGCCACCTTCGTGAAGACCCTCGTCGACAAGGGCTATATCGAAAAAGCAGGCCTGACCCGTCCCTACTTCATGGACGCCATCGACGCGTTTTCGGCCGGAAGCGGTGGCATGTTCGTCGGCCTGTTGTCGGACGTCGGCAACTGGAAGAAATTTTCGGATTCGCTGGGCATTGCCAATGTTGGCTACTTTCCCAACGTCAATCTGACGGGCAGCAAATACAAGGACCAACAGTCGGCGCAACCCGCGGGTATCGGCTGGGGAATTTTTACTTGGACTAAGCAGACGAAGCTGGCGCTTGAGTACATCAAGTACGTTTCCACGGGCATTGGTGCCGCCAGGTCCGCGACTGCCGCGGGCACCATCTCCCCCAACATGATGATTGACACATCGAAGATCCCCTATCCCGTTCTGCCGTCCATCATCGCCTACATGAAGACCAACTTCTCCGAAGACTTTCTCCAATTCGGTCAGGCGAACCTTGAAAATGACATGATTCGACTCGACGATCAGTATTTCATCACGGGACAAATTCCCGTCGAGGAGTTTGCGAGCGGCCTCCAAAAATCCTTCCACGCAAAGTAGTCAGTTCTCTGTTCCCGCGGGAGTTCTCGGACTCTCGCGGGAATTTTTTCATGGGAGATCTTCATGGTAAAGGCGAGCACCCGGCGGAATTTCCCCGTCGAAGGCTGGTTCTTCATAGCGCCGCTGCTAGTGCTCTTGGCGGTCTTCATCCTGTATCCGGTTGTGATGAACCTCTACTACGGGTTCACGGCTTGGAAGGGTTTCGGTCAGGAGCAGTGGATCGGCATCGACAACTACGTCAAAATGTTCTCTGATTCCAAGTTCTGGACTTCAATCGCCAACACCGGCATCCTCCTCTTCTTTATTCCTGTCAGCACAGCGGTCACCCTTGTCGTGGCCACCATACTCAGGGACGGCTTACCGGGATGGACCCTCTTTCGCACCTTGCTCTACATTCCCAACCTTCTGGGAGTGGTCATTATCGGGACAGCCTTCAACCTGATTCTCCGCGATGCAGGCCCGATCAATACCTTCTTGACGTCGAATTTCGGCATTTCCGTGCCCTGGCTCACGAGTCCTGTTTACGCCCTGTTGGGGACGGGCTTCATTTCGATTGTCTGGTCTCCTTTGGGATTTGGGATTATTTATTTTCTGGCCGCGATGAGCAACATCGACCATTCGCTCTATGAGGCGGCCGCCATCGATGGAGCGAGTCCTTGGGCCACGTTTCGTCACATCACGATTCCGAGCATCCGGTTTGCCATTGAATTCTGGGTCGTTATGAGCTTCATCAACGTTTTCGCGCGAATGTTCGGATTCATCTATGTCTTTTCCCGGGGAGGGCCCGGCTTCTCTACGTTCACGCTGGAATACGGCATCTACGAACTGGCTTTCAACAAGTTTGACCCCAGCTATTCGAGCGCCTGGTCAACGGTTCTCTTTGTGTTCTGCGCGTTCATTTCCATCGCCCAAATTCGTTTGATGAAGAGGAAAGAGGCATGATCCGATCTCGCCTGTCGATGATTCCCAACTATGCGGTTCTGGTACTCATGACGCTGATCGCCATCATTCCCCTGCTGTTTGTTTTGGGGAGCAGTCTAAAAACCCCCACCGAATACGCGCTGGACCCAGGACTTATTCCCTGGCACGCCACGCTCGAAAACTACCTTTGGGCCTTCGGAAACGGCGGCATTCTTCACTATCTCTCGAATTCCTTGATTGTCGTTCCCTTCGGCCTCGTGCTGTACCTCGCCGTCTGCGTTAGCGCGGGTTTTGCGTTCGGCAAGCTTGAGTTTCGATTTCGTTTGGGTGTGTTTCTGGGCGTGCTTTTTCTAATGATCTTTCCCCAAATGTTGCTGGTGATGCAGATGTTCAAGCTCATGACCATGTTTGGCCTTACCAACTCCTTCCTCGGACTGGTCCTGGCCTGGGTTGCGTATTTTTCACCCTTCGGAACCTACATCATGACGACCTATTTCAGCTCGGTTCCCAGCGAGATCATGGAGTCGGCGCGGATGGATGGTTGTGGAAGCCTTCGTATGTTGCTCTCCATCATGACCCCGATCGCCGCTCCGATGATCGGCACCATTTCCATCATTGGGCTACTGACTATGTGGAATGAATTGCCGTTTTCACTATTGCTTCTTCAAGACAACTCGCTTAGAACGATGACACTTGCTGTCGCCATGATTCAAGGGGAATACGGTCTGAATACGCCGTCTTTGGCGGCAATTCTCATGCTGACGGCCATTGTTCCCATTGTGATTTTCTTGTTCTTTCAGAAGTTCGTGACCCAAGGTGCCACAGCGGGTGCCTTGAAAGGGTAGTTCCGTTGAGCCGGTAGCCGAAGAACCAAGCCCTATTTCCTGGAGGCCTTATGGCAGTTGTTCCTTTTGTTCCGGACCCCAAAGGGGTCAATCCCTCGAAAGTCCTGATGCGGACGCTGGCCAACGGGGTCAAGATGCCCGCGGTCGGCTTGGGCACCTTTGGCTCGGACAGATTCTCCGGCGACGAAGTCGCCGAGGCCGTGCGTGGCGCGCTTCGCTTCGGCTACCGCAATATTGACTGCGCGTCGGTGTATGGCAACGAACACCTGATCGGCAAGGTCCTCAAGGAGGCTCTCGATGGGGGCCTGCCCCGAAAGGAACTCTTCATCACTTCCAAAGTGTGGAATGACAGGCACGGCGAAGGCGATGTTCTGCTCAGTTGCGCTCAGTCCCTGAAGGATTTGAAACTCGACTATCTGGATTTGTACCTTGTCCATTGGCCTTTTCCCAATTTTCATGCGCAGGGCGTCGGCGTCGATTCCCGCGACCCACATGCGGTTCCGTACCTGCACGAAAACTTCATGAAGACCTGGCGCCAGATGGAACGGCTGGTTGACCTGGGGTTGGTGAAATCCATTGGAACCTCGAATGTCTCCATCGCAAAACTCAAGCTGATCCTGCGCGATGCCCGGATCAGGCCAGTGGCAAATGAGATGGAACTTCACCCCCACTTTCAACAGCCAGAGCTGTTCAAGTTTTGCAAGGATAACAAGATTCAGCCCATTGGCTTCAGCCCAATCGGTTCTCCAAGCCGTCCCGACCGTGACAAGACCGAAAGCGACACCGTTGATATTGAAGATCCGCTCATAAAGAAAATTGCCGGGCGTCTAGAGGTTCACCCCGCTGAGGTTTGTGTTCAGTGGGCGGTTCAACGGGGACAGGTTCCGATTCCGTTCTCAGTAAAGGCCAGCTCCTATCGGTCCAATTTGATCTGTGCCACGGAGAATCGGCTCACCGACGACGAAATGAAACAGCTTGCCGGGATCGACCGCAAGTGCCGTCTGATCAAGGGGCAGGTGTTTCTTTGGAAATCGGCCAAAGGGTGGGAAGACTTGTGGGACGAAGACACAGGTGTCCCCATCGATCACCATTGACCCGATCGGAACTGAGGTTCCATGCTATCTCCACGAACTTCACAGGTGAGAAGGGTTTGATGGAGGCAGAAGTTGCTCAAAGAGTTTAGGAATGTCATGCAGCATAGGGGAGATCCTTTTCGCCGAATCTACTGCGATGACTACTTTGATCTCTACGTTTGGTTCGATAGCGAGGACAAGATCCTTGGCATTCAGCTGTGCTACGACTATCAGAACGACGGACGCGCTCTGACTTTCCT
>CAYYUZ010000022.1:34649-41629 GCA_964475005.1 uncultured Spirochaetales bacterium
TTGGCATTCAGCTGTGCTACGACTATCAGAACGACGGACGCGCTCTGACTTTCCTTGACGGGAAGTACTCCCACAACGCCATCGATGTCGGGGAAGGCAGCCCGCTGAAGAACCTGTCACCAATTCTGGTGGCCGACGGGGTCTTCCCAAAGCAGATGATCGCAAAACGCTTTGAAGGGGAGTCGCTCAAGCTCCCGGTAGAAGTCGCCGCCTACGTCAAGAAGGTCATCACCGGATTTCCAGAGAAGTCTTGACGGCGGCGCTGACGAGGCCGGGCTAGAGGGAGACTTGGTTTCGGCCGGCCTTCTTGGCCTCGTACATGAGGTCGTCGGCTCTTGCGATGGTCTTGCGCACGCGCTCGCCTTTGAAGTGCAACGCACCGCCCACGGAAACTGTAACGTGAAGATCCTGCCCTTTCACACGGAAGCGCGCTTCCTGAATTGAGTATCGAATCCGCTCGCAGATTTCTACAAGAAGTCCCTCGGAACACTCGGGAACCAAGACCACGAACTCCTCACCGCCCCACCGGCAAAGCAGGTCTTGCTTTCTCAGCGATTCCCTGACCACTCTTGCGGTCTCTCTGAGCACCAAGTCGCCGGTGTCGTGTCCCCAGGTGTCGTTGAAGGCCTTGAAATGGTCGATATCGAAGAAGATGACGCCAAAGGGAATTTGCTCGGAGCGTTTCCCCTGTTGGAACTGGCGGATGGCGAGCGCGACGAGGCGGCGATTTCCGGCTCCGGTGAGCGGATCGGTACTGGCTTCCCGCCGAAGTTTTTCGACTTCCTCGTTGGTTTCGAGGACCTGTGTCTTTTCGGTAAAGACTTCAATGGCGCCAAGGATGGTTCCTTCCCGGTTCCTGACGGGTGAACAGCGAACCCGCGCTGGCATCCGCTCGCCAGACTTTTTGTGCAGGAACGCATCGACCTCGCGGACGTGCCCATCCTTGAGGGTCGCCGAAAGAGGGCAGACCGAACTGCAGCGTCCGCAGTTAGATTCGTCCGAGTCGTGGAAGATGCTGTCGGAACAGCTCATTCCGGTCACTTCGAGCCGAGTGTAGCCCGTGAGCATCTCGGCTTTCTTGTTCCAGAACAGGATCACATGGTTTGTTGTGACGTAGTAAACACCTTCGGACACCCCATCGGCGAGGCTTTCAAAGAGGTTGTCTACGACTTTGTCAGGAATCGAGTTCTCTTTCATTTAATATCTGATCATTTATCTAAGGTAAACCTCTCTCCTGTCAACCCTTAGTCCTCAGGATCACCTTCCTTTCATGATCGGCGTTTCTCAGAGGGTGGCTAAGCACTCTCGAAAGGCTGCAACGCCCGAACTGCGGGATTGAACGAAGGTCAAAGTGCGGTTGGGAGAATCCGGCGTCGCGCGGCTTCTCCTAGAACTTGTAGGTGTAGCTCAGTGCAATACGGAGGTCCCAGTACGGTGCCACGTCGTTCGGGTTGGTGCCGATTCCAGAGTAGCCCGTTCCCGAAACACTTCCCACGTTGTCGATCTTCTGGAAACGCCATCCCGCGTCGATACCGAAGGTTCCAATTTGAGGGACGGCATAGCTATAAGCCACACCCGGCTGAACGAAGCTGTCGTGGAAGGGTTGGTTCGGGAGCGCCTTGGTGTTGTACTTGGGATTGGACGTCACCAAGGAAATTCTTGAAGACACGTAGGGTTTCAGGTTTGCAACCAGATTGAAGAACCCGAGGTCGTAGGTAAGCTTGGGCTCCAAGTACAGGTCGTAGTAAGCCGCGTCGCCCCCGTTGTTGTAGGCGTTGTAGTCGTCGAACTGCACGTCGAGCTGCAGACCGTAGGCACTGCCCGAAGCCTTGGGCAAGAACGCCGTCAGCCATGGGGTCGGATTCAAGGCGAGGAGAGTCGAAAAACCACCCGAGACCCAAGTCGTCTTGTCAAAGCTGTACTTGTAGACGGCGTTCAGGTTCGTGGCCGCAACGACGGAATTCGAACTCAAAGGATACGTGCTGGTCGAAGTAGCTGGCCCGATCGGTAGGTAGGCGGCTTCCTTGTAAGCGTACTTCAGGGTGTTGTAGCCTCCGACGTCAGCAGGAGACAAATAGTAGATGGGGATCGAAAGCGTCACGTCGGCGCCGTAACCCAGGTACTCGGCGGCGGGTGTGATTTTGCCGGCATTTTGTCCGGATCCCACGGCGGTGTTGCTCGACCCGGAATAGAGCCCGAACCAGCCATCGTCGGCCAGGGCGAACTTCAGCGTGTTTGCCGCATCCAAGGGCAAGGAGTAGGTGTACTTACCGTTCCAATTCAGAGTCGGCGAGTACTTGGCCGTTTGTCCATTGGTCTTGCTCGGCAGGAAATTACTGTACACGCCTGTCGGGTCGGTGTAGTAGAACCCGCCACCGGCGTCGATCTGACTCTTGGGGGCCGGAGCCGATTGGGCAAAGCCTGCAGCCACGAGGCCGACAAGCATCAGAGTTAGTGAGGTCGTTTTCATGAACATCTCCCTTTTTTGTGCGATGACCCTGAATCATTGTACATCTTAACTTACTAACTAGAGTATATTTGTTACCAATTAACCGTGTCAATACAGTTGATTAACAATAGCGCGTGACACCTTTCCTTTCATCCCACGGTTGGGCTTGGCTTCTAAAGCTGATCAAACTAGTATGAAATTCGATCGGAACGGGATATAATTCCTTTCAGGGAAGCTGGAGGAATCATGGGTAACCTGGGGAGCTGGATCTTGCGGCCGCTTGTTCTTGCGGTAGTTTGGGGAGCGATGTCTTGCCAATTTCCCCTTTCGACGACCACGAGTCGGGTTGGGGTTACCATGAACATCGTTCAGCCCGCGCAGCCAACCGCGGCGCGTTCAGCGGCGAGGGTGCTCCTTCCCAACGCAACCTTTCTTCAAGCCACAGCTGTTGAAAACGATTCGAGGGGTTCGGACACGCAGACGGCAAGTTCGTCCATTTCCGGAGGTTCGACTTCGGCGAGCCTGTCGATGTCTCTTCTGTCGAAAAGAACGTATCAAATCACGGTGAACGCCTACAATTCGAATGGTGGGACGCTGTTGGGAACGGCAACCGGCAGTCTGACCGCTTCGGGAAATGCGCAACTCAGCCTGTCGCTGTTGTCGCCACGAAGCTCCTGGGTGATGGTTAATTCCTGGAATCCCTCGTTTACCGCCTTTCTGCCGGCCAACGGATTCTTGAGTGTCCACTTTGACCTGAGCGACTCGACCTCGGTCATCCTACCGCAACTCTCCAATACGGGACCGACTGCGTTCTTCCTCCAAAATGAGGACGGTTCCGTGCTCAATCCCCAGGTTTTCTCCGTCGGTTCCAATGGGAGCGGTGGTACGGCAACGACCTACACAGTCCAGACTTCGGACCTGACACCCGGAAGCACAGGATTCCTCCTAACGGCCAGCAATACCGGCCCAGACCTGAATTATGGCAAGGGGTCTGTCGCGTTTTCACTCGACCCCAACAAGATCACCACGTACCTCTACGTCCTAGGTACCGACGGAACCGTTTACTCGGAATCGTTCAACGAAAACGGTTCAGCGGGAGGTTTTACGACAGCGGTGTCAAAAGCCTCGGGAAGGATTAAACTTCTTTCTGATCGTATCAACAGACGGCTCTACATCTTGGGGTACTCAGGCGGCGGCAGCCTGGACGGGTACACGGTCAATGCCGACGGTTCGCTTACAGAAATTGCCGGGTTTCCCCAGAACAGCATCTCGACGTTTCCCCCCACCCCGATGGCTGCCCTTGGCGACAACGGGTATTTCTACTGGGCCGACTCTTCCGGCAACGTGTATGCGGCCCCCAGTTCGCCTAGCGGGCTGATCACGCCGTCAAGCGGCACCGTTGTGCTCGCCACCGGGGCCCCTGTCGTCAGCCTGTTGTACAGTTCTGGCTCGGGGTATCTGCTTGTCGTTACGATGTCGAATTTCGCGGCCTATACTCCCGCTTCGAATGGGCAACTGCCCTTGGTAGCCTCAACCACTGCAACTCTTTCCACGGGGGCTCAGGCCCTGTATAACCCGGCCTCGGGTGGAATGTACATTCATTTCAATACAAGTATATTGCAGTGGCAAATGGGTGGAAACGGAGGCGGAGGAACACCGACTTGGAATGGCAGAACAACGCTGACGGCGGGAATCTACAGCAACATGCTGTTTGCCTTGAGCGCCAAGAACACCGCAGCCTACGGCCTGCAGTATGACGGTTCGTCGCTTCTTGTCACACCCTTCTCTATCGCACCGAACACTCAAAGCGGCAACGACGGGGCCCTGGTGCCTGGAACCGCCTATAACGTCGTCACGGGCACAGGTGACACCCCAACAGCGTTTGCCAGCGATTTGGTGGGGCGCTACCTCTTTGCAGGAACCAACCCAGGCGTCGGCAATGTCTACGTTGTGGACTCCATAAGCCAGTCTGTTGTGTTGTCGCCGTATGGGTCCTATGCCGGCAGCAACACTCCCATCGACATCGTTCTGATGCGGGTTCAGTAGCTCTTCAACTACAACGTCCATTTCCAGTCTTGGGTGTCGGGCCTGTCCACTCCGAACTCATGAGCGTAGTTGAGGCAGCCGATCTGCTCATTGCGCAGCTTCTCCCGAGAATGCCCCCCGCTGACGCGGAGTTTCGGGACCCTGTCGATCACGTCCATGGCGATGCTGAATCTGTCGATTTGGTTCAAAATGGCCAGCTCCAGCGGGGTGTTGATGCTCCCCTTCTCTTTGTAGCCCCGGACATGGATGTTGACGTGGTTGGTTCGCCGGTAGGTCATGCGGTGGATCATCCAGGGGTAGGCGTGGAAGTTGAAGATGACGGGTTTGTCGATAGTGAACAAGCTGTCGAATTCCCTGTCGCTGAGTCCGTGGGGATGTTCGGAATCTGGCTGCAGCTTGAAAAGATCCACGACGTTGACGAACCGGATCTTTAGATCGGGGAATTCCTCTCGAAGGATGAGGTTGGCGGCAAGGGCCTCGACGGTGGGGACGTCGCCCGCCGTGGCGAGAACGACATCGGGTTCAAAGCCCTGGTCGTTGCTCGCCCAATCCCAGATGCCCAGGCCCTTAGTACAGTGGATGATGGCCTGCTCCATGGAAAGAAACTGGTGGTGGAGCTGCTTGTCGGAAACCACAATATTGACGTAGTTCTTGCTCCTCAAACAGTGGTCCGCGACCGACAGGAGAGAATTCACATCCGGCGGCAAATAGATCCTGACAACCTCGGGACTCTTGTTCAGAGCCAAGTCGAGAAAGCCGGGATCCTGATGGGTGAACCCGTTGTGGTCCTGCCGCCATACCGTCGAAGTGATTAGCCAGTTCAGAGAGGCGATATCGGCGCGCCAGGCGATGTGGTTGCAGATTTCAAGCCACTTCGCGTGCTGGTTGAACATCGAATCGATGACGTGAACGAAAGATTCGTAGGTCGACAGAAAGCCGTGGCGTCCGGTCAGAAGGTAGCCTTCGAGCCAGCCCTCCAGGGTGTGCTCGCTCAGCATTTCCATGACTCTTCCGTCGGGAGAGAGTTCGCCGCCCTCGGCGTCTTCGGCAAAGCGTTCGGCGATCCAGAACTTCTTACTGGCTTCGTAGACGGCCTGAAGCTTGTTCGACGTGGTCTCGTCGGGTCCAAAAAGCCGGAAGTTGTCGAGGTTCAGTTTCATGACGTCGCGAAGATAGACACCCAGGGGTTTGGTGTTCTCGGCTTCGGTGGTTCCCGGTTTTTCGAAGGTCACTCCGTAGTCCCGAAAGTCTGGCAGAAGGAGATCGCGTCGCAGGAGGCCGCCGTTGGCGTGGGGGTTGGCTCCCAGACGCCGGTTCCCGTCGGGAGCCACCGCACGATACTCCGGCAGCAACCGGCCCGAGGCGTCGAAGGTCTTCTCTGGGTGGTAGCTGCGAAGCCACGCTTCGAGAAGTTGCAAATGTTGGGGGTTGCCGTGAATTCCCGCCAAAGGAACCTGGTGGGCGCGCCAGGAGCCCTCGACACGGTGCCCATCGACCTCTTTTGGTCCCGACCAGCCCTTGGGTGTTCGCAGCACGATCATAGGATACCGCGGCAAGACGGGGCTTCCGGTCTTGGCGTCGGCCCGAAGCTTTTTCAGATCCTTGAGACATCTGTCGAGCGTGGCCGCCATCGCCTGGTGCATGGAATTCGGGTCGCTCCCTTCGACAAAGTACGGTGTGTAACCATAACCGCGGAACAGGCTGGCAAGGTCGTCGTGGTCGAGACGAGCCAGAATTGTCGGATTGTTGATCTTGTACCCGTTGAGGTGGAGGATGGGCAGAACCGCCCCGTCGCGAGCGGGATTGAGAAACTTGTTGGAATGCCACGCGGTGGCCAAGGGTCCGGTCTCGGCCTCACCGTCGCCTACAACCACCGCGGCGATCAAGTCTGGATTGTCAAACACCGCGCCGTAGCCGTGGGAAAGGCTGTAGCCGAGTTCGCCGCCTTCATGGATGGAGCCCGGCGTCTCGGGAGTACAATGACTGCCGATACCGCCAGGAAAAGAGAACTGGCGGAAGAACTTGATCATTCCCTCTTTGTCGCTGCTGATCCCTCCGTAGATCTCCGAATAGGTGCCCTCCAGAAACAGAGGGCCCAGAACGCCGGGAGCCCCATGACCAGGACCGGAGAGGTAGATCATGTCAAGGTCGTTCTTTCGAATGAGCCGGTTGAGGTGGGTCCAGATGAACGCTTGTCCAGGGCTCGAACCCCAGTGCCCCAGCAGTCGGGCTTTCACGTGCTCTTCCTTGAGCGGCCCTTGAAGAAGGGGATTGTCCTGCAGGTAAATCATGCCGGCGGCGAGGTAGCACGAGGCTTGCCAGAAACCGTGGATCTGCCTGAGTTCGTCGGGACCGAGCGGACTTCCCTTCACAGTCGACCGGGCGTCTCCATAGGCTGAAAGTGATTTCTTAGCTGCCAATTGTGAACCTCCAGACCCCGAACGGGCCACCGCTAATTGTAGTTCAGTTCAGTCAGATTTGCACC
>CAYYUZ010000023.1:0-41005 GCA_964475005.1 uncultured Spirochaetales bacterium
GCCCACTCCGCAGGAAGGGGATGGTGTCTAATAGCTTAGTAAAACACTTAGGTAATAGTACGTTTCTGCTAGAATCCGTGTCAAGAAGCACCAATCCGCCAAAACGTTCCCCGTAGTGGGGACTCGGTTTTCTTGTTAGAATCGGCTATGCAACAAACCGTGTTCATCAGCGGCACAGACCATGGCCTGGGCGCCGCGCTGGTCCACCAGTGGGCCGACCGTGGAGCCTTGGTCTTTGCCGGTGTTCTCCGGTCTCCCGGCGAGCCCGAACCCCGTGACAACGGCGGTCTGATCCGCCGTATCGTGGTCGACCTGGCTTCTGAGGACCAAGTCGACTCTGCAGCGGCGGCCCTTAGGCAATGGACCGACCACATCGACGTGTTGGTCAACAACGCCGCAATTCTGGGAGACATCAAGCTTACGGCTTTCGAACCCCTGGACTTTGACGAGATGGGCCGTGTCTACAACGTCAATGTGCTGGGCGCCCTTCGGCTGACGCAGGCATTGCTGCAGCTCCTTTTGAACGGCCGGGAGAAACTCGTGGTCAACGTCTCGTCGGAAGCGGGGTCGATCGGCTCTTCAAGCCGCAAGAACTGGTACGCCTACGCCATGTCGAAGGCGGCGCTCAATATGCAGTCGGCCCTGCTTCACAACCTGCTTCGCGACCGGGGAGGCCGGGTTCTGGTTCTCCACCCGGGTCACGTGAGAACCTTCATGCAGGGTGCAGAAGATGTGTCGGCCGCGTTGACCCCCGAGCAGGCGGCCCGCTTGATGCTTGAGAATATCGATCGTTCGGGGAAAATCGAGGGCGAACGTCCCCTGTTCTTGGGGCCCGAGGGAGAACTCCTGCCATGGTAAAGAAGTCAATAGTGCTGATGGGAACCGGGAGCGACGCCCCTTGGCATCCACTGGCTGGCGTCGAGGCCGATTTCCGCGGTCTTTTGTCCGACCTGGGTAACCTCGAGGTCTCTTTGAATCCCAACCGTTTGGTAGCCCTCGATCATGATGGTACCGGTCTATTGGTCTGCTACGCCGACGCCTGGGAGACGCCGCTGGGCGACGATCAGATGGCCGGGCTTCTGCGGTTTGCGGCCGGAGGAGGCCGAATCTTGGTCATCCACAGCGGCCTTTCCTACCAGAAGAGACCCGAATTCGTGGGACTGGCGGGAGCCCGCTTTACCGAACATCCCCCGATGACCGTTTTGTCCTTTCGGTCTCTAGAGCCCGACCATCCCATTTGCCAAAGGCTGGCTCCGGTGTGGGAGCTCGAAGAGGAACCCTACAGGTTCGAATTCTCCGCTGCCGCCGAGGTTCAGATTCTCTACGAATACAAGCACGAAGGCGCCTGGTACCCGGCGGCGTGGACGACGCATTTTGGCCGGGGCGACGTAGTCTACCTGATGCCTGGACACGCGGCGGCTTCGTTGCGGCACCCGGAGTATGGGGAACTCGTCCGTTCGGCCGCCCGCTGGTTGTTGCGGTGAGGAAGACCCCTACAGCCCCTCGTAGTCAAACCAATCAAACCATGCCCAAGCCTCGCGGCGGGCCAAGTCCTGGGCGGTCAGGCCAACAAAGGCGCCCGTGAACTCTCCTGTCGTGCAGTATTCGTCTGACAGGTGCGTCTCGTCGAAGTCCGGTCCGATCCGGTTCCAGTTTTCGCCGTCAAGCGACCAGCTGAACTGAAGACGCAGAGCGCGGGCCACAACCTTCAAGTGGACTACGGGCACGGTGAGATTGACCCGGCTTTCCAAGAGTTCCTGACGGCGCCCGTTTTCGGCAACAATCAGGCCGAGCGCCGGGCCTCCGAGACTCTGACTGAAATTGACTCTGAGGTACATGTAGTTCATCGTGTCGTAAAGACAGACCAATCCTGCCATTTCCTGGAAGCGGCTTGGGGAGAATTCAAGCTTGGTTTGGGCGCGGAAATCGAAGTGCTGTATGCGCCGGGCCACTGTGCTTTGTGAAAACGGCGAAAACAGCGACTCTCGGCCGCGAAGACCCAGCCAGCCCGGTCGGGTCTTCAGATCGGCCCAAGAGGTGTCGAAGAACCCCCGGGGACTGGCCCAGTGATTCGAGAGCGCGGGGGCCTCGAAGGAATCTCGAAGGGGTTCCGGCGCCCAAGGATTCGGCGGCAACTGCGGCGCGAGAACAAGCTGCTGCGCCAGATTGCCACCCGCGGCCAGCCGAAGCCAGCCGTCGCTGGTCCACACCATCTTCTGAATCGCGGTTTCGCGGCCGAGAATGCACCTGAGTTCGGGAAGCGCGGGGCGCGCGCACAGGTGGACGAGATAAACCTCGCCTTCGGGGGTCTCGACCAACGACCCGTGCCCCGACTTTTGGAGCTCGCTGGCCGGGTTGAAGTGTTCAAGTTTCAGGTATGCAGGGTTCCCTCGAGCCGAAAACCGCCTGGCGGCCGAGGTCACGATCGGGTTGGTCGGGTCGGCTTCCCAGGGGCCAAAGAGGGACTTCGACCGCGAAAGAGTCACGCCGTGGCCGTACCCGGTTCCGCCTTCGGCCGCCATCAGGTAGTAGAAGTCGCCCCGCCGGAACACGGTGGGGCCTTCCAGACACCCGAGTTCAGATCCCCCTCGGTAGATTTGTTGCGGTTCTCCTACCAGGCAGCCTTTGACGGCGTCAAACTGCTGGATGACGATGGCGCCCGGATGTTCGTAGCCCTGGCGGAAATCCCACTCCAGATTGACTAGCCAGTGGCGTCCGTCAAGGTCGTGGAACAGCGAGGGGTCGAACCCGCTTGAATTGAGGTACACCGGGTCCGACCACGGGCCCGACGGATCATCGGCCATGACCAGCCAGTTGTCGAGGTCGAAGAAGTTGTCGGTGATGTTCTTCACCAGGGAGTAGCAGAGGTAACAGACGCCTGACTGCTCGTCCCGGCTCAGCGAAGGCGCCCAGACGCCCTTGGACGGCGCCACTCCTCGAAGGTCGATTTGGGAAGGTCGGGTGAGGGCGTGGCCCGCCGGCCGCCAATGCACAAGATCCCTAGAATGATGGAGACGGATGCCCGGCAGCCACTCGAAGGTCGAGGTCGCGATCCAGAAATCCTCCCCAATCCTCAAGATCGAAGGGTCAGGGTGAAAACCGGGGAGGATGGGGTTCTCGATCATGGCGTCAGTAGGTCGTGAAATGGGTGGCATCGGCGATGGGGAAGCCATTGTTCTTGATCGCCTGGGCGTACCAGCGGCCTGAGTCTTTCACGGTTCGCTTTTGAGTCGGGTAATCGACGTGCACGATGCCGAACTGCTTGCCAAAACCGAAGCCCCACTCGTAGTTGTCCATAAACGACCACACGAAGTAGCCGCGCGCGTCGACACCTTCGCGCTGGGCCTCGTGAATGGCCGCCGTGTGGCGAGCCAAGTAGCGGATGCGGATGCCATCGTGAACTTGACCGTCGGGCCCAGGCGCATCGGGCAAAGAGGTTCCGTTTTCAGTGATGTAGATAGGGAAGTTCCCATAGTCCTTTTTCAGACGGACCAGGAGTTTGAACAGGCCTTCCGGCTGCATCTCCCACTCGTCGAAGTGACCGCGGGGTACGAAGGGTCGGTAGACCATTTGAACGGCCAGAAAACTGCGGCCCTCGGTTCCACGGCCGGCGGGGTCGTGGCCCATCAAATGCCGCGTGTAGTAGTTCACGCCCAAAAAGTCGGTATTAACCGCTATGGTTTGCATATCGCCTTCGCGAATCTCGGGCATCAGGGAGGGACCGTACCAGGCGACCATATCGCCGGGGTAGGAACCCTTGCAGGTGGCATCGAGGAACCAGCGGTTGTAGGCCCCGTCGTGACGCTGCGCGGCGGCAATATCCTCTTCGCGGTCGGAGGCGGGCTCGATCCATTCGAGGTTGTGGACGATGCCCACCTTGGCTCCGGGAACGTTGGCTCGGATAACGGGGACGGCCCGGCCGTGGGAAAGCAAAATGTGGTGCGCCGCTGCCAAAGCGGTCTTGAGGTCTTTGAGACCGGGGGCGTGGGCCCCAAACTGATGGCCGCAGAAGGCATGAACCCAAGGTTCGTTGTGGGTCATCCAGTTTCTGACACGATTTCCGAAGTGTTTGGTGACCAAATCCGCGTAGGCCACATAAGCATCGACCGTGGCTCGGTTGGCCCAGCCGCCCTTGTCTTGCAGAGCCTGGGGAAGATCCCAATGATAGATCGTGACCCAGGGAGTGATCCCCTTCGCGACCAAGGCGTCGATCAGCCGGTCGTAGAACGCCAAACCGGCAGGGTTCACTTGACCAGTGCCTTGGGGCAGAATGCGCGTCCACGAGAACGACATCCTGTAGTTTTTCAAACCGAGCTCCGCCATCAGGGCGAAATCCTCGAGGTAGCGGTGGTAGTGGTCGCAGGTGACCGTGCCGGGCTGCCCGTCTTCGATGTTTTTGGGATTGGACGAGAAGCGGTCCCAGATGGACTCTCCCTTGCCGTCGGCGTTCCACCCGCCCTCAATCTGATAGGCGGCGGTGGCCGACCCCCACACAAAATCCTTGGGAAATTTTAAAAAGTCGGAATTGCTCATAGAAACCTCGTTGATCTTATTTTCCAAGAGAGAGACCGGATAACCGGAAGGCAAGTCAGATTGATCGGACAAAACGGGGGCGAAAAGCACTCCCCACCATTGGTTTGTCATTGTCCTTTAGATCCGGTTAATCCGGCCCTTCCTGTTATCCGGTCTGGATTTTACCCTTTGACGGCTCCTGCGCTTACTCCTGCCATAATCCACTTGCTGAACAAGAAGAAAATGAGGAGTGCCGGGAGTGCCACCAGGACCATGCACGCGAACTGAACCGCGTAGTCCGACGCGTACTGGCCTTGAAACCGAATGATCGAGAATGGCAGAGTGCGCCTGTCGTCGGAGGCCAGGTAGGTGTTGGCCATGATGAACTCGTTCCAGTCGGAAAGGAAGGAGCTGATCATGGCGGTGACGATGGCCGGGGCCGCCATGGGGGCAATGATTCGGGGCAGAATTGTCCTGTAGGCGGCGCCGTCCATGAAGGCCGACTCCTCCATCGCCAGAGGCAAGCTTTGCAGCTGGGCCGAAATCACAAGGGTGCTGAAGCTCAGCTGAAAGGCCACGTACGGAATGATCAGGCTCAAATGGGTGTCGATGAGGCCGAACATTCCGAACCAAATGAAATTGGGAAGAAGCGTCACGTGGATGGGGATCACCATGCCCAACGAAACGAACGCAAGCACGGCGGTCCTGAACTTCCAGCTCATCCGTGTGCAGGCGTAGGCTATGCAGAACGAGAGAACAGAGGTGATAGCGACCGCGCTGACCACAATGATGAGGCTGTTGATCGAGTAGGTCAGAATCTTGCCGTCAACGAAGGCCCTCACGTAGTTGTTCCATTGGGGATGGACAGGAAGGCTGAAGAACTCCGGGCCGAAAAGGTCCCCCGTCTTTTGGATCGAGTAGTTGAAGACCCAAACCAACGGAAACAGCTGCAGAACCGCCAAAACGGTCAGAAGGGAGTAGAGAACGGTCTTGCCGATCGCTTTTCTTGAGAACGCTTTGGTCATTCCACGGCTCCTTCGGTCTTGAACAGCCGCTGCACGATGAGCGTGAGTCCTACCGCGACAAACACGAACAAGATCGACAAGCCGTTCCCGTAGCCGTACTGGCTGGCGACAAAGGCTTTTTGATACAAATAGACGGCGGTGAACTGCGTCAGATCACCAGGGCCGCCCCCGGTGGAAAGGAAGATGATCTCCATTTGTTTCAAGGAGGAAATGACATCGATGACCACGACCGCCGAAATAATGGGGAACATGAACGGCAGGATGACGCGGGTGTAGGTCATCCAGGGTCCGGCGCCGTCGATCTTGGCCGCTTCCTCCAACTCCGCGGGGACGGTCATGAGCCCGGTGTAGAAAAACAGGAGCGCCCAGCCGAAGCCTTGCCAGATGATGATCCAGATCACCGACCCCAGGGCAGTGGCCGGTTTGCCGAGCCACGAAATGTTGACAGGCTGCCCGGCGACCAGCGCCAGGAACTTGTTCAGGATACCGAAGCTGGGGTTCATGATGTTCGACCAAAGCGCGGTGATGACGACCACGGAGAGCACGGCCGGAATGAAGTAGATGGTGCGAAAAAAGCGCGAAAGCCGATGGCTGACGTGGGCCAACACGGCCGCGAGGGCAAAGGCCACGGGGTTCTGGATAAAGATCGTGACCACAATCAAGACGAAGACGTTGAACAAGGAGCGCCAGAACGTGGAGTCGTTGGTCAGAATATCGACGTAGTTCTGAATCCCGACCATGTGGTATTTGCCGATGCCCGCCCAGTCGGTCAGGCTGTAGTACAAGCTGAAGCCAATGGGAATGATCATGGCGAACACCATGACCAGAATTCCGGGAAGGACAAGAGCCGCGATAACCGGCCTGTTATTAAATAGTCTCTTCATGAAAAAACCTTATGCGAACGAAGACATAAAAAAAAGACCGGCACCCCACGGGTACCGGTCCATCGATCTACTTGCGGGCAGCGGCCTTGGCAGCCGCCGCTTCAATCTTGGCGCAGTACTGTTCGGGGGTGATGATCAAGGCGCAGAGTTCACCGGCGGCTTTCTGGATGTCATCCTTGAACTGAGCGTCGGACCTGTCGGTGGACGGAGGGCCGTCGGAGGTCATTTTGGCCTCATTGCCGACGGACAGAAGGGTCTTGGCCAGCGGGGTGTCGGTGGGCCGGGCTGTGACCTTCTGGGCCGGGTAGCCGGCCTGCTTTTCCCAGGCCAGAGCGGGCCAGCGCTTGGCCAGGTATTCCAGATACTTGACGCCAGTGGCGGCGTTCTTGCTTGTGGCGTTCACAAAGATGTTGCCGCCAAACCAAGCCATGAAGTCGTCCACCTTGCCTTTGCCTCCCGCGACAGTGGGGAACTTGAACGCGTCGACGTTGGCCAGGAAATCGGCCGAGAAGTTCTTGTCGGCTCCGAGTCCGACTTCCCAGGTTCCCATCACGTACATGGCGGCTTTGCCCTGACCGAAGAGGTTGCGCGAGGCACCGTAGTCCGAGACCATCAGGTCGTCGGCGAAGAAGCCAGACTTGACCAAGCCCTGGAGCAGGGTGGCGCCCTTTACGAAATCGGGATCTGTGAACTTGGCTTTGCGGTCGAAAGCGGCTTGAGTGCGCTTGAAGTCGCCGTTGACCTTTTCGGTCAGGGCGTCCCAGGTGATGACCAGCGGCCAGGCGTCCTTGCCGTCGGTAACGGCGGGAATGATGCCCTTAGCCTTGAACTTGGCTACCGAGGCGATCAGGTCGTCGTAAGTCTTGGGCACAGCAACGCCGGCGTCCTTGAACAACTTCTTGTTGTAGTAGATGACCCATCCATCGGCAGTCAGGGGCAATCCATACAGCTTGCCGCCGTAGACGTTGCTCTCGAGAGCGCCGGGCATGTAGCCAAGCTTATCGAAGGCGGGCTTGTCGAGGGTTTGCACCATGCTGGCGTCGATGAGCGGCTTGAACATGCCAGGGAAACTCCAGTACTTGTTGATGTCCGGGAGCTGTTTGGCGGCGACGTAGATCTTCACTTTTTCTTGCCAAGGCTGGTCGGGGTAACTTTCCACTGCGATGTCGACGCCGGGGTTGGCAGCCTTGAACTCGGCGTTGATTGTCTCGAAGACCAGTCCCATGCCGCTGGTGCGGTCGGGCAGGTTGTCGCCCAGTTTCAGGGCAGTCTTGGCCTGGGCTCCGGCGACCACGGCAGTGAGGGCCAGAACGCAGAGGACCACAAGAATTTTCTTCATACATACCTCCATCGGTTTGTTGCAGTTTCAGTGTCCCATTGCTTTTTTTGGCCGTGAATGACGGATTTTCCGGTTTATTGACGGATATCCCGGAATACTTTCGGCCCGCTCTCGCCCACCCACCGGTTCGGGCTGAAGCCAGTGACCTTCTTGAAGACCCGGCAGAAGTGTTCCACGTTGGTGTAGCCCACCCGTTCGCTGATCTCGTAGACCTTGAGTGTCGTTGTCGCCAAGAGCCGACACGCGTCTTCGACCCGCAGCCCGGCCAGGTAGTCGGTGATGGTTTCGCCGGTCTCGCGGGTGAACTCCCACGAAAGGTGGTTTCGGCTGACCTCCGCGTGGGCCGCCAGCTCGTCGAGAGTAATCACCGGCGCGGTGTGGTGTTCACGCAAGTACCGTTTGGTCAGCACCACGATGCGGCTCGACCCCGTCCGGGCGCGACCCAGGTCTTCCCACACGGGGCGGACGGCCTCTGGCACTTCCGCCAGACCGGAGAGCACTTCGATCCGCACGCTCAGATACCTCTCCAGCGATTCCTTGATCTCGCGGGCAAAAACCGACACTTCAAGAGTGCAGCCGGTGAACACGGCTAAAAGGTCTTTGGCCGCGGTGACGGCCCAGCCTCCACCCCGCCTGGTCAGGTACTGCCTCACCGAGCGTAGAAAAAGCTCATTGAACCGAGGCAGTTCGTCTACCTCGTACCGGTCGGCAACGGTTTCAAAGTCGAGGATCCGGATCGCCCAAACCGTCATGGGAAACGGCAGTTCCAAACCCAGTCCGGCTGCCAGACGACTCCAGTCGGCAGGCGGCTCTTCAGACAATAGATCGCGCAGGAGCTGGGTGGCTAAAAACTCGCGCTGGTCTGAGTCGGGGCCCGAGGAAGGGCGGACCGTGAGCTCTTTGGCTACTTTGTCTAGGATAAGACCCAGAGTGGTGCCGTCGACCTCGGTCTTGAGGATGTAGTCGCGCACCCCCAAGGTGAAGGCTTCACGCACCAAAGGAAAATTGTCGTGCGCCGAGAGTACAATCACGGCCGGTGGCGGAGCTCCGCGCGGTTCGAGCGATTCGGGCAGGGCCTTGAGAAAAGCAATCCCGTCCATCACGGGCATCGAAAGGTCGAGAAGCACGATGTCGATTTCCGGATGGCTGGCAATAAGTTCCAGGGCAACGCGCCCGTTTCCCGCCTCGAAACGAAAATCGTAGCCGTCTGCGGGCCAGTCCCGAAGGCTGGCCATGCTGGCCCGAACGAAGGGCTCGTCGTCGACCACCAAGACAGTGAACATCACTGGCCCTTTTGGAAGGGAAGGAGGATGCGGACCGTGGTACCGACGCCGGGCCGGCTTTCGATTGAAAGCCCGAAAGGCACCCCAAAGTTCAAACGTATTCTTTCATGCACGTTGCGCAGGCCGATGCGGTGGAAGCTGACCAAGCTCTCTGGCTGGTCAGGGCCGCCGGGCTGGTCGGGTTCCAGAAGGCTGCGGGAAAACGCCTCGTCCATCCCCACGCCGTTGTCGGCGACCTCGAACTCCCAGGTGTGGTCGCCGGATACCCGAGCCCTGAGCGTGAGTTCCCCCGGGCGGTTCAAGTCGGCGAAGCCGTGAAGAATCGCGTTCTCGACCAAGGGTTGCAGACTCATGCGCAAAATGCTGGCCTCAAGGGTTTCTGGGTCGAGATCGTAGTTCACCCGAAAATGCTCACCGAAGCGAATCTTCATGATGAGAAGGTAGTTCTTGAGATTGGCGATCTCGCCGGAGAGTGTGGTCAGGGGATCAGCGCTCGCGTAGCTGTCGGCCAGAATACGGATAAGAGCTTGGGTCATGTCGCGGATGCCGTCGTTGCGCGCGGCCAACGCCATCATGCGGATCGAGTTGAGGGTATTGGCAACGAAATGGGGGCTGATTTGAAACTGCAGCGCCTGGATCTCGGCCTCGAGCCGGCGTTGGGACTGCTGCTGCCTGTCGCTGTCGAGGCGCCGTATCTCGTCCACCATGGCGTCAAAGTTGTCGCCTAGGGCAGCCAGTTCGAGGATCTTCTCGTGGTGGACGGGCAGGGGGTCGAGGCCCGAGGCGAACCGGCGCATGTTGGTCATGATGGCGTTGATCGGCTTGGTCACCCGCGAAAAGAACACCATAGAGTACAAAAAGAACAGACCCAACATCAGGGCGAGCGCGGGGTAGAGGTAGCGCTGATAGCCAACGATGCGGTTGGTGATGGAAGCCTTATCCATGGCCAGCAGGAAGGTCCAATGCGCCAAATCGAGGGTCCGGGTATTGACCAGAAAGGTTCGCCCGAGGATAGACAATTCGGAGTTGCCGGGAGGGAGAGTGCGGATGGTCTGCCATTCTTTCTTTGCTATCCGCTGGGTCATGGCCGACAGGAGAGAGTTTCCGTCGCGTCCGAGAATGATGAGCCCGGCTTCGTTTTCCCGGCTGGGAAACGCCGCGAACTGGTCGAGGTAGGGCACCCGGAACATCACGAGAATGGCGTCGATGTAGGGGCTCCCTTCGCTGGGCTGCGGACAGATGATGGCCGAAAGGATGAATCTATCTCCACCATTGTCGGTGACACCGCTCAAGCTGTCGGCAATCACAACCTGGTTTGGCTTGGCCTTGGCCTCGCGGTAGGCCGCTTTGTCGGCAAAGGTGAACGAGCGGATGTTCGGATAGTTGCTGGAGGTCAGCACCGTGCCGTCTTTCATGTACAGCGCGATCGCGCCGACCCGGTTCGAGATCGTGAAGATACTTTGGAGGCGCTGGGTCATTTTCCAGCTCGCGGTGATCTTCTGGGAGCCAGGGGGACTGTGGGCCCACAGTTCGACAGTGTCGTTGAGGTCGGGGTCGTACAGCAGGACCGCCGCCAAAACCGAGGCGTTGTTGAGCTCCTTCTCGACGTTCTGGGCGATTTGTTCCAACAGACCCTGGGTTTGGCTTGAGACTGTTTCGATCAGCGCATCGGAGTAGAGCCGTGACTGAAGCAGGTAAAGCACCACCAGCGGAACGGCGACCACGAGGAGGAAGATCATGTTGAAGCGCCGGTTGAGAGTGACCATGTCGTCAAGCTTAACCGGCCGCGCTCCCCACGTCCACGGACACCAATTTGGGCAAACTTTTTCTTGCCGTCTGGAATGAACCATGGTAGGCTCACTTAATCGATTTCGCAATCGATTAAGAATACGGAAGGAGGAGGAATCCATGAAGAGATTCTCTTTGATCGTTCTTGCCCTTATGGTGGCCACCGGCGCCATGGCTCAAGATAAAAAATTGGTGGTTTGGTCGTTCACCGACGAACTCCAGAAGATGTTGACTTACTATCAGAAGGACAATCCGGACGTCAAAATCGAGTTCACCCTCGTGCCGAACGATGTCTACCAGTCGAAACTGAAGCCAGTGCTCCAGAGCGGACAGGGCGCCCCCGACGTGTACACCCTTGAGTCGGCCTACGTGAAGGGTTACGTGAGCACAGGCTGGATGGGTGACTTGACCGCCATGGCCAACACGGCCGGCAAGAACACCATGCAGTACACCAAGGACGTCGTGACTGACGCCAACGGCAAAATCCACGGTATGTCGTGGCAGGCTACCCCCGGCGCGTTCTTCTACCGCCGCAGCTTGGCCAAGGAATACCTGGGTACCGATGATCCGGCCAAGGTTCAGGCCATGATCAGCAACCTCAAGGGCTTTGTGGCCACCGCCGACAAGCTCAAGAGCGCCTCCAAAGGCAAGGCCGTGCTGATTTCTTCGACTGGCGACCTGTTCCAGGTCTTCAAGTCGGGCCGCAAGTCCCCGTGGGTCGTCAACAACACACTGGTCGTTGACCCCGTCATGGAAAGCTTGATGGACGTTGCCAAAACCTTCCACGACAAAGGCTACGAAGGTCGCCAGGGTCAGTGGAGTGAAGGCTGGTTTGCCGGTATGAAGGGTGCTTTGGCCGACGAGAAGGGCAATCCCGTTGAAGTGTTCGGCTACCTTCTCCCCACCTGGGGCCTGCACTACGTGCTCAAGCCCAACGCTGTTTCCAAGAAGGCTGACGGAACCGAAACGAGCACCGCTGGCGACTGGGCCATGGTCCAGGGACCCATCCCCTACTTCTGGGGCGGTACATGGCTGACCTACTACACCAAGACCAAGAACAAGGCCGAGGCCATCAAGCTGATTGAGTATTTGACCACCAACGAGAAGTTCCTGACCGCTTGGGCCAAGGACACCGGTGACTTGGTCTCGAACACCAAGGTCGTCGATGCGATCAAGGGTACCTATACGGAACCCTTCTTGGGCGGACAGAACCACTATCTGGCCTTCTCGACCATGACCGGCAACATCAACGCCAAGGTTCTTTCCGGTTACGACCAGGAAATCGAATCGATCTTCCAAGAACAACTGACCGCGTACCAAAACGGCGAAAAGGACAAGAAGACGGCGATCAAAGATTTCAAGGACGGTGTGGCGTCCCAGTTCCCTGACCTCAAAGTGAACTGAACCGACTGAGTTTTTGGCCCTGCCCGGCCTGGGCAGGGCTTTTTTTTAAGGAGATCATTGTCATGTTCCAAGCCGTCAAGGTCCGACGGGTTCGCTTCGACCGTTGGGGTTACATCTTTGTGACGCCCTTCTTTTTGGCGTTCCTTGCGTTTCAGCTTTACCCCATCCTGAACACTTTCTATTTGGGATTCACAAACATGAAAGGAGCCAGCCTCGAACATAAGATGGTTGGCTTGTCCAATTTTGCACGGAGTTCTGAGTCGCTCAAACTCCAAGGGCTTTCGGCCGACAACGCCAACGCCTTGATCGCTTCGCTTCAAGCCGCAGGGATTTCGGCGGACACCGACGCCCCGGCTGCGGGGGCCAGTTCCACCGCCTACGATCTAGGTTCGATCGATACAACAACGACAACCGACCAGGCTTCCAATGCTAGCTCCGGCTATTTTGTCGAGGTCAGTCAGATGACATCCACCGACGCTGAGGCGGTGAAGAAGGTGTTGGTTGCCAACCAGGTCGCCCCCGATGTCATTACGAAGTCCATTGCCACTGTCTATGCAGGGCTCCTTTTCGACGCGGTTTTTTGGCAAGCTTTCGGCAACACCGCTCTTATTTTCTTTTTCAATTTTGTTCCGCAACTTTTTTTTGCGTTGGTCTTCTCCATCTGGCTGACCGATGTCAGTCTCAAGATTCGATTGGGTGGGTTCTTCAAAACCATCATTTACCTTCCCAACATCATTACGGCCGCCTCCGTTGCCGTCCTTTTTGCCTCCTTGTTTGGCTACCCTTCAGGGCCCGTCAATCAGTTCACAGTTCAAAACTTTGGACTGCCCGAGGCCGTGAATTTCTTCCGCAGTGAAATTTGGACCCGAGGAATCGTCGCCTTCATCCAGTTCTGGATGTGGTACGGGACGACGATCATTGTGCTCAGCGCCGGGATTTTGGGGATTTCTCCCAGCCTGTTCGAATCGGCCGTGGTCGATGGCGCAACGCCGGGACAAATGTTCTGGCGGATCACGCTTCCTCTGTTGCGGCCCATCATGAGTTTCACCCTCGTCACCTCCCTCATCGGAGGTCTCCAGATGTTTGACATTCCTTTCTTGATCACAAACCGGCGAGGCGATCCGGGCGGTTCCATCCTGACCACCTCTATTTATCTCTACAACCAAGCCTTTTCTTCGGCCAACAATTACAGCTACGCCGCCGCCATCTCGGTGGGGATGTTTCTGCTGATCTTGGTTTTGGCTGGAATTTTGTTCTCCATGATGAACGACCCGGATGAAGTTAAGGCTAGACGAGGAAAGAAATGACAAGAGACGACAACACTTTTACCCTGAGGACTCAGCAGGTGCTGATCTATGCCGTCCTCGTCTTCTTCACCCTTTTGGCCGTGATGCCGGTGTGGCTAATGCTTGTCAATGCGACGAGGTCCACTCAGGAAATTCAGCAGGGACTGAGTCTGATTCCTGGCACTTCGCTGATGAACAACTGGACGGTGCTGACGGGACGCGGGTTTCAGATCTGGCAGGGGTTTACCAACAGCGCGTTGATCGCGTTTTCGGCGACGATCTTGTCGGTGTACTTCTCGGCTCTGACGGCCTACGCGCTGACCATGTACACGTTCCGCGGGCGTCAGTCGTTGTTCAACCTGATCCTGGCCCTCATTGCCATTCCTCCGCAACTGGGACTCATCGGGTTCTACCGCTATATGAACGATTTGGGCTTGCTGAACAACTTTCTTCCCCTGATCTTGCCCGCGATTGCTGCCCCGTCGACCGTGTTCTTCCTGACTCAGTACATTCGGGGGGTTGTTCATAGCGACCTGCTTGACGCCGCCCGCATCGACGGCAGTCGGGAGTTTTCGACGTTCAATAGGATTATCATTCCCATTTTGACTCCCGGGTTGGCGACGATGGCCATTTTCACGTTCGTGGGCACCTGGAACAACTTCATCACTCCCTTTATCCTTCTGAGCGAAAAATCCATGTACACCCTTCCGATGCTCGTAAACGTCCTGAGAACGGATATCTACAAGACGGAATACGGTGGAATCTACCTGGGAATCGCCTCGTCTGTGGCGCCGGTGTTGGTCTTTTACGCCTTTTCCTCTCGCTACATCATCTCAGGCATCACTCTGGGGAGCGTTAAGGAATAATCATGGTTGTCACCAATCCAATTCTCCCCGGTTTTCACCCTGATCCTTCGATCTTGAGAGTGGGAGAGGATTTCTATATCGCCAACTCCACCTTCGAGTGGTTTGGCGGGGTAGAAATTCATCATTCACGCAATCTTGTCGACTGGGAATTTGTGACGAGGCCGCTCTCGACCCGAGAGCACCTCGACATGAAGGGTAATCCGGCGTCGGGGGGAATCTGGGCGCCGTGTCTTAGTCACGCCGAAGGCCGTTTTTGGCTCATCTTCACCGACGTCAAATCGTGGAACGACGGCCCTTTCAAGGACTGTCACAACTACGTGACCACGGCGACGGATATCCGCGGGCCGTGGTCGGCGCCGGTCTACCTGAACTCGTCGGGCTTCGATGCCTCGCTTTTTCACGACGACGACGGAAAGAAATGGTACGTCAACATGGAATGGGATTACCGCCAGCCGGGCGTGGCCACCTTCAGCGGCATTCTGCTTCAACGCTTCGACCCCGAGACTTGCCTTCCCTTTGGGCCCATCACCAAGATCTTTCGCGGTACGCCCATAGGGTTGGTCGAAGGGCCTCACCTGTACAAGAGGGAGGGCTGGTACTATCTGGTCACTGCCGAAGGCGGCACCGAATACGGCCACGCCGTCACGGTGGCCCGCTCGCGTTCCTTGGCCGGCCCCTATGAGGTGCATCCGTCGAACCCCCTGATGACCAGCCGGGGAGGTTCCGAACTGGCCCTTCAAAAGGCCGGACACGGCAGCTGGTGCGATACCCCCGATGGCCGCTGGTTTCTGGTGTTCTTGGTTGGTCGGCCGCTTCCCGGTCGGAAAGACTGCGTTCTCGGCCGCGAGACGGCCCTGGCCGAGCTGGTCTGGAAGGACGGGTGGCCGCAGGTCAAAGGAGGGGGAAACCATCCCTCCGAGACTCTCGTGCTGGAACCCCCACTCGCCAAACGGGCCCAAACGCGCCCCAATCCGGTGCGCTACCGCTTCGATGATCTCGATTTTCTACGGGACTTCATGACCCTGCGCACGCCGTGGGATTCCCAGACCTATTCGATCACCGAAAGGCCCGGGTGGCTGAGAATCCGCGGAAAAGAGTCTCCGGTGAGCACGCACCGACAGGCGTTGCTCGCGCGCCGGCAGACGGATTTCTGCTTCACAGCCGAAACACTCCTCGACTTTGAGCCAACGAGCTTTCAGCACTTGGCAGGCCTGATCTACAGGTACGATGAAACAAACCAGTACTACCTGCGCATCACCTGGGACGACCGGCGTTCAAAGCGAACCTTGGGCCTCATGGTTTTCGACAAGGGTGTGATGGCTCTGCCTCTTGGAACCGAAGAGATCGACGTCGGTTCGGGGCCGATTTTTCTCCGTCTGAAAGTCGATTTCGCGCGGGCGGTGTTTTCGTGGTCAAGAGATGGAGCTTCGTGGCAAAACGTTGGTCCCGAACTTGACGCTGGTAAGATCTCTGATGAATACGGTGGCTTGGGCTTCACGGGTGCCTTTGTCGGCATGGCGTGTCAGGACTTCAAAACCCAGGAGTTTCCCGCCGATTTTTCCCTTTTCACCTACGGTTCGGATCGGTAAGACCGCCGTATGGCAGTCACGATCTACGACATAGCCCAGTTGACCGGCTACTCGGCGGCCACGATTTCGAAAGCGCTGAACAACCAGTCGGACATCGGGGAGCGCACTCGGCTCAAGATTGTCGAGGTGGCGCGGAACCTTGGCTACATCCCCAATCAAGGCGCCAAGGCCCTGGTGACCAAGAAGAGCTGGCTCATTGGAATCATCTACGAGGAGATTGACCTCCATCTCGGCATCGAGCACCCGCTGTTTGTCGGCATCATGAACGCGTTCAAACAACGGATTGAGAAAGACGGCTACGAGCTGATCTTCATCGCCACAAACCTGGGTCAGAAGAAGATGACCTACCTGGAACACTGCCGCTACCGAGGCGTTGATGGGGTCTTGATCCTCAACAACGATCCGCACAGCGCCGAAGTCCTTGAGGTTGTGCGGAGCAATTTTCCCTGCGTTTCGGCCAACCTCGTCTACACCGAAACCACGTCGGTCACCTCCGAGAACGTCCAGTCTTCGATCGATGCGGTTCGTTACCTCTATGAGTTGGGACATACCCGGATCGCCCACATTTCTGGACCGCTGCAGGACCGCGCCACTGCGGGCTACGAACGTCTTGAGGGGTACCGAACGGGCCTTGAACAGTGTGGACTTCCCTATCGTGAGGAGCTTGTGGTTAAGACAGACCTGTGGACCGAGGTGTGCGGCTTCCGGGCGCTCTTTCAACTGATGGACGGCACCGAACGGCCCACGGCCCTGTACTGTGCCAGCGATATTTTCTCCGTGGGCGTGTACCGGGCAGCCTGGAACATGGGGCTTCAGCTTCCCCGTGACCTTTCCATTGTCAGCTTCGACGACAACGAAGTCAGTCGTTACCTGAGGCCCGCGCTCACGACCTGGCGGCAGGACCGCAAGGCTATTGGCAACGCCGCCGCGGAGCAGATGTTGGCCAAGATCGCCGGCAACCCCGGCGAACTTCGTATTTTTGTTCCCGTTGAACTTGTCGAACGGGAATCGTGTCAGTCCCTGCTGGCCGAGATTTCGACGTTGTCCACCCAGTAACGCGCGGCTGAGGTCAACGCAGACCGCAGGCGCCACTGGAGGCCTGGTTTGTGGTCAAAACCCTCAGGAAGGCTTCCTTGGACCCGCACCCAGTCCGCAGACGGCAGGGAAACCTCGCCGACTTTTGTCCAGGTTGCGCCGGAAGAGACCTCGATAAACAAACGGTCGACTGGTTTCCAGTCGCGTCCCTGACCCTGGAACGACCAGGTCCAGCCGTGGTAGGCGTCCGAGACGAGGCCCTTGGTCAGGGTCGCCTCGCCTTCAAAACGGACCGCGTCTGTGCCGCTGGTTCCTTTGCTCCTGTCGAGCGACGAACCCGAACGCAGCCACCCTCCGGCCTTGAAGTTCCCAGAATCGAAGCTGTCGGCAAACACGGCGTCTGTTGCTTCGCCCCGCAAAATCGAGCGCATCAGCAGACCGTTTTCCGTTAGCTCTCCCGGTGCCCAGGAACCCGCGACGCTGGCCAGGGGCTTAAGCGCGCTAGCGGGTTCAAGCTTGGTTCCCAACGACCAATTGGCCCAGCTGACCTTCCGTTCGGCCAGTCCTTTCACCCATTCAAGCGACTGACGGACGTGAAGGGTTCCGGTGACCTGAGCGGTGGTTGTTCCCCATTCGGTGACGAAGACCGCCGCTCCGGCGGCTCGGGCTTGGTCGATCTTGGCAAGGAAGGACAGAGGATGGGAGCCCGCGTAGAAATGCAGGGTGTACATCAGGTTGGGAAAGGGGAGGGGGTCGGCGGCGGCCGTTTCCGGCTGGCTGCTCCACACCGGGTTTCCCACAATAATTACACTGTCGGGGGCGAGGCCACGGATCACCGGAATCACCTGTTCGGCGTAAGGTTTGATCGCCTCGGCCCAGGTGACGCCGTTTCCGTTCGGCTCGTTGCAAATCTCGTAGAGCACGTTGGGTGTCGATCCGTACCGCGCGGCGACCCGCGAAAAGAAATCCTTGGCCTCGGAAACGTGTTTGAGGGGGTTCCCGTCGGTCAGGATATGCCAGTCGACGATGACATAGACCCCTGTATCGATGGCAGCCTGCACCGCGGCGAACAGCGGCTGGAAGGCCGCTTCCCCGACGAACTTTCCGTTGTACTCGGTGTACATGGCGGCCCGGAACACGCTGGCCTTCCAGTCGTCGCGAAGCCACGCCAGCACGTCGGGGTTGGCGTATTCCCCATAGCTTGTTGTGTCGAACAGGCTCATCCCCCGCAAGACTACAGCCTCACCATGCGAACCGGTCAGCTGGGCGTTTTCAATGTGTAAAGCCCCCCAGCGGGCCACTGGAGAATCGGGGGGAGCCGTCTGAGCGCCCAGAACGCTCGTCATCCCCACGAAAAGAAGGAGAGCTGTCATTTTCATGAATTCAGTGTAAGCGTAATCGATTAAGTTGTCACCTTTTTTTCGAGGTTCCCGGGCGGCGGCCCTGCCTCAGACCAGCAGTGTGGTTTGTCCTTTGCCGTAGACTTCTTCCCAGTCGCCAACGAACCGATCGATGCTCGACTCGGTCATCGGGTGGGAGATGAGCTTCTTAAAAAGGTCCTTGCCGACGGTGACGGCCTGGGCTCCCGCCAGACAGACCTTGTGGACCTGCTCGACGTTCTTGAAACTCGCCGCCAGGACCTTGGCTTTCAGATGATGGATCTGGAACAGCTGGACCATTTCGCCGACAACCTTGGCTCCGTCAATGCTGAGGTTCTCCAACCTGTCCACGTAGGGAGCGCAGTAGTCGGCACCGGCGAGAGCAGCCATCAACGCCTGCTGCGGAGTGAAGATTGCCGTCGCGGTAATCTTCATATCGCTGGATTTCAGAAGCTTGATCGCCTTAAGACCCTCGGCGGTGACGGGAATCTTGGCGTAGAAGTTGTCGCCGGCAATTTCCTGCAGGGCCCACGCCTCGCGAACGATAGAATCGGCATCGCGCGCAAGGCACTGCACATGAAGGGCAGGATCGCCTCCGAGAATAGCGCGAATCTCCTTGATAAGTGGCTGGAACTCCTTCCTCTCCTTGGCGATGATGGTGGGGTTGGTCGTGACGCCCTCCACCGGATAGTATTCGAGCGCCTTGGCGATGAATTCGGTATCCGCAGAGTCCAGAAAGTACTGCATATAGCCTCCATGTCTTTTAAAGTCTATTAAAGATCGAAAGAAGGAGCAAGAAAAAAAGGATAAAAAATTATTAAGATCTCGTCATCCTTCGCGGCGCCGGTGGTCGGACGCGTTGTTTCCGCGCTTCCATCCGTCGTATTCTTGAGTCATGAAGTTATCTTTGCTTTTCCTGGCAGCCTTGGTTCTCGTCTCCGCCGCTTGGGGCCACCCCCACGAGTGGGTCGATTGGGGCGTGGGCGTCACTGTCGACGATTCCAGGCCGCGCAAGCTTGTATCGGCTAGGCTGGAACTCACTTGGGACGAGTGGTATTCGGCGCTCATCGTCACGGATTTTCCAGGACTGCAGAAGAACTCGCTCGGCCCCGGCGACCTGCCACAGCTCGACGCCGCCTACGGTCTGGCAAGCCCCGACCGCGCCGTCAACGTGTTCGTGACTTTTGCGGGAAAGCCGGTTCCCGTGAAGCGGGTGGTCGAATCGCCTCGCTACGACGGGAAACAGGCAACGCTGATCTACACGGTACCACTGGGCTTTCTTATCGAGGAACCCGCGGAACTCCGGGTGGAGATCTACGATCCCACTTACTATACCGACATGGGAATTCGAGCCAAGGCGGGAGGCTACTTTGTAGGAAAAGCCTCGCCAGCGGTGGGTTCGGTGAGATTTGAGCAGGATGCCAGCCACGCTTACTATGGCGGTTCGGTCGTTCCCGAAGTGGTAGTCTTCAGCCTGAAGCCTTGATAGAATGCCCTTCATGAACCCGTCCGTCGTTGCCCTGAGCCCCCCCCTGCTGTGGAAGCATTTCTCGATGCTGTCGTCGATTCCCCGTTGTAGCCGAAACGAAGACAAGGTTGTCGCCCACCTCAGGGGGCAGGCCACCCTTTGGGGGCTCTCCCACCGGAGCGACGAGGTCGGAAACCTCTGCATTACCAAGCCGGCGAGCGTCGGCCATGAGGGCCGCCCGGCCGTGGTGCTTCAAGCGCATGTGGACATGGTGTGCGAGCAAAACCGCGGCCGCAACCATGATTTTACCTGCGATCCCATCGAGTTGGTTGTCGAAGACGGCTGGGTCCATGCCCGCGAAACCACCTTGGGGGCCGATAACGGAATTGGTGTGGCCGCCATGCTGGCGGTTCTTGAGGACAAGACACTGGCCCACGGCCCGCTCGAATGCCTGTTTACCGTTGACGAAGAGACGGCCCTGACCGGCGCCCTGGCGCTTGATTCCACCCTGATTTCGGGGCGTATTCTGCTCAACCTCGACAGCGAGGACGACGGTCACTTCACCGTTGGCTGCGCCGGCGGCATGACGAGTTGGTCCGAAGTTCCCGTGGCCGTGTCGAGAACCGACGCCGCTGCCGGTTGGTCGGTTTTCCTCAAAGGCCTCAAGGGAGGCCACTCGGGTGTGGACATCCACCTTCAGCTGGGCAACGCGCTCAAACTGGGGGCCCGGTTCCTTGCCGAGTTCCTGGCCTCACAGCCCTCGGGCTCGTGGCAGCTGGCCAGCCTCGAGGGCGGCGACAAGCACAACGCCGTTCCCCGCGAGGCCTTGGCGGTGCTGGCCGGACCGGTCGAGGGGCTGGCGGCTCTTGAGACGTTCGCCGCGTCGGCCCGCGAGGTTTATGCAGGCGAATTGGGAGCCGAAGGACAAGGTCTGGCCTTCGAGGTTACGCCCGCACCGGTTCCCGATAAGGTGCTCAACCCCACCAGTCAGCAGCTCCTTCTCGACCTGATGGCAGCCCTGCCTGACGGGGTGCAAGGCATGAGCAAAGTCGTCCCTGGTCTGGTTGAAACCTCGTGCAACGTCGCCAGCCTGAGGGTGGCCGACAACACGGTGAGGATCACAACAAGCCAGCGGTCAAGTTCGCGAACATTGCGCGATGAGACGGGGCGGCGCATTGAAGCGGTCGTAAGGCTGGCCGGTGGAACGACCCGCCATGGCGACGGGTATCCTTCCTGGACGCCTAATCCCATCAGCCCTGTTCGAGACCTTTTGACCTCGCTTTGGAAAAAAAGGACAGACCGTGAACCTGTCGTCGAGCTGATTCATGCCGGACTTGAATGCGGAGTCATCGGCGACAAGATTCCCGGCATGGACATGATCAGCTTCGGTCCCAACATTTTTGGAGCGCATACTCCCCAGGAGCGAACCGAAGTCGCCACCGTCGCGGTGTTCTACGACTTGCTGACCGACCTCCTCAAGGCGCTGTGATGCCCGCCCGCCCCTTCCCCCTCCGGCGCATCGGCCTGGTCGGGGGAGGCCAGTTGGCTCGGATGCTCATCTACCGCGGCGCCAAACTAGGGTTCCACTTCACAGTTCTTGATGCCGACCCTAACGCCGGTGCGGCCCCCTTGGCCGACGTGGTCCTGACCGGAAGCCTCTACGACCGGCAGGCCCTCATCGATCTGGTAACCCGGTGCGAAGTGACCACCTACGACATCGAACACTGTGACACGGCTGTATTGGCCGGACTCGAGGACCAAGGGCATGTGATCCTGCCTTCGCCCCGCGTGCTCCAGACGATACAAGACAAGGTCCTGCAGAAGGAGCTCTACCTTCGCGCGGGGCTTCCCGTGGCCGAGTTCGTCGACAAGGCGCTTGACGATCTGACACCATCCGAGTTTCCCATCGTTCAAAAGGCGCGAACCGGAGGCTACGACGGCCGCGGCGTGGTGGTGCTGAACTCAGCCGCTGACTTCACCAAGGCGCTTCCCGGCGACCCTTCACGCCGCGAGGGATCCTTCCTCGAAAAGAAGGTGGCGTTCGTCAAAGAGCTGGGAGTCATGGTTGCCCGGTCAGCGCAAGGGTCGGTGGTGTACCCAGTAACCGAAATGGTCTTTGATCCCCAGCGCAATATCTGTACGCGGGTGGTGGCACCGGCCGCCCTTTCCCCTGCAACCGAAAACAGGGCCCGAGAGACCGCGGTGGCTGTGGTCGAAGCCTTGGGCGGGGTGGGCGTCTTCGGTGTCGAGCTCTTTCTGACCGCCCAAGGAGAGATCTTGGTCAACGAAGTGGCGCCGCGGCCCCACAATTCGGGGCACTACACCATGGAGGCCTGCCGTACTTGCCAGTTTGAAAACCATCTACGAGCCGTCGCCGGTCTCCCCCTTGGCGACCCCGGCTTCCACAGCCCGGCGGTCATGGTCAACCTTCTTGGCGAAGGCAGCGGGAAGACGGTTCTGCAGGGCCTGGACGAGGCCCTTGCGGTTCCTGGGTTCTCCCTTCACCTCTACGGAAAGACCGAATGCCGACCCGGTCGCAAGATGGGGCATTTCACAGTCACGGCAGAATCTTTGAATACCGCTCAAGAAAGAGCCGATACAATAGAAAAAACGTTGAGAGTGACAGGAGAATGAGATGCCGGATGTCGGAATTATTATGGGGAGCGATTCAGACCTGGCGGTGATGGCCCAAGCCGCCGCGATCTTGTCGGAGCTGGGTATTTCGAACGAGACCACCATCGTCTCCGCCCACCGGACCCCTGCCCGGTTGACCGAGTACGCGCTTGGCGCGCGCAAACGAGGCCTCAAGGTGATTGTTGCAGGGGCAGGGGGAGCAGCGCATCTGCCCGGGATGGTGGCCAGCCAGACCACGCTTCCCGTGGTGGGCGTTCCGATTGCGACCAAGGCCTTTCAAGGACTCGACAGCCTGTTGAGCATCGTTCAGATGCCTGGCGGCATTCCCGTCGCTACCGTGGCCGTCGGCGGCGGCAAGAATGCCGGCCTGTTGGCCGCCAGAATACTGTCCGTCACCGACGAGGCGATCGCCGCACGCCTGGAAACCTACGCCCGAACCCTCGAAGCCGAGGTGCTGGGCAAGGCACATCGGCTGGAGACCCTCGGTCCCGAGGCCTACTTGGCGAGCGGGAAGGAGTTCTGAAATGGCCAGAAAGACCGTCCTCATTATCGATGAGTCTCCCCAGTTCTGCGACTACGTGGCCACCAAACTCGAGGCCTTCGACTTGGTCGTCATCAAAGCCGCCAACGGGGTCGACGGCATGGGAAAACTCCTCCACCACCGCCCCGATTTGGTCATCGCCGACTACTTTTTGTCGCAGCGCGACCTCGTGTCGATTCTCAAGACCAAGAATGCCGATGTGACGGTTTCGGCGATCCCCGTCATCGTGTGCACGAGCAAGATCAGCCGTGACAAGCTGATCGAACTGACGAAGTTGGGCGTGCGAAAGATCTTCATGAAACCGCTTAAGATCGACCAGCTGTGGCAGGCCGTCGGCGAGGCTTTGGGGCAGAAGATCACGCTCGACGAGACTCCTTGCATCCTCGACGCCCACGTGAACGAAAGCATCGTCTTTGTCGAAGTCGCTCTGGGCCTCAATTTCGAAAAGATCAGCCTCCTCGAATTCAAACTGCACGAACTGATGGCTTTGCACTCGCTCCAGCTCCCGAAATTTCTTGTCATGCTGTCGAGTCTGGAACTCAAGGCACCCGACCTGCCCAAGATCCGCCGGCTCTTCGAAATTCTGGTCGGGCTGACCAAGGGACGAATCAAGTGGGTGAAGGTTCTGACGCAGTCGAAGGCAGTAGAGATGGCGCTCCGGGGCCTGTGGGAGTTCAGCGAATTGAGCATCACCGACAGCCTCGAAAAAGCCATGGACGAGCTACTGGACAAGGATAAGATCGATTCCTTCCTGGAAGGCTCCAAGCCCGTCGAGTCCGGAGCTCTGGAAATGCGTTTCGACAACGACAAGGCGCTGACAGAACTTTCGGCGCGAATGCGGTCCGAAGGTGCCGACCTGAGGGTCGCTGTGGTCGACGACGATTTCATTGTGCAAGAGATCGTCAAGAACACCTTTGCCCCTTCGGGCACGAAGGTGTTCGCCTTTGACGACGGCGAGGACTTTTTGAACGATCCGCCCGCCGATCTCGATCTCATCTTTCTCGACCTCATGATGCCCAGGGTCGACGGTTTCGGTGTCTTGGAACGGCTGAAAGCCGAGGGGAGCCAAACTCCCATTATTGTTCTGTCGGCTCTCTCGCAACGCGACACCGTGCTCAAGGCCATGAGCTATGGCATTCGAAGCTACATCACAAAACCGCTGAAGCCCGACGGTCTACTTCGCAAGACGTTTGAAGTCGTCGGCTCACACTTCTGATGAACCTCCCTCAAACCTACTGCGGAGGGTTTTGTCTTCGCCTTTTCCTTTCTCAATTCCCGAGGAGCGAAGACCTGGAGCTCCGAGCGGCAGTTGCAAAGCGCACCGGGGGAATTGCAGGTCTGCCGGAGGAAGATTCCGAACCATCCACTGGATGGTTCGGTGCTCCGGTTTTCGAATCAGAAAAGTCTCGTCAAAACCCTTCCTCGTCACGGTTTGATGGAGGTTCTCGTGGCTAAGTCGACCTTGGTTCAGGCCTTTGAGCGGTCTCCTGTCGGCATGGCGTTCCTGAAGGACGGTTTGGTTGTTTCGGCAAACCCGGCGCTCCTCGGTCTTCTGAAGAAACCCTCGCAAGTGGTCGTCGGGGCCCCTGTCGACGACCACTTGCGTCCCGAGGACCGTCCGCGCTGGGTGGCCTATCTGAACGCGTTTGTCGACGGTGAAGCCGCCGACAACGGCTTTGAGTCCCCTTTTCTGCCGGCCGATGGGCGCCAGGCGTGGTGGAGCCTGCGTCTTTCGGCCTTAGGGGAGGAAGGAGACTTGAGCAGCACCCGGCGTCTGTTTGCGGTCGTCCAAGACGAAACGGCCCGGCGGATTTCGGAGCAGGGTCTCACCGACGCCCGTTTGGCCGCCGAGGGGGCCAGTCTTGCCAAGAGCGAGTTCTTGGCCAACATGAGCCACGAGATCCGCACTCCCCTTTTCACCATCACCGGAATGACCGACCTTTTGCGTCTGGGCGATCTCAAACGCGATCAGGCGCACCACGCCGGACAGATCGCTTCGGCAGCGCAGCACCTGCTCGACCTTGTCAACGACGTGCTCGATTTCAGCAAGATCGAGGCGGGGCAGATGAGTCTGGAATCGATTCCCATCGACCTCGACGAGGTGGTGGGACGCAGCCTTGAAGTCGTCAGCCTTTCGGCCTACCGCAAAGGAATCGAACTGGTTCTCGACCTTGACCCTACTGTACCCCGCCGATGGTTGGGAGATCCCTCTCGGCTGCGCCAAGTTCTGGTGAACCTGCTTGGGAACGCGGTGAAATTCACTCACCGGGGACGGGTCACGCTGACGGTGGGTCCGGGGCTCACGTTCCGCGTCCGCGACACGGGCATCGGTATCAGCGAATCGGCGCGGCAGAGTCTGTTTCGGGTCTTTACCCAGGCCGACAGTTCGACCACTCGCCAGTACGGTGGCACCGGCTTGGGCCTGGTCATCAGCCAAAAGCTGATCGGTCTCTTGGGCGGCAAGATCGATTTCACGTCGACCCCGGGGGAAGGCACCGAATTCTTTTTCAGCATCGAACTGGCCCCCGACGGACCGCTTCCGCCTCCGTTGGAAACCCCTGGGCACGGTCATCAGGTTCTGCTGGTTGACAACGATCCCGGTGTGCGCGAAGTGTTGGGCAGAAGGCTGGAAGAAGCGGGCTTTGCCGTCATCGCGGTTCCTGACCGGACTCAAGCCCACCAAGTGCTGATGGACAAGCGGCCCAGCGTTGTTTTGATTGACCAAGAGCTGGGTCCCGAAGACGGTTGGCAATTGGCCAGTGAGGTCCGCGCCGAGGCCTCGACGGCCGACTTGCC
Source organism: uncultured Spirochaetales bacterium (assembly GCA_964475005.1). Classification (GTDB taxonomy): domain Bacteria; phylum Spirochaetota; class Spirochaetia; order JABEVK01; family JABEVK01; genus JAIFLN01. Next base: position 25,830 of record CAYYUZ010000023.1, read on the forward strand.
GCTAGTTTTGATGAGCCTGCTGCGCAAGACCCTGGAACCTTCACCACGCTATCCGGCCGACCTGTTCCGCGCCTTCATCGACAAACCCGTGAACACCCGTTCGCTCATCGACGTCCTGGTCCGCGGAATCGGCGGTCAGTGGGCCGTTGCGTCCTCGGGGGGAGTCACAGGCGGGCTCCTAGACCGTGCCAGCCTCGTTCGGTCACCCGACCGGTTGCGGGTCCTGGTTGCCGAGGACCACGAAGTGAACCGCGAGCTGTTCCGCCTCCTTCTCCAGAACCTGGGTCACGAGGTGTTTCTTGTGGAGAACGGACGCGAGGCCTGCGAGACGGCGCTTGAAACCAAGCCTCACCTCGTATTTATGGATCTTCAGATGCCCGTCATGAACGGCTACGAGGCTTCGGCCGCGCTTAGAAAGAAGGGACTCGCGTGCCCCATTGTCGCGGTGACCGCCAGCGCGCTCAAGGGCGAACTCGAACGGTGCCAGGCCGCCGGAATGAACGGCATTCTCACCAAACCGTTCAACCTGGAAACCCTGGACTCGGTCGTGCGTTCCTACGTTCCCCGCATTTCCGAGATCTCGAGCCTGCCGTCGGAACCGGCGGTTCCAGTCTTGCCGGAGCCCGACACGTTTTCGTACGACGATGCGCTTAGGGTTTTTCTGGGGAACCGCGAATTGCTCGTCAAACTGATCGAGAAGTTCCGGCACCAGACCATCGCGTCGCTGGCGAGGCTGGACCAGGCAGTATCCGACGCCGACGCTCCTGGCCTGCGTGCCGGGGCCCACGCCCTCAAGGGCAGTGCGGCCAACCTGACCGCTCTGACCTTGGCCAAGGCGGCCGAAGTCCTAGAGCACGACGCGGCCGAAGCCAAGCTCGACGACGCCGGCGCCCAAGTGGCTGCCATCCGGGAGGCCTTCGAGGCCTTTGAAGAGGCGGTTTCCGAAATTGGGGGCGAAGACGCTGGCGAACTGAACACTCCAGGCGAATGAAAGGGAATTTCCCTGCTTCCTTCCCCTATACTTCAAGAGTGTCTTAGGGGCACAAGGAGTTGGCATGCTTGGAGACCGATTGATGGAAAAGGGGTTGATCACGCCGACCCAACTAGAGGCCGCGCTGGCCGAACAAAAAAAAACCCCCGGCGAAAAGCTAGGGGATATTCTCGTCAAGCTCGGTTTTCTGACCAAGGAACAGGTGGAGTCCGCGTGAGGCCGTCTATTTCTGTTCGGCGTACGGAACCAGCATGGCCCGTCCCAAAATGTGGCCAAGAAGGTTGAAGCTCAAGAAGGCCGGGGTCGCGTCTTTGGGGACATCAAGGGTCGCCACGTCAAGCGCCTGGACCACGATAAAATAGCGGTGCTTGCCGCTGCCGGCCGGAGGTGCGGCTCCGACAAACTGGGCCATGCGCGCGTCGTTGGGCAACTGCCACGCACCCTTGGGCAGCAACTTTCCATCGGGCGCCCCCGCGCCAGTAGGCAGGGTTGTGGTCCCGGCAGGAATGTCAACGACAATCCAGTGCCAGAAACCGCTGGGCGTTGGCGCATCGGGGTCGAACATTGTGACCACAAAGCTCTTGGTTCCGGTAGGAGCCTTCGACCAGGTCAGCTGCGGCGAAAGGTCTTTGCCTCCGGGGACTCCAAAGGCGCCGCTCATTTGCGCCGGAGCCAGGGCGACGCCCGTGATGACATCGTTGCTGGTCAGGTTGAAGGCAGGGACCAAGGGGAGGGAGTCGTAGGGATTGGGACGGACCTGGGCCTCAAGCGAGGTCATGAGTCCGAGAATCAGGGTGGTGAACAGAAGCGTCTTCTTCATGGAAATCTCCTTCGGGATCAAATATCGTGCCTCGACTCAAACTTGACCAGACCTTCGGTTCCCAAATCCGTCGATTCTCCTATTTGTAAACGGCCACTCCCGTCAAGGCAAAATAGCCAAGCACCGCGAGCCCCGCGACGATGCGGTACACGCCGAAGGGAACAAACGTCCTCTTTTGAATGAACTTGATGAAGGCCACCACGACCACCCAGGCGACGAGAAACGATACGATAAACCCTGTGGCCAACGCCAGGGTTTCGGTTCCCGAAAGTCCCCAGCCATTTTCTTTCAGGTACTTGAACAGGGAATACACTGTAGCGGCGAACATGGTGGGAATCGCCAGAAAGAAGGTGAACTCGGTGGCGGCAAATCGGCTGACACCCAGGAGCAAGGCCCCGATGATGGTGATTCCCGACCGGCTCGTCCCCGGAATCAGCGAAAGCACCTGAATCACGCCCAAGGCAAACGCCAGCCAATAGGGGAAGTTGTCGACTGATTCAAACCGTGTCTTCTTGCGCATCTTTTCCACGACGATGAACACAATGCCGTAGAAGATCAGCGCGCCCGAGACCGTGTAAGCGTTGAAGAAGTGCTTTTCGACCCAGCTGGCCAGTAGAAACGCCGCGGCTGCCGTGGGGAGGAACGCCACAAGCGACTTCCCCCAGACTCCCCAAACAGCGGTTCGCTCCACCGGCGTCAGTTTGGACGAGAAGGGGTTGAGCCGCTTCCAGAAGATGACCACGACCGAGAGAATGGCGCCCAACTGAATGACAATGTCAAACATGTCGCCAAAGGTTTTCTTGTCGAAATGAACGAACTGGTTGGCAATCAGCAAATGGCCCGTGGACGACACAGGCAAGAACTCGGTCAGACCTTCCACAACGCCCAAGAAGGCCGCCTTGAGAACATCGATCAGCGAAGCGTCCATCGGGACTCCTTATTTCAAGTGGGGGGCAAACGCCGCCCCGAGTTCGGTGTAGTTTCGGGTCACAGGAATCTTGGGAAATTGCGCCAAGATGCTGTCGGGCGGACAGAAGAAGAAGCCCGCGTCGGCTTCCTGGAGCATTCCCGTGTCGTTGTAGCTGTCGCCGGCCGCAAAGACCTTGAACCCCATCGAATGGAACCCCTGCACGGCGATCCGCTTGCCATCTTTTTGCCTCAGCTTGTACCCGCTGACGGTGCCGTCGTCGTCGATCAAGAGAGTGTTGCAGAAGATGGTCGGCATGCCGAGTTTTTCCATCAGAGGTCCCGCGAACTGGGTGAACGTATCGGACAAGATCACGACCTGGGTTTTCGAGCGCAAATCGTCGAGAAACACCTTGGCTCCCTCCATGGGCTCCATCTTGCGGATCACCGCCTGGATGTCCTTCAGCTTCAAGCCGTGGGCCTTGAGAAGACCCAGACGCTGGTTCATCAGCGCGTCATAGTCAGGCACGTCTCGGGTGGTGAGGCGCAGTTCGGGAATTTTGGTGATCTGTGAGAATTCAATCCAGATCTCGGGTACCAGGACCCCTTCGAGGTCGAGGGTAATAACGTTCAGCATAGTAGAAGCTCCAGCGTCAAAGTACTATCAAATTTCACCCGGCCTTGGCCAGATACTCCACGATCTCTCTGTCGGTGCCTTGGATGTGGTTCACCAGCCAATCTTTGAGAAAGGTCATGGTCTCGCTGCCGAGCACTACCCGTCCTGCTTTGAAATCGTTTTGGAAATTTCCCACAGTCTCGGCGAACTCGCGGTGAAGCCCCAGGTGTTTCTCCTTGTCGGGGTATCGGGATGCCAGGAACAGCTGCTCCTCTTCTCGGAAATGCGTCAGGGTGTAGTCGACAAGCTCCTCAAGAACGGTTTCCAGAATCCTGCGGGCCTTGCCGCTTTCCAGCGCTGCAAATAGGCGGTTGAGCAGGTCGACCAAACGCCGGTGCTGACCGTCGATGACAGGATGACCAAGTTCGAGGGCGGGAGACCAGGCGACCAGCCCGGCTTCCGCGCTTTGCGCTGAAAGCTTTCTCAACTCCTCGATGACTCTTTCCGACACTTCGACCAGCGGTGTGAAGCGGTCCTCGGCCTCCTGGGCCTTGCCAGGTGTCGCTTGGAGTTCCACGATTTGCCTGGCGAGGTTGTGCAGCCTCTGGTGGCGGGCGGAAAACTCCTTGAGAGCATTCTCGTTCACAAAGGCCGACTTCCCTTCGGCCTCCAGCCAACGGCCCAGCGCGCAGACGTGGGAATCGCCGATCAGAGCCGCGTCGAGTTTGAGGTTGCCGTCCAGTTGGCTCCTAACCCGGGTCACAATGGACAGATGCTGAAGAATGAGAATGCTGCGGGAAACTTGATCCAAACCCTGGGCAGGGACGCGGAACTCCCGGGCTATTTTGAGCTGCTTGACCGTGCCTTCGGAAAGGACGAGTCCCGATCCGTTCAAATCCGCCGCGCTGTCGCGGATGGCGTGGACTTCCCCGCCAAGAAGAGTGGATTCTCCCCTCAGGTGCCCCACTTTGTCGTTGATGGATTGGGAGTTTTCCCGAATGAGCCGGCTGGATTCCTTCATGGTGGCGCTGGCCTGGCGGAGCGACGAAACGCCTTCCAGGATTTCTTGGCCACCCAAGGAAAGCTCGCGCGCGCCGTGTTCGATCTCTTGAAAACCCACGGCGGCCAGCGCGACCTTGTTTTCGGTTCTGGCGAGGATCTGCGACGTCTTCTGGCTTGAAATTTCGGCGTGGTGAATGCTTTCGATCAGGCCGCCAAGTTTCTTCGCAATTCCCGCGGCGTTGGCCGACGAGGTTTCGGCGAGCTTGCGGACTTCGCTCGCGACAACCGCGAAGCCGCGTCCCACGTCGCCAGCGTGGGCGGCCTGAATCGCGGCGTTGATCGCCAGGATCGACGTCCGGTTGGCGATATCGTCGATAATCTCCAAGAACGCCTTCAGATCACCGATGCCTCGGGTCATGCTCTGAATGACCGTCAACGTCAACGCCATTTCGGCTTGGCCTGTCTTCGAGAGCGCGGCGAGGTCGCGGATGTCTTCGTAGCGCGCGGTGCTCTCCTGGCTGATGCGGGCAATCGACGCCGTGATCTGTTCGATGGCGGCCGAGGTTTGATCGACAGCGGCGGCCGCGGTGGCGATGTCTCGGTCCAGATCGGCAATTTGGCTGTCGGTCTGACCAAGTTCCCGAAAGACTCCCTGAAAATCTTCCTCAAACAGGTTCATACGGCCCTGCATCACCGACGTTCCGCGGCTGATTCTCGTTCCGCCCTTGAGGCTTGTCATGATTTCACCCGCGAGCTCGACCTGTTGGAAGTGGGACTTTTCAAAGAAGGCGGTCGCGCTGGTCTTCCAGGCTTCGAGTTCCCGGACGCGCTGTTCCGACTCCTTCAAACGCTGAACCAAACTTTTTGTCTTGTTGAACACGGTTTACTCCACGCCTCAGGATTTTCCTCGAACAAAACAGAATTGTCAAACATGGGTTGCGGAATCGATGTCGGATTGAATACATGATATAATTAATAATCAATTCGGACAAAGGAAGGTCGGGATGACTGTCATGAAAAACCGCACACAAAACACGGCCTTGGTTTTTGTCCTGATGCTTTTCGTTTTCTCCGGTTGTGAGAACCAGCTCCAGGGTTCGACCGATGTAAGCTATCGAGTTTTCTACAAGGGAAACGGCCAGACTTCTGGCTCGCCTCCTGTTGATTCGACGAGTTACCAACCTGGTTCGGTGGTCACCATTTCGTCAAATTCGGGCAACCTCGTCAAAGGAACGAGTGCCTTCACCACCTGGAATACCAGCATTGACGGGAAGGGAACCTCCTACAGTCCCGGTCAAGCTGTCACTCTCAAAGCGAATCTTGTCCTCTATGCCTCTTGGCTTTCGTCTACCCCGTCGCTTTATTACGTGAATGCCTCTTCGGGGTCAGACTCAAACACAGGCACCGCCGCGGGGAGCGCCTTCAAGACCATTACCAAGGCGATCAGCGTTGCCAAATCCGGAAACACGGTCTTCGTCGCACCGGGAACCTACAACTCGGCACTTGGAGAAACGTTTCCGATCACGATCCCGGCCGGAGTTTCCCTTGTCGGTGATGAATCCGGGAAAGGAAGCACCACCATCATCACGGGGAGCGGACCTGCCGGATACTCTTCTGACACTTGCGCAGTGGTCCCGTCGACAGGCTCTACCCTGGGCGGTTTTACTGTTACTTGCACGACTCAAATGGGAATTCTCCTTCAAACAACGGCGGGCGCAGACAACATTGTGATTCGGAACAACTCCATCACAGGAAACGTCGCCATTGGAATCTATGTCACCGCGGGCACGGGCGGGTCGATTACGGGAAATCTCTTTACGTCAAACGGCAGCGCCGACTTGACCTACGTCGCATCCGGCGGGTCGTCATCCGTTTCGGGCAACACGTTTAATGATCTCGTCGAACTCGACGTTTCTGGCGCGGACTTTGGAGGCGGTGCCACGGGCAGTTCCGGCCAAAACACCTTCGCAACAGCCAACAAGACCTATTTTGGTTGCGGCGGGACAGTTTACGCCCAGAACAATCACTGGCCGGACACACCGCCTACAGTAGGGTCGACTTTCCTGTCTTACGACATAGCGCAAATCGGCGCCACGGTTGTCGACTACACTGGTTATTATTAACCAGCCGCTACCTCACCAGTTCTCCGTCTTCAAGGAGAACCAGATTCGACCCGTCCTCTAGTTCCAACTCGATCGTGGGTTCTTTTACAAGTCCGTCGAGGTGGATGAGCGCGGGGCCATCCTGGTTGTAGTTCGAACCCACGGCGAAATGGCAGGTTCTTGCGGCCTTTTCGTCGACAATCATGTTGCCGCTGATTCCCGCCAGAGGATTCACTCCAATCCCCAACTCTCCCAGGCTTCGGGCGTTGCGGGCGTAGACCTGGCCCTTTCCCCAGGCCAGCTTGCCGTCGGCTTCCATGGCGACCGCGTCTTGTTCACCCAAACGGATGGTTTCGGAGAGGGCCTCGGCTTCCTCGCCGCCGGAAATCTGCGTGATGAAACCGCCCTCGAACTCGACGGCAATCGGCTTGTAGAGAAAGATGGTGCCTCGGTGGGTGCTCATCGAGCCGTCGAACACGATCCGGCCTTCCGCGGTGCCGACCACGGGGCTGATGTAGCTCTCCCCGGCAGGCAAATTGCCACCGGTGCCGGCACGGCGGAAGTCTCCGTCGTCGATGAACGCTGTACGTCCGCGGCTGCTGAAAGTCACCTCGGTTCCGCCAGGGCTGGTCACGCGGACCGCGACGGCCTTCGAGAGGCGTTCGGCCAGCCATGCACAATCGGCCTTGAGACGGTCAAAATCGGCAGGGACGGAAGCGCAGAACAGGCTCTTGGTGATTCCCGGAGACCAAAACCCCCGGGTGCATTTTTTTCCGTGGATGAGGTAGCCGCCAATGCTGTCGAATTTGGTTCCGTCGGCGGCCAAGTAGGGCTGGGCGACTCCCTTAAGGTCTCGGCCTATCTTGTTTGCCGAGAGCGAGATGTAGACGTCGGGTTCAGTCAAAAGCGCTCCGTGAACTGCGTCATCCATGGGGTCGAGCGGACTCTTGGTTTCCTGCCAGAGAAGGTTGGGTAGACCGCCCGCCGCCTTCACGGCCTGATAGAGCGCGCAGCTGATCTCGGTCACTTCGGGTTCGGGGTTGGTGATGATGAGAACCCGTTCCCCAGGATGGACCCCCAGGGAACGCGTGACGGTGATCTGGGCGGCGTAGGCGAGCGCCGCATCGGCGGGAAAGGCGAAAGGCATCATGGTCACAGGCTATCCGAGGCCCCCGGGTTTGACAACGGCCCCAAAAGGCCCATACTTTACACAAACATGAAGTTGAACCTGGTCCGCCTTTTCTCCCGCTTTCTGGGTGCCGGGTTAGTGTTCACTGGCCTTGGTTCTCTCCTCACTTCCAGGGAATGGACCTCGGTTTTCGCCGTTCCCCGAACCCTGTTTGCCATCTTGGCCATTCTCGCGGGCGTGTACCTCATCCTGTTTCCCGAGCGGGTTCCCCTCAAACGCCTCAAGCTGGAGTACAAGCGCTCGTACCTGGCCTACTACAGCCTCAACCACGGCACCGAGCTGGTTTGGTGGATAGGACGCGATAACCGCATTCTTGAAGTCAACGACACGCTCGTTGCGGTGTTGGGTTTCAGCCGGTCCGAGTTGATCGGACGTGGTGCCGACGCCATCGACCAAGGCTGGGTGGCCGAAAGGAGCGCCGAACTGTGGTCACAAACCGTGGGCGGTGAGCGCTTTGAACAGGAGACCCTGCTGGTCCGCAAAAACGCACCGCCTCTGCCGTGCGGAATCATCATCACCTACTACCGCGACTCCGATGAAGAATTCCTTTGCGCGTTCGCCCAAGACATCAGCGAGCAGAAACGAGTCTCGGGAGAGCTGCAGGAGGCGCAGGCGCTCTTTGAGGGCTTTCTGTCAGGGCTTCCGGTCGGAGCGTTCGTGCGTGACCGCGACTATCGCTTCCTTTACCACAACCGCCAATTCGCCCAGTGGAACCCCGATATCGCGATCAACCGGACCTTGCGTGAAACCAACAGCCCCGCCATGGCTAGACTGATGGAGGAAGAGGACCGCCGGGTCCTAGACGAGGGTGCCCAGATTTTTCACCACGAGAGGGTGATTGACCAAGAGGTCCGCACCTTTGAAATCCACAAGTTTCCGCTCAGGTTGGCAGGACGGCCCGATTTGGTCGGCGGCATCGTGAGCGACACCTCAAGCCGTCGCCGGACCGAGCTCAAGATGCAGGAGAGCAAGGCCTTCCTTGAAGCCGTGATCAACCAGAGCCCCGTCGGCATCATTATTCTCGACGCCAACACGACCAACATTCTATTGTGCAACGACGGCGCCAAAGACCTGTTGGGGCTCGACCGATCCGTAGATTTGACCGGGCACACGGTCAGCCACAACGAGTTGATCTGGGAGGTCCTCAACCCCGACGGCTCGACACCGCCGTTGGAACAGAATCCTCTGTACAAGGCGTTCTTCCACCAGAACACGACCAATGACAAGATGATTCTGAGGCTGGGCGACGGTCAGGAAAAGTTTGTGCTCATCAACAGCGGTCCGATCTACGACGCCAGGGGCCGCTTCATTGCTGCCATCGTGGCCTTTCTCGACGTCACCGAGCTTCGCGACACGCAAGACCGACTCGAGGAGCTCAACCATAGCCTTGAGAAGATGGTCGATGCGCGCACTGTGGAGCTCAGCCAGTCCAACGAAGCCCTCAAGGTCACCATCGACAATCTGCGCGTCACTCAGGACCAACTCATTGAGAGCGAAAAACTGGCTTCTCTAGGCGGACTGGTCGCGGGAGTCGCGCACGAAATCAACACGCCGGTGGGCGTCGGGGTCACAGCCGCGTCCTTTTTGAAGGAACGGACAGATGCCTTGACCCAGCTCTACGAGAGTCAGACGATGCGCAAATCCGACCTGGAAGCCTACCTGAACCACGCTCGTCAGTCGTCGGCCATCCTCTTAAGCAATTTGGAAAGGGCCTCGAATCTGATCAAGAGCTTCAAGATGATCTCTGTCGACCAAAGCACCGATTTGATCAGGCGGTTCAAGCTTCGTGCCTATCTGGAGGATCTGTTTGTTTCTCTCCATGCGCCCGACAAGAGGATCAAGATCGACGTTGTCTTGGAGGGGGACACCGAGTTGGAGATCCGCTCCTACCCTGGCACCTTCAGCCAGGTCGTCACCAACTTGTTCATGAATTCCTGCCACCACGGCTTCGAGGGGCGGTCGCAGGGCCGCGTGTACCTTTCGTTCTGGACGGAAGCCGGACGCTTGCTGCTTAAGTACCGTGACGATGGCAAAGGAATGGACGAAGGCACCCTGAGGCGCATCTACGAACCCTTCTTCACCACCCGCCGCAACCTCGGGGGTTCAGGGCTGGGGATGAACATTGTCTTCAACCTCGTGAATCAGAAACTCGGCGGCACCATCAAGGCGAGCGCCACTCCTGGCCAAGGCGCCGAGTTCTTGCTCGACCTCCCGTTAGAACCACCCGAGTCTTGATGTCTTCGCAGACTTCTTTCCAAAGAGTTCAGAAGAATGTGACAGGATGACAGGATTGAAGCGATTGACAGGATTCGTAAGGAGGCCAGAAATGCTCTCCCCCTTTTTCTCAAGATCCTGTTCATCCTGAAAATCCAAGAATCCTGTCTCTTCACTGTTTGACTGCCTAAGGGATCATTTGAGCTTTTCAATTTCGCGGATGAACTCGTCGACGCTGCCGAAGCGCTTGTACACCGAGGCGAAGCGGATGTAAGCGACCTTGTCGACGGTTTCCAGCTTCTTCATGACGAGTTCGCCGATCAGCCGGCTGGGAATTTCATGGTTGGCCTTTCCTTCCATGGCCGCTTCGTCCTCGAGCTCGTTGAGCAACTCCTCGATTTCGACTTGGCTGACGGGGCGTTTTTCGAGGGCGCGAACGAGGCCCCGTTCGATCTTCTTGACGTCGAAGGGTTCGCGTCGGCCGTCGCTCTTGAACACCATCAACGGGATCTCTTCGATACGCTCATAACTCGTAAACCGATAGCCGCAGGCCAAACACTCGCGGCGGCGGCGGAGCGAAGTTCCCGAGATGTTTTGCCGTGACTCGATCACCTTATCGTCGAGGTGGCCGCACAAGGGACATTTCATGTTTGCACCATACCACGAAACACCCAAGTAGGAAAAAGAGGCTGGCCAGCGTGCAGTTGCCCTGCGACGCGAAAAGGTCCTGCGGCCCCTTTCTGGCCCCCGGCGTTCACCGCGGCCGGTTGTTCCCGGTACTTTCTCGAATAGTCGCCAAATAACCGGGCCCGGGTGGCTCCCTTGTCGCTGGGGGTCGGGACGGTTCCGGAGACGGCGCCCGCGGTGGAGCCCTGGCTTCCCGTCTCATAGATCACCTCGCCGAGGAAGGCGAAGAAGTCAAGACCCAGCTTCGGGAACTCTTTCGTCAAAGGACAGGGACGCATCAGACCTTCGGCATCACCGCTGAACCCGAAGGTCACCGGCACGAGAGCTTCTGCTTCCGGACCCGTCTTGAATCTGCCAACGGTGCTCTTCAAAGAACCCGCTACGAATTGGTAATAGGAGAGCTTTCCCGGTTTCGGGCCACTGGCCGACACCTTGGCCGTGTAGTCACGGGCGGTTGAAGTTCTTGCTTCCAAAACGATGGGAGCCGCCTGTAACGACGGCTCGGTCGACACCGTGACGGTGAGAGCCAGCTGGGCCGGGGCCGCTTGGTCCACGACGCGCGTCCACAACACAGCGTCGTTCTCGCCCATGTCGCCCGAAGCGACTCCCCAAAACCTTGGCTCGGCTGAAGCTGAGAAGGCAACAATTCCGATCGTCAGAAAACACAACAGACTCTTCATGCCTTATTCTTGACAAAAGTTGTCAGACAGCCATCAGCGTCGAGTTTCACTTTGGTGAGACCCCCTTGCCTTAAGGTGCACTCGAAGTGACACAATGGCCCTAGCGATTCACCCAGGAGGCTTCATGAAAATTTTGATGATCGGTGGCACGGGCATTATCAGCTCGGCGGTTTCGGAGTTGTTGATTCAACGAGGGCACGAACTGACCCTGCTCAACCGTGGGGCTTCGGTGCGTCCAATTCCCGAAGGCGCCCTGGTCTTGAAAGCCGACATTCGCGACCCCACCGCTGTGAAGAAGGTTGTCGCTGGCAAGAGCTACGATTCCGTCGTTGACTGGCTCAGCTTCGTTCCCGAGCATGTGACCACGGCGCTCGACTTGTTCGAGGGGAAAACAGGACAGTACGTATACATCAGCTCGGCCTCGGCGTACAGAAAGCCTTCAGTGGCCTTGCCTGTCGTCGAATCCAACCTTCTCCACAACCCTTTCTGGGAATACAGCCGCAACAAAATTGCGTGCGAGGAGCTCTTGGTGGATCGGTTCCGGTCCAAAGGGACCCCAGTCACCATCGTTCGGCCCAGCCACACCTACGACAAGACTCTTCTTCCGATGGACGGGGGCTGGACTGTCGTTGACCGGATGATCCATGGAAAAGAAGTCATCATTCATGGGGACGGGACGTCGCTGTGGACGTTGACCCACCATTCCGACTTCGCCAAAGGGTTTGTCGGCTTGTTAGGCCATCCGTACGCGCTAGGCGAAGTTTTTCATATCACGGGCGACGAGTGGCTCAGCTGGAATGAGATCTTCCGTCTGACCGCCCAGGCCGCAGGCGTAGTGCCCAAGGTGGTCCACGTTCCCTCCGACTTGATTGCCCGCGAAGATCCCGAGTGGGGTTCAGGTCTCTTGGGAGATAAAGCGTACTCCATGATGTTTGACAACTCGAAGATCCGCCGACTGGTCCCCGATTTCACTTGTCCGATTCCCTTTGCCCAGGGCATCCGGCAAGTGATTGGTTGGTATCTGGCCGATCCGAAGCGGCAGGTCGTGGATCAGGCCTTTACCCAGCGGTACGACCGCATTCTGGCGCGCATGAAACGCGCCTGGGACTGACATGGCGATGGGCACTACCTTCCAGCCGACCGCCGAGTCCGACGTGGCCCGGCTTCTCCCCGTCTACAATTACTATGTAAGGACGGACACCGCGACCTTCCATACCGAAGAGATCGACGAGGAGACTTTTCGGTCTCTCCTGTTTCCGGCCTATCCCGGGTATGACAGCTGGACCATCCATTCCGGCGGCCAGTTGGCCGGCTACGTCATCCTCGCCCGGTACAAACCGCGGGAGGCCTACGACGGAAGCGCCGAAGTCACCATCTACCTCGACCCGGCCTTTGCCCGAAAAGGGTTGGGAACCGCCGCGCTCGCCTTTGTCGAAGCCCGAGCCAGGGAAAGGGACTTTCACAACCTGTTGGCCATCATCTGCGGCGAAAATGAGGGGAGTATCCGGCTGTTTGAGAAGAACGGCTATGTGAAGTGCGCCCACTATCACGAAGTCGGCAAAAAGTTTGGGCGTTGGTTGGATGTAGTGAGCTACGAAAAGCTCTTGGGCTAGGATCTCGACGTTTTGGCTTCGCCTCAAGGAAGCTCCGGTCCTCGCCGTACTTACCAGTACGGCTGTGGGCGTCGCTCCCTTTCGGCTTTGCCAAAACGCCGACCTCCGTCGCCCAGTTCATCGTGGACTTCGCTGCGCTCGTCGGCTGCTTGGACTGGCGGTTTGGTGGGGACTTCGCTGGCGCTTGTCCATTCTTGAGATCTTCTCGTTTGTCCATGCCGCGTTCAGACTACAACGACACCTTCAAACCCATGCTGATGGTGATCGTTTGCACGTCGGCCCCCGCAGACCCAGGGTAGATGGTGAACAGCCCAGTTCTACTGGCCGCACCTCCTTGCGACACGGTTTTATCGCCCCTGGGACCCCAGATCAGCCGGTAGGAAATCTGAGCCTGCCACGTGGCATTAGGAAAAATGATCCACTCGTTGCTCACAGACGGTTCGATCATCAATCCCCCAGAAACGGAATCGTTGAACGTCAACGGCGGTTTGCGCAAAACATGCTCATCAGTGTTGTTGGCAAATAAGTACGGAGAGACTCTCAACGCGGCGCCCCACGCCCAAGTTCCCACGGACTGTTTCAACTCAAAGCCAAAGTACGGCACGAACCATTCTTGGCGATAGGTGACGCTTGTTCCATACCAGGTGGCTGAACCCTGGCTTCCTGAGGCGTACGACACCCTGAGATGCCCGTCCCAGGCTTCCCAGTAGTACTGATGGTAAAAGGCACCCACAAGAGGACGGGCCTCGAATTCATACAGAGGGAAGGAAAAGACGGTTTCAGCTCGGATTTCCCAGTTGGAGTCAAAGAGGGCGGTGCTTGTCGACTGCTGGTGCGTAATCAGGGTCCCGTCCGAGGCATAAATATTCCAGTCATCGTCGGTCATGTTCCCTGACAAAACGGCGTGGGAACCCTCAGTCCGGAAATCGGCTTCCCAGTGGGGCATGAACTTCACCCCAAAAGACGTCCAGACACCGATTGAAAGCGGTACCGGCCACGCAAGTAAACTCGCAAGACCTGACTGCCCGTAAAAGTATTCGTTGGCGGCACCAATAGTGAAGAACGTTCCAGCGCTCGAAAAAAACTTCGGATAGGGAGCGGATTCTGAAAACAAGGGTGTCAAAAACACCAAGGCAAAGAAAAAAGAGAGAAGAACCCTCATGAGTGTCAATGTCCAGCTGGTCGCTGGCGGCTAGGCACTTAAAGACTGGGAATCATGTTTGATTCCAGGGGCAGAGCCGAGTGGCGGTGAACCTTTCATCCTCGAACCTCCAGAGATCTTTTCCGTCGAAAAACCCGTGGTTAGTCCAAAGAATCAAGGATTTCACTAGAAGCTACGGCCTTGCTGGCGGGAAGTCAAGAAACCCTCAACCCACACTCGTCCGAAGGGACCCCTTGGATCATTATTTAATGTGAACAAAATCACAATAAAACTTGACAAGGTTCTTCAATCGAGATATTATTATCTTGAAGCGAGCAAGTGATTCGATAATCTATTCATGAGTTGCTTTTTTGAACGGGTTCACCCATAATGGCCGCGAAGATTGTTTCAGTTGTGAGAGGAGGATTCATGTCAGTGATTTCGAAGGACAAAACCGCTACCGAGTTTTCGTCCAAATTGCTCCAGTTCATCGAGGACTGGAAGGACAAACCCGGGAACCTCATCATGATCCTGCATCAGGTTCAGCAGGAATTTGGTTACCTCCCCCGGCCCGCCGTCATCAAGCTGTCACAGATGCTTAACACGCCCTTGGCCAAGATCTACGGCGTTGTGACCTTCTACCACTACTTCAAGCTGGTCAAGCCTGGCCGTCACAACATCCAGATCTGCATGGGGACGGCCTGCTACCTCAAGGGTGGCGAGGACATCATTCATGAGATTGAGAACTTGCTGGGTATCGGCCTGAACCAGGTTTCAGACGACGGGGAGTTTAGTTTCGAGTCGGTCCGTTGCGTCGGTTGCTGTGGCCTGGCCCCGGTCGCTGTTTGCAGTGGGGATGTTTTCGGCAAATTGGTCCCCGACAAGCTGCCCGAAATCTTGGCCCAGTTGAAGGCCAAGTAGGAGACTGAGATCCACAAGACCTTGGGAGATTTTCTGGCAGACCTTTTTCAAAACGGGGTTGAAGCCGGAGCCCAGAAGGTCACGGTGGTCTTGGACCAGGACGAACGGAGCTTCACCATGACCGTCACCGACAACGGCAAGGGCATGGACGAGGCCGAATTGGTCCGGGCGCAAGACCCGTTCTACACCGACGGGATCAAGCACCGCCACCGCAAGGTGGGTCTGGGGCTGCCCTTCGTCATCCAAACGATACGGATGACGCAGGGACGGTTCCAGATTTCCTCCCGAAAGGGG
>CAYYUZ010000024.1:0-37899 GCA_964475005.1 uncultured Spirochaetales bacterium
TCGGACAAAGAATACTTCTCCGCCACACACTTACTCATACCATCTCTGTGGTTCGCCTCTCTTCAATGATGTAGAACGGAACTCCGGAACTCCAGCGGTGAAAAGTTGGTCTTCTTTCTAAACAGCTTGCTAAACGATTGAGAATGCTCGAAACCCAAACGGAAGGCAATCTCGCTGACGGTAAGGTCGGTGGTCGACAGCTCCGCCTTCGCCTTCTCGATCAGCCTGTCGTGAATGTGTTGCTGAGTGCTTTGCCCCGTCAGGACAGTCAATAGCTCGCTCAAGTAGTTGGGTGAGATGTTCAGGGCGTTGGCCACCGACTGCACCGTCGGCAGCCCGCGCCTTGCACCGTCCCCGCCAAACCATGCGGCGAGCTCTTGTTCCAAGCGGTCAAGAATGCGGTGGTTCGAAATCCTTCTGGTGAGGAATTGGCGGTTGTAGAACCGCTGGGCGTAGCCGAGAAGTAGCTCGAGCTGAGCAACGATGATGTCCTGGCTGAAGGAGTCGATGTTGGTGTGGTACTCGTGTTCGATATTCTCGATGATAGCGGTGACCGTCGCCTCCTCCTTTTCCGAAAGGAACAGGGCTTCGTTCGCCGCATAGCCGAAGTACTCGTAGTTCTTGATGGTCTTGGCCAGGGGGGTATTCCAGAGAAAGTCGGGATGGATGAGGAGAAGCCAGCCAGAAGGGGCGGGCAAGGAGCCCGCGTGGGGGAGGGGTTGGGCTCCGAACACCTGTCCTGGTGCCATGAAGCTCATCACCCCTTCGTCAAAGTCGTACTCCTGCTGACCGTACTTAGTTTTGGCGGGAAAGTTGTGTTTGACGGCGACGGAATAGAAATCAAAAACAAGGTTGGTGGGTTCCAGCTGTGACCAATCGAGGCCCGCAAGCGAGCTTAGGTTGATCACCCCGATGAGAGGGTGCTCCGGTGGGGGCAAGTTTCGAAACCGATGGAACTCGGTGATGGTCTTGAATCGAAGCGGTTTCATCGCGAAGGCTCCCCCTGTGCCTAGCTCTTGCTGTAGACGGCCGCGAATTCCTTTGCGAACTCAGCGAGTTTCACCCGGCCAAGAACGGGGCGGCTCCGGTGGTAGTCCTCGTAGAGCTTCCCACTGCGTTGGCTGGCCTGCATTTCCACCATGGCTTCGGCAATGAACGCAGGCATTCCGGCTCCCACCATTCCTTGCTTGAGCTGCTGGTCAGGGACGATCGCCCACTTCAACTCGGGCTTGCCGATCGCCTGACCAAGGATGCGGGCGACTTCCTGTCCCGAGAGTTCCTCGCTGGCCACGTAGCGTACTTTTCGGGAGCCAGCCTGGACCGGGCCAGCTCCCAGGGCTTCGAGCTCCTCGGCGGCGGCCTCGGCAATGTCGAGGGGAGAGACCCATGGTCCCTTTTTGTCGCCGTAGCCGCTGAAGATCATTCCCTGACTCTTGATCGTGGGCAGGTACCCGAAGAGGTTGGTGTAGAAGCCCGCGGGCCGCAAAACCACGAGCGAGACCTTGGCAAGTTTGTCGAGAATTCCCTCGGCGGCGTGGTGGAACTTCAGAAGCCCGTTGTCCGACCCCAGGTGCGCACCGATACTGCTCAGGTAGACCACACTCCGAATGCCAGCGGCTTCGATGGCCGCCGAAAAGTTCTCGGTGATGAGCCGGAACTTGGCGCCAATGTCGAGCTCGTGGTCAACAAAGGCTCCCCCCGGCGCGATCAGCAGAAAGACAGCGTCGGCTCCTTGAAAGGCGGTCGAAAGAAAAGCCCGGTCCTCCACACTGCCGACCGAGGCCTTCGCGCCCATGGCCTCGATTTCGGCCTTCCGTTCGGGCTTGCTGGTCACCACAGTCACGTTGTGCTTTTTGTGAACCAGTTGGGCCACCAGCGGCCGCCCCACATGGCCAAGAGATCCTGTCATCACAAGGTTCATCGCATCCTCCCGTTTGATTCTGATTCCTTGAGAACAAGATAAGGAGGGGTTTCGGAAAAGACCTAACCGGATCTCGGGCCGTTGTAGCCACAACGGGGAAACGAGTGAGTTTGTGGTGAAGCAGGAACCCTCCGCAGTAGCTCTGAGCGAGGTTCTCCTGTTGCCAAGTCAACCTTTAATGGATACTGTTGGGCCAATGGCGACGGAAGGATTTTCAAGGCGTAGCGACAACACCGAAACGGGTTACCTCGACAACAAGAGGAATCGGATCATTGGCGTCGCCGTCTTTGTGATCGCCCTGATGCTGTTCTACACCTTTCAGCTTTTTTCGCTGCAAATTCTTGAGGGATCGGCCTACCACAAACGCGCCACCTTGGTCAGCCAGAGGTCCACGCCCCTGCTGGCCTCTCGTGGGGAAATCTACGACCGCAACCATGAGGCCCCTCTGGCCACCAACCGCGAAGCCTTCGACCTGAGTTTCGTTCCGGCGGCGGCTCCTCGCGACCGCATTCCTCAGTTGCTGGCCAAGCTCTCGCAGCGGCTCCACCTTCCCTACGAATTTCTTGAGAAGAAGGTTCCCCCATCGGCTTACGGGCAATTCAACCCCATCGACCTTCTGGGCGGGGTGGAATACGCTACCATCAAGAGTTTGGCCGAGCAGTCGGAGGATTTTCCGGGGTTGCAGTGGGAACAAAAACCCGTTCGCGAGTACCACGCCCTGGGTTCACTGTCTTCGGTAGTCGGTTACGTGGGCGACATCACCGAGGAGGAACTGCAGGTCCTCTACAATTCGGGGTACGACAGGCGCAGCATCGTGGGCAAGGCCGGCCTCGAAAAGCAGTATGACTTTCTTTTGCGCGGCCGAGACGGGGTCAAGTACCTGACGGTGGACGCCACGGGCCGCAATCTTTCGGGAGGCACGCCGCGAGAACAGCCGCCGCAAACGGGCAAGTCGATTCTGTTGACCATCGACAGGGCCACCCAGACGCTGGCCGAGAAGGCCCTGGGCGATCGCATTGGCTCGGTGGTCATCCTCAAGCCTTCGACGGGAGAGGTCTTGGCGCTCGTCTCGTATCCTACCTTTGATCCCAACGCCTTTACGACCGCCGACGGACCCAAGATTTTTCAGTCACTGCTGACCGACACCCGCTACCCCTTCTTGAACCGGGCCATTCAGGCCACCTACCCACCGGCTTCAACCTTCAAGGTGATCATGAGCGCGGCGTTGCTCGGCGACGCGGTGATCGACCCCAAGAAGCAGATCTTCTGCGGTCCTGAGTACAAACTGGGCGACCGCGTCTTCAAGGAACACGACCCCCGCGGTTTCGGCTGGACGGACATGGGCAAGGGACTGGCGCAATCGGCCAATGTGTACTTCTACACCGTCGGTGTGGAGTACCTCGGCATCGACCGAATCAGCCGCTACGCCCGCGATTTCGGGTTGGGAAGCTCCTCTGGCATCGACCTCCCTGGCGAACTTTCGGGCCAAGTTCCTGATTCCCATTGGAAAGAGAAATCCCTCCATGCTCCGTGGCTGGGCGGCGACACGGCCAACACCTCGATCGGTCAGGGCTACCTTCAAGTCACGCCGCTTCAAATGGCCGACGCCATGGCCATGGTTTCCAACGGCGGCAAGATCTATCGTCCGCACCTATTGAAAGAGGTGCGCGACCCGATCACCGACGCCGTCGAGGAAACCACCGCGCCCGAGGTCATCTTTGATTCAAGCAACCCCGAAAAGATCTTCCACCCCTTGCAGGAAGCCCTGCGCGGCGTCATCACGGGGGGAACGCCCGAAGTCGTCTTGACGACGCGTGCCGTTCAGATCGCTGGCAAAACGGGAACCGGAGAAGACGGCGAAAAGGGCTCGGCCAACCATTCCTGGTTCATCGCCTACGCCCCCTACGACGACCCGGACCCGGAAAAGAGAGTCGTCGTGGTCGTTCAGGTCGAGCGGACCAACACCTGGGAATGGTGGGCCCCCAAGGCCGCCAACATCATTTTTCAAGGGATCTTTGCCCATGAAACCTACGAACAGGCTCTCAAGACTCTGGGCCTGCCCGACGAGTCGCACGTTCCGCCGACGCCCGCACGCTGACCTCTTGTTCGGGGATTCTTGTCGAAGGAAATGTGACAGGATTCCAGGATTGAAGACGATTCTCAGCATTCTTGGGAAAGAAAGACACCTCCTTCCTCTTCCTGATGTCCTGTAAATCCTGAAAATCCTGTCATCTTGTCTCTTCTGGGCATGGGGACCTCCCTCAAGAGTTCCCCTTCAGTGTCCTCCCAGTGTGTTCCGCCGTCCAAGGAAACCTTAGTCGAGACCCAAAAACATGGATTGCCAACCCGCCCAGAATCAACGCGGCGGCGGCCAGGTGGGCCAAGGTCAGAGTCTCGCCCAACACAAGCCAGGTGGAGGTGACGCCAAAGACCGGAACCAGCAGCGAAAACGGCGCTACGGCCGAGGCGCCGATACGCCCGATAAGCCAGTTCCAGAGTCCATAACCCACCATGGTCGACAAGAACGCTAGGTACGCCAAAGCTCCAAGCGACAAGAGACTCAGGTGCATCAAAGCGTTGGTGACGGCAGGGCCGCCTTCCAGTCCCCAGGAAAGAGCAAGCAACGGCACGGGGGAGATCAAGCTCGACCAGACGATGACGCCTAGAACGTCGACCGATCCCATTTTCCTCGCCACGACGTTGGCTCCGGCCCACATCAGGGCCGCCAAAAGGAGCATCACCAACGCAACCAAAGGAACCGACCAAGCCCCGGCAGGGGTCTTGATCCAGCCCATCATCGCCAGACCCGCACCGGCAACCACCAGCCCCACGCCGTGGTTCCAGCGAAACTTCTCCTTCAAAAAGACGACGGCCAACAGCGCCGTGAAGAACGCCTGCGATTGAAGAATGATCGACGAGAGGCCGGCGGGCGCTCCAACTTTGATCGCGAAGAACAACAGACCAAACTCACCGACGCCCAGCAGGAGGCCGTAGGCGGTCAACAAGCGCCAAGACACGTTTGGTTTTCGCACGAAGAACACCGCGGGAAGGGCCACAAACACGAACCTCAGGCACGCCAGAAACAGCGGTGGAACTTCCCGAACTCCAACGGCAATCACGACAAAGTTGAAACCCCACAGAGCCGTCACCAACAGGGCTATCCCGACAAGAACAAAGGGGGAGAGGTTGTCTTTCATAGCTCTGACCCTAACATGAATTTCCACGTGAGTCGCCGCGGGAACGCAAACCCGTTTGTCTAAAGAGTCTGCACGGTTTTCTCGACGCGGTAACTTTTACCCTCAACCTCCAACGCGAACGGCAAAATCGCCGCGGGTGACGTCACCTCGATCTTGGTCCCGCTCTTGGTTACCGCAACTTCGCCGAGGGTCGCGCCTTTGACAGTGACAATGGTCGTTTTCGCGGGCTTTCCATCGGTGAGCGAAAAGGCCTTCACGGTCAGCGTCTTGGTCCAGTCGGCGTCGGGTTTGGCCTTTTCGCTCGTAAAGGCGATCAGGCTCCCTGGCCGAGCGTACAGCGGCAGGCTGAGCGCGTCGTGCGTTTCGCGGCTCCAGCACGGACCTTCGACGGTGTTGCCCGAAAGCAGGTGGGTCCAGGTGCCTTCGGGAAGATAGACCTCGACCCTGCCATCGGCACGAAAAACGGGCGCCACCAGCACACGGTCGCCCAAAAAGTACTGGCGGTCGAGGGTTTGGCAGGTGGGGTCGTCGGGGAACTCGAGCAGGGACGCCCGCATGACGGGAATACCAATTTGAGTGGTCGCCACCGCCTGGGCAAACAAATAGGGCATCAGGGTCATCTTGAAGTTGGTGAAGAACCGAGTGACTTCAACGGCTCTGTCCCCGTAGACCCACGGAACGCGCACCGAGGAACTGCCGTGCAACCGGCTGTGGCTCGAAAGCAGCCCGAAGGCCACCCACCGGTGGAACAGCTCCTCGGGCGGCTTTCCTTCGAAGCCACCGATATCGTGGCTCCAGAAACCGAAGCCAGACAACCCCAGGCTCAACCCGCCCCGCAGGCTTTCGGCCATCGAAGGGAACGTGGAGTCGCTGTCTCCGCCCCAGTGGACGGGAAACTTCTGGCCGCCGACGGTGGCCGATCGGGCGAAGACCACGGCCTCTCCCTTGCCCCGTTTCTTCTCAAGCAAGTCGAACACGGTCTTGTTGTAAAGGTAGGGGTAGAAGTTGTGCATGCGTTTGGGGTCGGACCCGTCGGCCCAGACCACCTCGACGGGAATACGTTCGCCGAAGTCGGTCTTGAAACAGTCGACCCCCAGGTCGAGAAGACCCTCGAGTTTGGTGGCGTACCATCGGCACGCGTCGGCGTTGGTGAAATCGACGAGCGCCATGCCCGGTTGCCAAAGGTCGGTTTGCCAGACCCCGCCATCGGGTTTCTTGACAAGAAATCCCTGTTGGCGTCCCTCCTCAAACAGCACAGATCTCTGGGCAATGTAGGAGTTGATCCAAACGCAGATCTTCAAGCCGTGCGCCTTGAGGCGGGTGAGCATGCCCTTGGGGTCGGGAAAAGTCCGGTTGTCCCACAGAAAATCGGTCCAATGGAACTCGCGCATCCAGAAGCAGTCGAAGTGGAAGACGGCCAAGGGAAGATGGCGTTCGGCCATGCCCTCGACGAAGCCGGTGACCGTTCCTTCGTCATAGCTTGTCGTGAAACTGGTGGTCAGCCAAAGGCCAAACGACCAAGCGGGAGGCAGGGGAGCCCTTCCGGTCAGCGCAGTGTACTTCGTCAAGACTTCTTTGGGCGAGGGGCCGAAGAACACGAAGTATTCGAGCACCTCGCCTTCCAGGCTGAACTGGACGCGGCTGACCTTTTCACTGGCCACTTCGACGCTTACCCGTTCGGGGTGGTTCACGAAGACGCCGTAGCCTTGGTTGGTCAGGTAGAAGGGGATGTTCTTGTAGGTCTGTTCGCTGGCGGTACCGCCGTCTTCGTTCCACAAGTCGACCACTTGACCGTTCTTCACGAACGCCGAAAACCGCTCACCCAGACCGTAAACCAGCTCGCCCACGTCGAGGCTCAGCTCCTCCTTCATAAAAACCTTGCCGTCGGGAGCCGTGACCATCGCGGCGCCCTTGGTGTCGCTGCTGGTCAGAGGGACGCCGTCTGCTGAAAATTCGAGCTTCCAGGGGACGTTGCCGCGCCGAAAGGCTGCCGACAATCTTCCCGAAGTGATGCGGGCTTCGGTGTCGTTCACGACGATGGCGGGCGTACCGTGACTTGGCGCCTCGAGCGCGAAGTAGGGTCCAGCGGTCACTCCTCCTTCGAAATGACTGATCCGAACTCTCAGGACGTCGGGCGCCGGAGCCCAGAGGTGGTAGCTCAGCACGGGGCCGCCAAGGGTGTCTCCGCGGGTGACGATCTTGCGGGTAGGAGCGTCAACTTCGAGGGCTCCCTGGTGCTCGCGGGCATCGTAGGCCTCGGCGGCACTGTTGACGGTGTAGCCCTTGCGGACCAGCCAGAATCCGTCGGTGAATTTCATGGTTCCTTCCTTGAAGAATCGAATGGGAGAGGAGGACACGTACTGGCTCGCACCGAGAGGCGACACGGAAGCAGCACATTTTCGAGAGCGACCTTCGGGTCTTCTATGGTTTTGACAAGGTTCGAGACGGCAAGGCGGACGAGTTGCAAGCTGGGCGCATCGGCCGAAGTCAGCGCGGGAATCATCATTTCGGCGGCCGGGGCCGAAGACACCGCGGCCACGACCGAAACGTCTTCGGGAACTCTGAGCTTCAAGGCCGCCAGAACTTGCAAGACTCCGGGCAAACCGCGTTCGTTCATAACCACCAGCGCTGTGGGAGGCTCCGGAACCGAAAAAAGGTTCTGGCAGGCGTTCCACCCGTCCCGGGGAGTGGCCCCGCAGAAGACGGAAACCAGCGCCCGCGCGGCGTCAGAGCCCTGGCGGTTCCAGGCGTCCTGCATGCGCACGGCGGGTCCATAACCCGAATCGAAGGCCTTGCGGCTCTGGTTGATGAAGGCGATACGCTGGTGACCGAGACCCCGCAGATGTTCGAGAATATCCTTGACGGTCTGTTCAAAGTCGATGTCGGCGAAGGACAGGTTCACCGAGGGATCGGGGCGCCCCAGAATGCTGAAAGGCAACCCCAGCCTTTGGAGCCAAGCAACCCGTGCATCGTCCAGGTGCACCTCCATGAGAATCACCCCGTCGAGCAGACCTTGGGCCTTGAGGTAGCTCAGCTCCGACTCGGAGTCCATCCCCTCGGTGAGCAGAACGAGGTGGTGGTCCAGGGACCGTGCGGCCTCGGCCGCTCCTTTGACGAATTCAAGGTCCGACAAACCCAAGCCCCGGTCGCGCGGGGTGAGGAGGAGGCCGATGACGCGGGTACGCTTGCTGGCGAGGGCCCGAGCCACCGCATTGGGGTGGAACTTCAGGTCCTCCATGGCCTTGAGAATGAGCACACGGGTGGGCTCGGAGATGGGGCGGGAACCGCTCAGCACGTATGAAACGGTACTTAGCGAGACTCCCGCCCTGTCGGCAACATCTTTCATGGTGGCCAAGGAAACTCCCATCGAAGCGCTTCGATGAAGCTAACCCCGTTTTTGAGGGCTGTCAATTCCCGGTTTCATTTCTTGGAACGAGAAAGGACGAGTAGGGCGACAACAATCACGAGGAACGGAACGGTCAAGCCGTTGAGCCAGCTCCACCCTAGTCCGCGTTCCCACGCACCGGCACCGAAGGTCGAGATCGTGGCAAAAGCATAGACAAACGAATCGTTGAACGCCTGAACGCCGGCCTTTTCGGCGGGTCGGTAGCGGGTCACCAGCAGGCTCGTGCCACCCACATAGAGGAAGTTCCAACCCACCCCGAGCAGAGTCATAGCCACGAAGAACGGCAGGAACTCGGTTCCTTGAAGGGCCATGGCCAATTCAAAGCCGAAGATCACCACGCCGGCAGCGATCAGGCGGCGGGGGCCCCAACGCTTAACAAGAGCGCCCGAGAAGAATGAAGGGACGTACATTCCCAGCACATGCCCTTGCAAGACCAGGGTCGAAGCCGACAAAGGATGCCCGTGCTCGTGCATGGCCACAGGCGTTGCAGCCATCAGCATAACCATCAAACCGTAGCTGAACGAGGCGGCCGTGAGCGCCAGCCACAGTGCCGGATCCCCCAGGCGCTCCCGCCAAGGTCGCGGCGGATCACCTGCAGCCTGGACTGAACCGCCGACCTTAACCGCAGGCAGGCTGGCGACCAGAAGAACTTGAACGGTCAAAACCCCCAACAGGAGTCCGTAACTCCCAGAAAAAGCCACAGGCCCTAGGTCGCGACCCCAGAGTCCCAACAGCGGCCCCAGGAACGCCGCGGGTATTCCGGCGACAAGAATCCACGACAACGCTCCGGCGCTCTTCTCGGGTCCCGCGGCCTCCATGGCCATAAATCTCAAGAACTGCAGGAACGACTGGTGCAGGCCGTAAACCAGAAACCCCGCGCACAGCAGAACAAAGTTGCCGCTCAGGAGGCCGCCAATGATGGTGGTGACACCGACGGCGGCGAGGCTCATCCCCACCAACAGGCCTCGTTTTCGTCCCCAGCGCTTCATAAAGGCCGACGCCGGGAAGAGGGAGGCGAAGGTGCCGACCACCGACAGGGCCAGCGGCAGGGCGCCCCACAACGGCGAGGGCGCCAGAGGAGCGGCGGCCAAGATGCCCACCGACATCATCATGACGGTGCCAATCTGGTAGCAGGTTTGAACCAAGGAAAACCGGGCCAAAAGTAGGGGAGTGGTTGTCATGGACGATACCCTACCACGACGCGGGGCGAAAATCATTCGCCCAGGTGGAGGGAACGGAACTGGCCGGGGGTGCTTCCTTCGCGTTGGCGAAACAAACGGATGAAGTAGTTGGTGTCGGGATAGCCGACGGCCTCCCCCACCTCATGGACCCTCAGGTCGGGACGCTCGACAAGCAGTTGCAGGGCCCGATTGAGCCGGAGCCGAACCATATATTCCAAAGGAGATTGGCCCAAGGCGCGTCGAAAGAGTTTACCCAGGTGCTGGGGAGTCACGCCGATCATCGACGCCAACGCGCCGACATCCCAGGGTGCGGCGGGTCTGTGGGCAAGCGCCGCCAATACGGGTTCGAGGCGACCCAGTCCGGCCGCGACGCTGACCTGACCCAACCCGGCCGCGGCCTCGGTGAGAGCCATCAGGAGGTCGTAGACGCAGGCCGACAGTTGCGACCCGTTGTTTCCGCGGGCCGAAGCCGTCGTCCACGCCCGAACAAGCGCCCTGTCGACGGCCTCGAGGTCGGACAATCGATAGATACCGCTACTCGTCAAAGGGCCGTTCCCCAAGGCTTCCTCGACGCCGGACCCGTCGAAGGCCATCCAGTCGACAACGGCGCCACCAGCCTCAGCGACGTAGGAATGTGGTTCGTTGGGCCTCAGGTAGAAACCATCGCCGGCGCGGACGACGCCCCTGAGTTCGCCTAAAGCCAGGGCAAGGCTCCCCGAACGTACCTGAATCCACTGATGGTGAGGATACCCATGAGGTCGCCTGATAGGCTCCTGTTGGTGACCGACACCAAGGCTTCGCAAGCGGAAAGGGAGAGGCAAACCAGGGAGTTCGGGAAAAAGCATGGCCACGGTTTCAGCGTAGCCTGCAGGTTCATTTTGTGCTACTCCTGCTCCTTGCCTCCGATGGACAGGCGAACCAAAGAGGTATGGAATAATAGGATGAAAACTTTCCTTCGGACCCTGTTGCACGGCGGGGACTACAACCCCGACCAATGGCTCGACCGACCCGACATCGTCGATGAGGATTTCCGGCTCTTTCCTCTGGCCGGCGCCAATGCGGTCTCCTTGGGGATCTTTGCCTGGACAAGACTCGAGCCGGAGGACGGAAAGTACGATTTTGGCTGGTTGGATTCGTTAATGGCACGTCTTGAAAAAGCGGGAATGGCGGTCATTCTGGCCACGCCTAGCGGTGCCAAGCCAGCCTGGATGAGCCAAAAGTACCCCGAAATTCTGCGCTGTCAGGCCAACCGGATCCGCGACCTCCACGGAGGCCGACATAACCATTGCTATACCTCGCCAACCTACCGCCGCAAGGCTGTCGAAATGAACACCCGCCTGGCCGAACGCTACGGCAAGCGGCCCTCGCTCATCCTTTGGCATGTGTCCAACGAATACAACGGCGAATGCCACTGCCCGCTTTGTCAGGACGCCTTCCGGGCCTGGCTGCAAAAGAGGTACACAACCCTTGAGGAGCTGAACAAGGCTTGGTGGACGGACTTCTGGAGCCACCGTCTCACCGACTGGTCCCAAGTCGAGAGCCCCGCACCTCAGGGAGAGTCCTCCCTACATGGGCTGATTCTCGATTGGAAGCGTTTCGTCGACCACCAGTCGCTCGACTTCTTCAGGGCCGAATCGGCACCGCTGCGGAGCATCACACCCAACCTCCCCATCACCGTGAATATGATGGGAACCTACCCCGGCCTGAACTACTGGAGTTGGGCCCCGTATGTCGACATCATCAGCTGGGACAACTACCCCCGCTGGCACAACGCCGAAACTAGTGACGCCGAAGAAGCCAGCCGCGTCGCCTTCCTCCACGATCAAAACCGTTCGTTGAAATCGGGCCAGCCTTGGCTGCTGATGGAGAGCACTCCGAGCCAAGTGAACTGGCAACCCGTCAACCGCCTCAAGGCACCGGGAATGCACAGGCTGTCGAGCCTGCAGGCCGTAGCCCATGGAAGCGACGCGGTGCTGTATTTTCAGTGGCGAAAGGGCCGTGGGGCCAGCGAGAAATTCCACGGCGCCGTGGTCGACCACGTGGGTCACGAAAACACAAGGGTCTTTCAGGAGGTCGCCGAGGTCGGCCGCGACTTGAAGGCCTTGTCGCCAGTGGTCGGAATGCGCCAGAGCGCCCAGGCCGCTGTGATCTACGATTGGGAAAACCGCTGGGTGATCGACGAACTTCAGGGCTTCAACAAGCCCGAACGCGACTACGAGAAAGCCTGCCTCGAGTTTCACCGCGCGCTGTGGCGCCGTTCGATCACCTGCGATGTACCCAACCAAGATCAGCCCCTAGACGGGTACAAGCTCGTCGCCGCCCCTTGGCTCCACATGGTCAAGCCTGGCACGGCCGAGCGCCTGAAGGCCTTTGTCGAAGGTGGAGGCACTTTGGTGCTCACCTTCCTTTCAGGCTGGGTGGACGACACCGACCTTGTTTTCGAAGGAGGTATGCCTGGGCCTCTGCGCGCTCTGGCGGGAGTGTGGGCCGAAGAACTCGACCCGTTGTGGAAGAGCCAGCACAACCGCGCGGTTCCCGTCGTGGGCAACGATTTGGGGCTCTCGGGCGACTACACCATAGAAACCTTTTGCGAGGTCGTTCACGCCGAAGGCTCGGAAGTCTTGGCCACTTACGGTGACGACTGGTACGCCGGTCGGCCCGTGCTGACAAGGCACAAGTTCGGCAAGGGCGAGGTCTACTACCTCGCCGCCAAGGTCGACCAGCGCTTCACCGACGACCTGATGACGGCCTTGGCCAAACGAGCCGGCGTCAAACCGGTTGTTGAGGGGCTTCCGCCGGGAGTCAACGCCCAGAAAAGGAGCGACGGAACCACCGATTTTGTGTTCACGATGAACTTCAACAACCACAAAGCCGCGGGGTTGCCGCCCTTCGGCGTGAAGTGGGAGAGCCATCCGGCGAAGGAGTGAGGACCACTTTCCTGATTTCTTGAATCAGATTAAGGTTGAGGCATCTGAAATCGTTGGGGGTCAATCGTGTCAAAACGCCTGCCGGCCATCATTCTGGGGCTTCTCGCCCTTCAATTCCTGCTCGGGGTTCTAGCCAGCCTCTACCAGGAAATTCCAAAGGGAGCGGAAAAGTACTCGGTTTACCACCAACCCGGGTTCATTCTGCTCCACGTGATTGTTGCGGCCTCACTCGTGGTCTTGGCGATTATCTTCTTGGTGAAGGTCGTCAGAAAAAACCTTCCCAAAACGATTCTGAGTTCCGCCATAGGCGGGCTCGGATCCATCGTGGTCGCCTACGCTGGCGGTGTCCTGTTTGTCGAGACTTCGAACGATCTATTTTCGGTGTTGATGGCCCTCGGGTTCATCGGCGCCTTTCTCCCGTACGCCCGCCTCAGTTACGGCCCCGACCTCCTTTCCCAGTCCTAAGGGACTTGACGCAAAAGTTTGTGCAAACTAATTTTCTCTCAGAATGTACGAGCACAAAAAGTTTAGTCGGGATTTTCGGTCGGCCGCAGTTTTCGGTTTGTTGCCGCTACTCACCATCTTTCTGACACAACTGATCAGTTGCCAGAACTCCCTTCAGCCCTTCGGCAAGCTCTACTCGATCACCTACGACGGGAACGGCAACCTTGGTGGCAAGCCGCCTATCGACAGCCGGACTTGGTACAGCTCAGGCGCTACAGCAACCGTTCTTGACAACACCGGACAGCTCACGAAACAGAACGGCGTCTTTTGGGAATGGAACACGGCCCGTGACGGTTCAGGTGTGACTTACAATGCCGGTTCGAGCTACACGTTTGGCTCCGCCAATCAAGTTTTGTATGCTTTTTATGGTATTCCGCGCACCGGTCTGGGGGCAGAGTGGCTGTTGAATGGCAGTCTGAACGACACAGTTGGTACCAACAATGGCACTGCCACCTCCGTGCTCGGGGGTAGCCAAAGCTTTACCACCGGACGCAAAGGCGTTGTAAACGAGGCTCTGAACTTGAACTCACCAGATTCCAGCAACTACGCGTACGTCAGCTTTGCACCGAGTCCCCTGACCGACATCTCTGCCACTCAGTCGCTCAGCGTCAGTATGTGGTTCAATCCAAGTGCAGCATCTTTGGCTGGAACGTCATTGTTGATCGAGACCCTTGGTTTGACCAATCCCGAGTTCAATTTTAACCTGGAGCTTGTCACAGGTACCCTCAATGCGGGCGTTGGTCAAAGTGGAGTTGGAGGGGTGTCGGTTCCCAGTCTAGTATCGCCGACGGCAAACACCTGGCATCACGCGGTGCTGGTCTACGATGGCACGTCTTTTCAGCTTTCTCTTTACCTTGACGGAAGCTTGCAGGGACAGACAACAAACACTTTTACAACGGCGACGGCGTCTTCTGCCGGCTACGTGATTCTTGGCTTCCAAACAACCCTGGCCTACTCAGGCTTGGAGGAGCAGATCAGGATCTACAACCGGGTTCTCTCGTCTAGCGAAGTGTCGATGCTTTACAACGAATAGGGGTTCTCTACAAATACCTCTCCAGCATCTTGAGCCGTTCGACCGCCTGGAAGGTCTCTCCCCCTTCGTGGTGGTTGTAGGTCCAAACCGTGATGTCCTTGGGACCGGCCCAGCGGTTGTACGCCGAGAACACGGTTGAAGGCGGGCAAATGTCGTCCATCAGGGCCACAGAGAACAAGGCGCGCATCTTCGCGCGGCTGGCGAAACTGCGGCCATCAAAGTAGGACAGGGTCTCCCAAACGGCGGCTTCGTGGTGGCGGTGGCGCTTCAAAAAGTCGCGGATTTCGGCGTAGGGATTGGCGTCGGTCATCGTGACGGCCTTCTGAAAGTGGCACAAAAAGGGAACGTCAGGCAGCGCCAACTTCACGTCGGGGACCAGCCCGGCCGCGGCGAGGGCAATCCCTCCGCCCTGACTGCCCCCGGCGACGGCGATGCGCTCGGGGTCGACGGCTTCGTGGCTTCGGGCGGCTTCGATGGCCCGCACTGCGTCGGTAAAGACCCGGCGGTAGTAGTAGGTTTCCTTGTTCAGAATCCCCCGCGTCATGAACCCTGGTATCTGAGGATTGCCTCCCTCGATTTCGGGATCGGCGGTGTCGCCCGTTCGCCAAACCGAACCCTGTCCGCGGGTATCCATGACCAGAAGAGCGTAACCCGCCGAAGGGTAAAGCAGCCAATCTTGCGGCAGCCCCCTCCCTCCCCCGTAACCGATGTACTCGACCACGCAGGGAAGCTTGCCCTTGCGCACGGCAGGAACAAGAAACCATCCTTTGACAGGCTGCCCGCCGTACCCGTGGAACGTAACGTCAAAGGTTTCTATCAATTTGAGGTAACTCTCAAAGCGGGTGAAGGTGGCGCCGAGCGGGTGACGCCGGGCCTCTGCCAAAGTCGTTGTCCAGAACGTGTTGAAGTCCCCCGGTTCCACCAGCGGCGGGTTGTACAGTTTTAATTCGTCGAGGGGAAGGTCAAAATGCATGAAGGATCCTCCGCCAATATTCTAGCATGTGCAAGGGTTTGACGGCGCTCTCTCACCAATCGATACTTGGGGTATGAACTTCGATCTTCCTACCGTCATCGTTTGTGGTCTCGTTGTGGCAGCGGCCGTATGCGCCTACTCGTGGTCCTTGGCGGTGGGAGGCACGACTCCTCCGTGGCGCAGAGACTGGGCCCTCGGAAACACCGTGATCACTGTCGGAATCGGCCTCTTGCTAACCCGTGGGGTTCTCAGCCCCTGGATTTCTGTCATCCTCGCCAACAGCTTGCTCGTTTTGGGCAACGGCCTGCTGGAACACGGCCTTCGACGTTTTGCCCGCCGCCCCGCCCAATGGAGTTTGTGGGCCATGACGCTTGCCGCCTTCCTACTCCTTTTTGTTGTTTTCACCTTCGTGTGGAACCTCTACTTGGCCAGAGTCATCGTCTATGCGGTGGTCATGACCTCGATTTGGGCGAGGATACTCCTTCTCCTGGGAACGGGCTTCCACGCCGAAAGAAAGCGCTATGGACCCTTCCTTCTGGCGTTCGAAACGGTGTGGGTTGTCCTGATCGTCTTTACTTTGGCGCGAATGATCATGGCGTTTGGCGAGCCGCAAACCGGGTCGCTGCTCCACAGCAACGGGCTTGTTGTGCTGCTCATGGTCAGTCTCGTCGGCATTGTCGCCTGGACCCTGGGACTGGTGACCTTGGAAATGCTGCGAAACCAATTGCAGCTTGAGGCGTCGCTGGAGACGCGAGACCGCATGATGAGGTTAATCGCCCACGACCTCCGAGGCCCGGTGAGCGGACAGATGGGTCTTGTCGAGTTGATGCAGAGCGATAGGATGTGCCGTGAGGACCGAGGAGAAATGCTCGATGCGTTGGCCGTGTCCGCCCGAAACAGCTACTCCCTTTTGGAGAATCTCTTGGATTGGGCGCAGAGTCAGCAAGGGAGCATGGAGTTGCTCATCGAACCCGTCGAACCTTCCGACCTGATCGCCGATGCCATCCAGCCTTTCACCACGTTGATTCAGCTCAAGAAGCTGAAGATCACGATTCAGGCACCCGCGACCGTGCTTTACACCGACCGAAAGATGGTGACGACCATCCTGCGAAATCTGTTCGCTAACGCACAGAAGTTCACTCCCGACGGTGGTGAAATCCGGGTGGTGTTCGAGCTTCGTGAGGGGGCTGGGCAATTCCGCGTCGAAGATACGGGACCTGGCATCCCAACCGAGGTTCTGGACCAATTGGCCAAAGGACAGACTCCGTCATCGACCAACGGTACGAACGGCGAAGTTGGCTCGGGTCTTGGGCTGTCCCTATGCCGCAACTTTGCGAGGTTGTTGGGTGGGCAACTTTGGTTTGAATCTAGGTCAGAGGGAGCGGCAGTTGCCCTTCTTCTTCCTGCGGCGGACAGTTCCTCCAAAAAAAAGCCGGCCCCAACGGGACCGGCTCTGTTTCCTAGATCAGGAAGGGAAAATTAGTTCTTGAAACCAGCGGCTTCGAGGGTCGCCTGCGCAGCGGCAAACGCGGCCTGGACGGCGGCGAGCTTGGTCTTGGCATCGCCAACGTTACCAGCGGTCACGGCAGCCTGGGCATCGGTCAGAGCCTTGGAAGCGGCGTCAACTTCGGTCTTGGTCTTGGGGAGGTCGATCTTGGCCTTCTTGCCAGCCTTCACAGCCTTGGCGAGTTCCTTCTTGACCAGGTCGGCCAAAACGGGGACATCGGCGGCAAGCTTGGTCACTTCGGCCTTGGCAGCCTCAACACCAGCAGCGGCGGCATCCTTGGCCTTGGCGGAAGCGTCAACCACGGCCTTGGCCAGGTCGGCGGTCTTGCCATAATCTTTGGCGGTCAGGTTGGCCTGGAGGGCGTCGTTGGCATCGCTGGCGACTTTGTAGGCGTCGGCGGCGAACACGTCGGCCTGAGCGGTCTTGGCATCGGCGAAAGCGGCGGCGGCGGCGTCAACGTCTTTCTGGGGAATGGAGGGAGCACAAGCCACGGCCAGGAAAACGAGGGCAAGAACGGGGATAAACTTGAGAAGCTTCATGAAAGAATTCCTCCTGGGAATTGTAGACAGGGACCAATGAAGACCGAAGAACACCTACAGTGTCTATTAAAGTCTTTTAAAGAACCCTGTCAAAGAAGAAGCTATCAAAAAGGCCAGGGGAGCGAAAAGGCCTTCGATGCATTTGTAATCGAAATGTCATTTGCGGACCCTTGGAAGGTCCTTTTTCTTAACCGTCCTTAATCCTGGGTGCTCGCCTTCGGCGAGACCCTTGAGTTTCGCTGTCGCAAAACTCCAATCCTACTTTGTTGGGGCTAGTCTCCAATTTCGTTTCCATCCGCATCTAGGCGACGGAAATCGGGACTCTGGCGAAGCCAAGAACGAAGGGCCAACCGGAGCGTGCCTTTGACACGTGAGGATTGGTCCGAGTCCGAGGCGAAGCCAGGGTCCCGAGATTCGAGCCTAGATGTGGATGGCCCAGCCCTCCACGCCACGCGCGGCCTCCATCACCGCCTCGCTGACCGTCGGATGCGCGTGGACCATGGTGGCGATGTCCTCGGGGAGGAGTTCGGCCTTCTTGGCCAGCAGCAGTTCGTGGATCAGCTCGGTGGCGTAGAGCCCGACGACGTGCCCGCCCAAGATTTCGTGGGTTACCGGATCGTAGACGATCTTGGCGAGGCCCTCGGTGTGGTCCACGGCCTTGGCCTTTCCATTGCCTGTAAAGGGGAAGCTGTAGGTCTTGTGGGCGATCCCCTTCTCCTTGGCCTTTTCTTCGGTGAGTCCAAAACTGGCGATTTGCGGTTCGCAGTAGGTTGCCCCCGGAATCAGCATCGGATCAAGCTTTGTCTCGTGGGGCGCCTTTGTGCCCTTCAGTTTTGACGCGAGGTATTCGACGGCGATCTCGCCTTCCTTGCTGGCGACGTGGGCCAACAGCGGGCTGGGCACGATGTCCCCAATGGCGTAGATCGAGGCAGCGTCGGTTTGGTAGTAGTCCTTGACCTGAACAAAACCGCGGTCGAGCTTCACCCCAAGTTTCTCCAACCCCAAATTCTCGGTGTTAGGAACCCGCCCGACGGCGACAAGAATTTTTTCAGCCTTGAGGATTTCAGTCTTGCCGTCCTTCTCAACGGTCAGAGCAATCCCTGCCGCCGACTTGGTCAGCGAAGCGGCCTTGGTTCCCACCAAAAACTTCACGCCCCTCTTCACAAAGGCCTTCTCAACAACGGCGGCTGTCTCGTGGTCTTCGATGGGCAGGATGCGCGGCAGCATTTCGATCACGGTCACCTCCACCCCAAACGCGTTCATGACGTAAGCGAATTCCATCCCGATTGCCCCGGAACCGAGAATAACAAGGCTTTTCGGAAGGCTTGTCATCGCCAATATTCCCGTGCTGGAGAGCACTTGTTTTTCGTCAAACTCGAAACCAGGCAGTTCCCTTGGTCGCGAACCTGTCGCGACCAAGATCGCCTTCGCAGTCAGCTTTTGGGTACTGCTGACGGTCACTTCGCCGGCGCCGCTCACGACGGCCTGCCCAGCGACCACGTCGACTTTGTTCTTCTTCATCAAGTAGGCAGTCCCTTTACCCGACCCGTCGGCCGCGGCGCGGCTCTTGGCCTGAACCTTCGAATAATCAAGCCCCGACACATCAACCTTGACCCCCATGTGTTCGAGAGCGGCGATGGCGTGATAGGCCTCGGCTTGATTGATTAGCGCCTTCGAAGGAATGCAACCCCAGTTTCCGCAGACGCCTCCCAACTTGTCTTTCTCGACAACGGCTGTCTTCAATCCCAACTGGGACGCTCGGATGGCAGCCACGTAGCCGCCAGGGCCTCCGCCAATAATGATCAAGTCGTAGGTTTCGTTCGACATGAATTCTCCTTAGGCCGGTGCACGCCCGGTTGCGCAGACTTCAAGGTAGTGTTGGTCCGCACCTCCGTCAAGATGACGGTTTTGGTCAGCCTTTGGGATTCCGATTAAGAGGAGGGATTGGGCCTGGCAACAACCCCAAACCAAGCGTCAACGGTCAGTGCCAGCAAACCCGAGGCGATCGCTCCCTCCAAGAGGAAGGCGTAGTTCTGGGTCACGAGACCCGAGACAATGGGAGCCCCGAGCCCGCCTGCCCCCACGGTAGCGCCCAGCGCGGCCGTCCCGACGTTGACCACCACCGACGATCTCAAACCAGACCACAGGTACGGGAAAGCCAGAGGTCCCTCAACCTGTAGAAAGAGCGAAAGCGGACCGAATCCAAGACCCCTTCCGGCGTCAAGAAGCGACACCGAGACTTGTCCGAGGCCGACCAGGGTGCCGCGAAGGACGGGAAGCGTTCCGTACAGCCAGAGTCCGAGCACGGTAGGGGCAAAACCAAACCCCAACCAGGGAATGGTGAGGGCCAAGACCGCGGCAGGGGGAAAGGTTTGGCCAAAGGCCGCCAACCGGTCGGCCAGTGGTCGGAACAAGGTTCCCCACGGCCGCGTCACGGCCAGGCCTGCGCCGACGCCAACAATAGCCGCCAAGGCGCTCGAGGTGGCGACCAGCGCCAGGTGCTCCAGAGTCAGCGACAAAAGGTCGGCCCGCGGGTAGAGAAGATTGACCTGACCGGGGCATAACATTCCCAAGATCCCCTTGGTGACCGTCTGATCAACAACAAACAGGGCGAGAAGGGCCGTCCAAAACACGGGTGCCACCCAACGCCGGATCATGGTTCGGCCACCCGCAAGGCCGACTGCTGACCGGCTCCTTCAATGTCGTGGAGCCGGATCTCGCCCCAAAGGCGGTCTGCCTCGACAACGGGAAGTGCGCGGGCCCCGGTTCCCACCATGACGGAAAGCGCCTCCCGCAGGCTCGCCTGGCGCGAGATCACAAGGTCCTCACCGGCGGGCGAAAGCACTGCACCCGGATCCGTCCCCGTCAGGAGCTCAGTGTCGAGGCTCCCCAACAACCGGCCTTCTGTGTCGGTGACCCAAACGAATCGGCTCGGCCCGCCGGTGACGGGGCCGAGCTTTCCGCGATCAAGGACGGCACGAGGCGCGGGTTTGGCGTACTCGGCCACGGTGCGCCGCGAGAGCCGTTTCAAGGCGCGGTCGCTCCCCAAAAACCGAGCCGCAAAGGGCGTTGCCGGTCGATCCAGCAGAGTCTCGGGCGTGTCGTACTGGACCACTTGCCCGTGATCGAGGAGCACGATTCGGTCGGCCAGCCGAATGGCCTCATCGACGTCGTGGGTGACGAAGACCACGGTCTTGTGTAGGGTTTTTTGGATAGAGAGGAATTCACCCTGGAGTCGAAGCCGGGTCACGGGGTCAACGGCACTGAACGGTTCGTCGAGGAGAAGGAGCGGCGGGTCGGCAGCCAAGGCCCTGGCCACACCCACCCGTTGAGCCTCTCCACCCGACAGCTCGTGAGGGTAACGGTCGCGGTACCGAGAAGGATCGAGGCCCACCAACACCAAAAGTTCTTCGACCCGATCGGCAATCTTCGCGCGGGACCACTTCAAAAGCGAGGGCACGGCCGCAATGTTCTTTCCGACGGTGTGGTGGGGAAACAGGCCAACGCTTTGAATGCCGTACCCAATCCCGCGTCGAAGGTCCTCGGGCTTCCACGAGTCTACCCTTCGGCCGTCGAGGGTTACAGTTCCAGAAGTGGGTACCACCAAATGGTTGATCGTCCGAAGCAAGGTGGATTTTCCGCTTCCCGACGGACCGACCAGAACGGTGAGCTCACGATGCGCCAGGGTCAACGTCAGCCCGTCGAGGGCGACCTGAGACCCGTACAGCATGCGCACTTCGTCGAAGGCTATGGTCATGTTCGTACTCTCCTGTTCAGAAGCCCAAGGACGATCACCCACCCCAAATCGACGGCCAAGGCCAACACAACAACCGGCAGCGTGCCCAACAGGATCAAATCGGGCGCGTACTGCCCCAGGCCGAGGAACACAAGACTCCCCAGACCTCCAGCTCCGATGAGGGCGGCCACGACGGTGTTTCCCACAGCCTGCACACTAGCCGTTCTCACGCCTTCCAAAACCACAGGCAATGCCAACGGAAACTGAACCCGAAAGAACAGGTGCGCGCGGCCCATACCCAAACCACGCCCGGCGTCGAGCACGGCCGCGTCCAGGTGGTCAAACGCCGTGAGCGTCGAGCGAGCGATCGGAAAGGCGGCGTACAGCGCCAACGCAACAAGAGCCGGTGTCGGACCGATGCCGCCCAGCCCCAGCGCCGCAAGGGGGACGATCAGCAGACCGAACAATGCCAGACTGGGAAGGGTCTGAACGAGGTTCAAAAAAAAGAACGCTGGACGTCGGAATTGAACGAGCCTGTGAGCGCCCCAGCCGGTCAGGGTTCCCAGCAAGGTTCCCGCCAGGACGGCCACCCCGGAAAGGATCAAGTGGATTCTCGCCGCGTCCCAGAACACGTCGCTTTGAGCGACGAACTCTTTGAGAAGGGAAAGCTGGGCGAAAGCACCCGTGGCCAGACCCACCAGGCAGGCGGCCGGGAAGACGGCCTTGCCGAGGGTCAACCAAGACCGAGGCAACTCTGTCAGCGGTCCCAGAACAAGAGCGCCAGCGTAGCATCCCAAGATCGTGATCCAGAACGACCAAGAGGGAGAAACCCTCACGAACGACCCGTCGGGAACCAACGCCGAGGCCACGGCACCCGAACCCAGCAGCACGACAACCGGAACCATCACGAAAATGGCCCAGGCGGCCCTGGCCGGTGTCCGAGGATTCTTCGAAAATACAGACACCAGCAGGGGAAGCGCCCAAAGCCCCAGGCATACGGCACCCCAAAAGCCGTCGTCGAACGCCAAACTGCGAGAGGTCCCTTCGACGATGCGGTTGGGCTTCACCTGAAGCCAAGGGCCGATCAGGGTCAAAGCACCAAGCACAAAGGTGGCAGCCCAGGCTCCTATTTCACGAACCCTTTCTTCTTCAGATAATCGGCGGCGACGGCGTCGGCCGATTCTCCGTTGACCTGGATGCGCGCGTTGAGGGTCTGAAGCGTCACCAGATCCAGGGAACGGAAGACAGGAGCCAAATATTGGTCAAGTTTGGGTTGTTCTTTGGCGGCTTTCGCGCCCACCAGCGGAGCCGGCTGGTAAACGGGCTGGACGCCCTTGGTGTCGGTCAAGACCACCAAACTAAGGGCGGCAATGGCCCCGTCGGTTCCGTAGGCCATGGCGGCGTTGACCCCGTCGGTCCCCAGCGAAGCCGCCTTCTCGGTCAGCGCCGTGTTCCCGCCCGAAACCGACACGAACTGGTCCTTGTTCATCGTAAATCCATACGCCTTCTGGAACGCAGGCAACGCGTCGGGCCGCGAAAGAAACTCCTCCGAACCGGCGATCTTGAAGGCGCCTCCCTTGGCGACGTAGCGGCCCAGATCCTCGAGGGTGGCCAGCTTCTCCTTCTTGGCCAAGTCGCTGCGCACGGCGATCGCCCAGGTGTTGTTGGCGGGGGCGGGAGTCAGCCAGACTAGAGCGTTCTTCTCCAAGTCAAGCTTCTTGACGGTTTCCCAGGCCTTCTTGGCGTCCTTCCAGATTTCGGGGTCCGTGCCGCTGAAGATGAACCCGCCGTTGCCCGTGTACTCGGGGTAGACATCGATCTCACCGGCGATGATGGCCTTTCGAACGATGTCGGTGGTTCCGAAGCCTGTCTTGTCGGTCACCGAGATTCCATTGGCGGTCAGGACCCTGACGATGATCTTGCCCAAAAGGGCACCCTCTGTATCGATCTTCGAACCGATGACAAGGGGTCTTGCCTGAGCGCCCGCCAGGCCGACTCCCAAAACAAGGGCCGCAAGGGCCATGAAAACTGTTCGGTGCATAGTTTCCTCCAGTAAGATGGCCTCAATTTAGGGGGGGAATTCTGCGAAGTCAAGTTCCCTTTACAATTTCTTCGCCATTCCAAATCGATAGAGACCGCCCTGCAAAACAAGAGTGGCCAAGATTCCACCTCCGACCATAACGAAGGCCATCGTCATCGACCAAGTTTGACTCACCCATCCCCCCAGGGCAGTCCCGAAGAAGAGCCCGACATTGAGGACGGCTTCGTGGATGGTCGTGCTGCGCTCGCGGTTCCTGGAGCCAGCCACGCCGTGGAACAAGGCGTAACTGTAGAGAAAGCTGAACACAAATCCGACAACGGCAAACAGAAGGTAGAAATGCCAGGGCGCAGTTCCTAACGGGAACAGGACGATCAACGCAAGCAGACTTGTCATGCCGGCGATCAGAGGCCAAAAACGAAAATGCCAGAAGGTCCAGCGGCCCCACAGACTGAAACCCAGGGTAGCGACGGCCAACCTCACCAGCAGGAACGAACCCGACAGCGTTTCCGAAAACCCGAGGCTCTCCTTGGCGTACGCGGGAAAGATGAACAAGAGGACTCCCATCAAGAAGTACGCGCCTGCCACGCCCAGCCTAGCCGGATTCCTCAGGGGTGTTGGCCCGGAAACCCCAGGAACTTGTTCCTCCTCCACCGGCGTCGCGGGCTGCCTTTCTTTGAGACGGGGAAAGAGTTTTGACCCCAAGGGCATGAGTAGCCCTGTGACAATCAGCAACGCCATCGCCACCACAAACGGCAGGCGGGGGTCGACCTCGACCAGGAACCCTCCCAAAAACGGAGCCAAAATTCCGCCGAAGGCCCAACTAAAGTTAAACCTCCCCATGGTCCGGCCCAAGTCCTTGCCCTCGACGCCCCAGCTGAGCCAGCCCATGATCCTCGGCCAGAACAGGGCCATCGCCAAACCGAACAGGCAGTGGAAAATAAAGGTGACCGTCCAATTGGGGATCGCCAGGTAGAGGCCGATGCACGCCGCCATGGACCAAGCGGCAAACCAAGCAACGAACCGGGGATGGGGTTTCTTCCAAGCCAGGAACAGCAAGATTCCTGCAAAATAAAACAGGTCGAGCCCGGCCGAGATCAAACCGACGGCGGTCTTGTCCGCGCCAAAAAGGTCACGAACGTAGAAGATCAGCGCGTAGTTTTCGATGCCGGAGGCCAGACTAAGGCAAAAAGAGGCAGCAAAGAGAACCGAGTGAAATCTGTAGCGAGAAGGCATGAAGGCGGATGCGCTCAAACTCAGGGAAGGAAGACAACGACGAGCGCCAAAACCGCCGGCAGAAGCTGGATCAACGCCGACCGCCACAGCGCCGGAGACGAGACGATCAGCGTCAGTCCTGCCACCGAAATGGAGGACAGTCCGTAGACCATCAGCACCATTCCGGCAAAAGGGCCTTTGCCAAAGGTGGGAAAGCCCATCCACAAACACCAGCCGGCAACCACGGCCACGGCCAGCAACAGGTTGTAGACGCCCTGGTTGAAGGCCAGCGGCCGCGTCGCCTCAGCATCGGCGGCTCTCAGCCCAAAGATTTGGTTGGTTCGGGGTTTTCCCCACAGAAAGCTTTCCAGAAAGAAGATGTAGAAATGGATCACGGCAGGTAGAAGGACGAGGAATTTCATCCTCCTACCTTAGTCCCGATGGCGCCGGCTGAAAAGGGGTCGAAGAGGAAAACTCACAGCAGGACTGTATACGGGTCCTCGATCATCCTCTTGAACTCTGTAAGGAAGCTGGCACCGACCGCTCCGTCGACAACCCGATGGTCGCAGCTCAAGGTCACCTTCATGATCCTTCTGACGACAATGCTGTCGTCATCGGCAACCACCGGCGTCTTGACCGTGGAACCCAACGCCAAAATGGCCACGCCCGGCGGGTTGATGATGGCCGTGAATTCCTCGATTCCGAAGCTTCCCAGGTTGCTGATCGTGAAACTCGCCCCCGAGTACTCTTCGGGTTTCAATTGGTTGTTCCTCGCCCGCTCGATCAGGTCCTTGAGTTCGGCCTCGATCTGGAGAATGCCCTTCGACCCCGCGTCCTTGACGATGGGCGTGATCAAACCGTCGGGCTGGGCCACCGCGATGCCCAGATCGATGCTTGAATGGTTCTGAATGAACTCGCCTTCCCAGCTTGAGTTCAGGGCTTGATGCCGTTTCAGGGCTTCGGCAAGGAATTTGAGGATGAAGGGATTCAGGCCAACTTTTTCCTTCCGCTTGGCGTTAATCCTGTCGCGGGCCTCCATCAACTGGTCCATCTCAATGGCCAGGGTGAGGTAGAAGTGAGGCGCCGTAAACAGGCTTTCTCCAAGGCGCTTGGCGATGGTTTGACGCTTTCGGCTGACGGCGATCCTGTCGTCGTTCAGGCTCGAAGTCCCCACGCTTGCCGGTGAGAATCCGCTAGCTCCGGGCGCTGTCTTTGAGGGAACAAAGTTGTCGATATCGGCCTTGACCACACGTCCGTCGGGGCCCGAACCGGCAACTTGAGCGATCTCGATTCCCTTCGTCGCTGCCAACTTTCTGGCCAGCGGGGAACTCTTGACGCGGCCTCCCGCCGGTGCGGGTATCGAAGCGGTTGAAGGAGCAACTCCCGTGTCGGGAACCTTCACCGGGGCGTCTTTGGGCAACGAAGGAACACTTTGAAGCGCCAGCAACGCCGAGAAGTCCTCACCGGGCTCGCCAATAACCGCGATCAAGTCGGCTACCCGAGCCGAAGTCCCCACATCCTTGACGATCGCCAACAAGGTTCCTTCCTGACTTGACAGATACTCCATGCTGGCCTTGTCGGTTTCCACCTCGCACAGCGGCTCATCCATTTTGACTTGGTCGCCGACTTTCTTCTTCCAACTCAGAATCGTCCCTTCCTCCATGGTGGGAGAGAGGGCGATCATAAAGACCTTTTCTGCCACGAAACAACTCCTTGATCCTGCCCGAAAAAACTGTCACCCGAAATAATAGGGTCTTGAACCTCAACTCAGTTGCCGCGATGGGCCCTTTCCAACTCGATGATATTGATCTTGCCCATCTGCATCATCGCTTCGGTCACCCGTTTGGCCTTGACCGGATCGGGGTCGGACATCCATTTGCCCAGCACCGACGGAATAACCTGCCACGAAAGTCCCCACCGGTCCTTCACCCAGCCGCACTGCGACTTCTCACCGCCTTCGGAAAGGCGTTCCCACAGGTCGTCGACTTCGGCCTGATCGACGCAATCGACGAACAGCGAGATCGCCGGTGTAAGCGTGAAGTAGGGCCCGCCGTTGAACGCGATGTACTCCTGACCGGCAAGACGAAATCGCGCCGACTGCGAGTCGACCGACAAGAGTTGAGAATCGGGAAACACCGACACGTAAAACCGAGCGGCTTGTTCCGCTTGGTCATTGAACCACAAAAATGGCGTGATCTTTTGCACTCTTCCTCCTAGATCCGGTACATGGTCCGCTTGGCTGCCGCAACGATCTTGGCGATGGTCGGCTGAACTTCCAGTTCCAAAGTGTGGTTGTAAGGCATGGGAACATCTTCGCTCGCGACAAGTTCGACGGGAGCGTCCAGATCGTCAAAACAGTCCTTCATAATTTCGGCCTGCACCCAACTTCCCACCGACGCTTGCGGCCAGGCTTCGTCGACGACCACAGCACGGTTGGTCTTGCGCACCGAGGTGTAGACCGTGTCTTTGTCGAGTGGACGAAGCGATCGGAGGTCCACGACCTCGGCTTCGATGCCTTCCTTGGCCAGAGCCTCGGCGGCGGTCAGACACATGAGTACGGGCTTGCTGAAGCT
Organism: uncultured Spirochaetales bacterium; assembly: GCA_964475005.1. Lineage (GTDB taxonomy): Bacteria > Spirochaetota > Spirochaetia > JABEVK01 > JABEVK01 > JAIFLN01. Next base: position 26,751 of record CAYYUZ010000024.1, read on the forward strand.
CACTAGGGTCACCTGCGTACCCGGTCGCTTGATGTCGGCCTTTCCGATCTCGACCAAGTACTCCGTTTCGGGAACTTCGCCCTTGTTGCCGTAGCTCATTTCACTTTCTAGAAAGATTACAGGGTTGTCGTCTCGAATAGCGGCCTTCAGCAGGCCCTTGGCGTCGTAAGGAGTCGAAGGCGCAACCACCTTGAAACCAGGAACGTGGACAAAATAGCTGGCGAAGCTTTGGCTGTGCTGGCCCGAGAGGTACTCCGCTGGTCCATTGGGTCCGCGAACCACCAGAGGAAACCTGAATTGCCCGCCAGACATGTACCGATACTTGACCGCGTTGTTGATGAGCTGGTCTATGGCCAGCAGCCCGAACTGAATGGTCATCCACTCGACCACTGGCCGCATCCCGGCCATCGCCGCACCAACGGCCAACCCGGTAAATCCCAATTCGGTGATCGGTGTATCGAGGACCCGTTCCGGCCCGTACTTGTCGAGGAGGCCCTTAGTTACTTTGTAGGCGCCGTCGTACTGGGCCACTTCTTCTCCAAGAATAATGACTTCCTGGTTTGCTGCCATCTCTTCGTCAAGCGCTTGTCTGAGGGCTTCGCGATACGTAATGATTGCCATAAATGGTTGTCTCCGTGGATTAGGCGTAAATGTCGGTGTAGATTTCTGCCGAGGGCGGCTCGGCGCTGGTCTCGGCGAATTCGACGGCCTGCATCACCACTTCCTTGAGTTCCTTGTCGAGTTCCTTGTACCTGTCTTCCGTGAGTTGTCCAGCGGCTTCCATTCGGGTTTTGAGGAGGAGGATAGGATCCTGTTGCAGGAACGCCTCGGTTTCTTCCTTGGTTCGGTACTTCGCCGGGTCCGACATCGAGTGGCCTTTGTACCTGTAGGTCTTGATCTCGAGGAACGCCGGTTGAAACTCCGTACGGGCGGTGTCCAGGGCAGCCTTGACCTCTTCGAGCACAGCGATGACGTCCATACCGTCGACCATTTTCGAGGGAATACCGTAGGCCTGCCCTTTGATGTACAGATCCTTTACCGAACTGGCGCGTCCCACCGAGGTCCCCATTCCATACTGGTTGTTCTCGCAGACGAACACGATGGGCAATTTCCAGATGGCGGCTAGGTTCATGGCCTCGTGAAAGGCACCCTGATGGATCGCGCCGTCTCCAAAGAAGCAGATGGTCGCGCCGCCGTCCTTGTGATACTTCTGGGCAAACGCCACTCCCGTTGCCAGGGGAATTTGGCCGCCGACGATACCGTTGCCTCCCCACATGCCCTTATCGTGGTCGAACATGTGCATCGACCCGCCCTTTCCTTTTGAGCATCCCGAGAGCTTTCCGTACAATTCGGCCATGATGGCCTTGGGTTCGATGCCGAGGGCGATCGCATGACCGTGGTCGCGATACCCCGTCAAGAGGCGGTCGAGGCCCTTTTTCATGCCGGCTGCGGCACCCGAACAGACCGCCTCCTGGCCGTTGTAGAGGTGACAGAAGCCGCCGATCTTTTTGAGGCCGTACATTTGACCCGCTTTCTCTTCAAACCGACGAATGAGAAGCATCTCCTTCAACAGATTCTGAAGAAATTCCTTGTCATAACCCTTTATTGGACGCAACGTCGTCTCCTTTCATAGAACAATCTGAACCTTCTCGGCGGTCTTGGGGTTGAAGTACTCACCGCTGACCAGCCGGGTCTCGAGGCAGACCAAGTCAGAGGGGTCGTCGTTGAGACGCCAGAACGTCTCAAGGCCATGCCCGATCTCCTCAAGGAGCTCCGATTTGAACCGGGGATCCTCGATGAGAGTGATCTTTCCGCGGAAGGAAAAAATCTCTCGGGTCTTGGGACTTGTAAGCATCCAGCTGACCAGCGGACTCGACGACAGGTCGCTGACCTTGGGAAAGCTGGCTGCCGTGACCGCGTACAGCGCGTTGTCGTGGCCGGCGACCATGGCGGGGGTCATGTACCTCATGGCGGGGTAGCCTTCCGAGGTGACCGTCGCCAGAAGGGCCTGGGGGCTTTCTTCGAGCACTTGGCGGAATTTCTTCATCATTTCTTCCTTCGTCATGTGACCTCCCTGGTCGGAATGTACTCAAAAAACTCGGAGTCGAAGAACCGCTTCCCGACTATTTTACTCATATTCAGACTTCTGTCATCCCAGGCTTCGAGGATTCGGCCGTCACGGACAGCCGCCCGCAGGAACCCCGCGCGGGTCTGTCCTTCCCACGTGAACACAGGCGTCTGGTCCCACAACCAGTCTGGCGAAGCCAGGCGCCGGCGCCGTGTGGCCACCTCGTCTTCGAACTTCGCGTCGCCAAGTCCGCTACCCACCTCGGAACCCGTCAGAGCGAAGGCGCGGATCAACGCGTCAATCGCCTGACTGATACCGAGCTCGAGATTGGTGACGGGCATCGGCCGCGAAGAGACGCCGACCCACTCAAGCAAGTTCCCCGTGGGCCCCAAAACACCGTGAAGAGCGTCCAAGCCAGCCTGGCAGAGCAGGGTTCCGTGGTGCAGAACCCGGTCTCGGCGGTGAAGGTAGGCGGCGCCCGACACCTTACGGCCAGCGAGAAACAAGTCTCCTTTTTCGCCAGCTTCCAGGGAAATTCCCAAAGGAGTCAGCGCCTCGGCGACGAATCGAGTCACGGCCCCGCGGTTGTAGCCGGTCTTGGGCAGGAGGAGCGACCAATTGAGGTTTCCCTCGTCGTGCCAGACCGTGCCACCGCCGGAAGACCGGCGCACCAGGGGCACTTGTCTCCGACCGGCTTCTTCAAGGCGGACTTCGCGCAAGGGGTTCTGATGCTTCCCCAGCACCACACAGGGCGCATTGATGTAGAGAAGCAACGTGGGCCCCTGAGCCGCCTCGAACCAAGCCTCTTCTCTTGCCAGGTTTTCCCAGGGGTCCAATCCCAAAAATCGATGGATGGCGCCGACGGTCATCTCTTGATGGTAAGTCGAAAAACGCCTGCGAGCAACGAGACTTCTCAACCCGGCGGTTGTTTCTTCCGTAGATGAAGCCATGAAAGCGCTGCTGATCAGTCGGCCAGGAGATTTTGGCGTCCTAGAGGAGCACTGGGAGAGCGATCCGGTACTCCTGCCGCTCCCGGGAGGGACTGTCCTCGACCTTCACGAAGCTTCGCTTCGGGCCCTGGGTGTTACCGAAGCGCGAATTCTCCGTTGCCACCCCGCGTCCGAAGCCTTTCGATCCACCCTCGAAGACACTCTGAGCACCCGCGGATTTTCCTGGTCGGTTCGTGGCTGGCCGATAGGTCCCTGGCCCTCTGGCTGGAACCTTTCGCAGGCGCTGATTCAGCAGGGGTTGTTCCTACGAGGCGAAAAAACCTTGATCTTTTCCGTGCCGGTGGCCGACCCTCGCGGCTGGACGGGGCCCAAGGTTCCGTTCGGGTTTCCCGCCACCGAGGCACGGACCCTGGCACCCTTGTGCTGGGAGGGTTCGGGTCGTGTCGTTCCATGGGAAGGACCCACGGTGTCGCTAGGCGGGACGCGCGATTTCTTCCGGGCGTCGCTTCGTTTTTTGGAAACCTTGCCGCCGTCACCCCTGGGACTCGGCGGTATCCACCGTCAGGCCACACTGAGCCCACCGCTGTCCTTGGGCCTCAAGGTGAGGGCAGCGTCGCACAGCCATTTGGGGCCCTTGGTCCAGTTGGCGTCGGGAAGCCGCCTCGACCAGGGATCATCGCTGTCACGAACCCTTGTGCTGACACCGACCCACTTCAACAAAGATCTTGCTCTCGAGGACAAGATCGTTATTGGTCATTTTGTCGTCGAACCCATGAGGGGAGAGGTGATTCCCCTCCCCTGAAAAGACTAGTTCCCGCCAGACAGATCCAAGACGGGCGCTGAAAGCTGTCCTTGCTGCACAATTTGGAACGTCACGGGATTGGGAGGACTTCGATCCGCCGCAGCGCCGGGGTTGTCACGAAGCGCGATCACTTCCCAAACAAAGGTCCCGGCCTGGAGTTTGTCAAACTTGTCAAGAAGCACGCTCAGATTCGTCGTGGTCCACGTCTTCACAACCGTCTTCTGGTCTCCGTTCAACAGACTCAACGAAACCTCGTAGCTCGTGGCCCCCACAGCGGCCTTCCAACTGAAGGCAATCGACGAAACCGTGTGAATATCGATCCGGGAACCCGCCTCGGGAAACACTGCCTTCGGCGCCTTGAGTGCTGGTGGCGGCGGCGGAGCGACAGGCGCTGCTGGCTTCTCGGGCGGAGTCTCGATGATCTTCAACTCCACGGTCTGTTTCATGGCTTCTTGGGTCGCCACGCTCATGGCCTTGATCTTCGGCGCCTCGGCAGCCGGCGGAGCCTTCTGATAGCTGTCGAGGACCTTGGCCAAAGCGACGGTCAGGGAATTCGGAATCGGTGTTGGGGGCGGAGCCGCGGCGGGGGCCGAAGGTGTCGCAGGCGTTGCGGTAGTCGTGGTGGGTGCGACAGGTTCAGGTGCGACAGGGGGAGGCGGTGTAGGAGCCGCCATGACAGCGGCCACGGCTTCCTGAATTTGGGTGACGGCCACAGACGACTTGGCCATTTCGGCGTGGGTCACCTCAACTTCCTTGCCGACCGTCACGGTTGGTGAGGATTCGAGAATCTTCTTCATGACCTCTTGCACCATAGCCGCTTGCTCGGGGGTCTTGCTCGAAGCTTCCATCACCTTGGGGTCGTAGGTCGGGGGCACCAAAGCGACTGAACCCTCGGCAACCGCAATCGATGTCTTTTCCTCGCCCCTTTGCGAAACCATGAAGCGTGTGCCGCGCACACCGCAAACGACGGTGTTGGTTCTGACTTGGAAACGTTGATCCTGAAGGAGCTTGGAGACTTTGGCCGTCACGGCACCCGAAACCAGTTCCAGGTCGACGGCCTTCTTCGACGACGAGAGTCCCACGGTCTTGAGGGAGACCAACGAGCTTTCCGCAATGTGAAGGACGCCCAACTGGCCAAACTGCAGGTCGCACGAGGAGTTCTTTCCGGTCTTAATTGCCGAAGATTCAAGCACCTTCTCGCCGACATCGACCAGAACCCAGGTGTCGCCGGTTTTTACAGAGACATCCCCGGCGACGTAGGTGAGGACCCCCTCCTTGACAACAACAGGAGCAGCAGGTCCCGCGGGAACCGCAGGCTTGGCGGGAGGCGGTCCCGAACAGGAACCGATAATCAGCAAGAAAAAAATCACCCCGCGGCCAATATGCTTCACCATTTGAAACTCCTTCAGCCTATTTCCTCAGCTGGCTGAGGCCTAGTTCTAACAGACCTTAAGAATGATAGCTCTCGGACACGATTTTCACTAGTAGGAGACCGGTTAATCCCTGTCAAGATATTCGAGGCGACCCTTGCTTAAGTATGATCCAGCTCAACTCAGCTTTCAGGATTGTCAACAAAGAGTTCTTCCAACGGACCATGGGCAAAAAAAAACCGCACCCGAAGGCGCGGTTTCCCTTAATTGGCAGGCTTTTCAGTCCCAAAGGCCCAACACAGTCTTGATCTCTGCAGGCTCCAAACGGAAATGGCTGCCTCGTCCTTGCAAGAAGTGGTGTTTCTCGAAAAGGTGGAGACTCAGTTCGTTGTACAGCAGAAGCTTTCCAACGGGTTTTCCCTTGGCGTCGAGGCGCCGAACTTCACAGTTCACCTTGTGGAAAATTCCGTCCTCCCAGGGAGAGGGCAAGGTTCCGCGGGTCTCGTCCACCCTGACGAGCCAAGTCTTGTCAACGGTCGTGGGCTCTCCCAAACCGTCGGATCCTTTCTTGAGGAGTTCATGCATCTTTTGAGCCACAACCTCCCACTCCAGGTTCAAACGCCGCATGTCTTCTTCGTCGTGTTGGATGATGTCGGCAACGTTGCGCTGATCGTAGCCCAAAAAACCTTCCACCGCGATGACTCCGGCCGCCATGTTGGCCTGCGCTTTCTTTAAATCTTCAGTCATTTTCATTGGTTTCTCCTCGGAAGTTCGGCCGAGGCTACTGCGGAGCGAATTGGCCACGCCGGACTCTCGTTCGAATGCTCACGTACAAGAAGTACGCTCCGCTTCTCACTTCGACTCCGACTTGCCAATTTGCTTCCTCGTAACGCCTAGGCCGAACTTCAATCTCTCGGATTCTACTCAAGCAAATTTGTCGAAGAAGATCTTGTCTTCGGTCATCTTGTTCTTGCGCATCACTACCATACAAGCATCAAGCATGCCGGGAGATCCGCACAAGTAGCCTTCTTTCACAGTGTCGAGCGCAATCTTGTTCTGCAAGTAGTCGTCGAGCACGTTGGTTATCAACCCTGTTGCGCCGTCCCACTTCTCACCGGCGACCGGTTCGGAGAGCGCAGGAACAAAATGGAATTTGTCGTACTTCTTGTCGAGGCTCCACAGCCAGTCAAGATAATAGATGTCTTTCGTGGTCCTGGCCCCGAAGAAGTACCAGATTTCGCGTTGGCCCATCGTCCCTTTGGCGATCATGTCGTTGAAGATCGACTTGAAAGGCGCCATGCCGGAACCGCCGGCGACGCAAATCATGGGTGCCTCGGTGTTCTTGACGTTGAAGTCGCCAACGGGTGCGATCACGTTGATCTTCTGGCCTTCTTTGAGAAACTTGTGGACGTAGGTCGTTACCGCACCGCCGGGGACCAAACGGATGAGGAACTCAAGGTGCTCCTTCATCTGTGGGTTCGAGGAGAACGAATAAGCGCGGGCCGTCGGCTCCTTGATGTCACCGTACTTGGGGACTTCAAATTGGCCGTACTGACCCGAAACGTAGCTCAAGTCGGTCCCTTCGGGCATTTTTACAAGGACCTCTTTGATGTCGTAGGTCAGGTCAGTGATCTTCTCGATGGTGCAGTTCAGCTTCTTGATGTTGAACAGCTCTTCGGGAATGTGCACCTTGATGTCGGCCTTCACCTTGACCTGGCAGGCCAGGCGGACGTTTTCCTTGATTTCTTTGTCGGTCAGGTAGGGCGTTTCAGTCGGAAGGTGAGGACCCACATCGCTGTCGACCTGACACTTGCACGCTCCGCAGCTCCCACGACCGCCACAAGCCGAAGGGAGAAAGATACCCTGGTCGGCCAAGGTACCTAGAAGCTTGGAGCCGCCTTTGACGGTCATCTGCTTCTTGCCGTTGACGTCGACAATGACATCTCCGTAGTTGTTGACGATACCGTCAATGATAGAAATCATGACGGCCATCAAAACGCTCACGCCGCCGACAAGCAACGTTTGAAAAATTAGAGTTTCCACTGACATTCTGGTCTCCTCACTGCACCCGAAGGATTCCGGAGAATCCGACGAAGGCCATCGCCATGAAGCCCATCGTGATCAGGGTGATGCCGGGACCTTGCAGGCCCGCGGGAACGGGGGCTTTGTCGATCTTCTTGCGCATCGCAGCGGCGGCCACAATGGCCAGCCACCAGCCGATGCCCGAGCCGAGACCAAAAATGACCGCCTGAAAGAAGTCGTAATTCCGGATTTCCATGAAGAGTACCACGCCCAAGATGGCGCAGTTGGCCACGATCAGGGGGAGGTAGATGCCAAGGCTCATATAGAGCGCTGGGCTTACTCGTTCGATGATCATTTCCAGAGCTTGCACGACTGCCGCGACAACGATGATATACACGAACAAGTCGAGGTAGATCATGTTGAACGGAATCAAGACCAAGTGAAGAATCGGCCAGCTGATGGCCGAACTCAGCACGAGCACCACGATGACCGCGATGCCCAGACCGTTGGCCGAGCCGATGTCCTTTGAAATGGCAATAAACGAACAGGTTCCCAAAAAGTTCGCCAGCAGAATATTCGATGTGAAGATCGAGGCGAACAGCAGGGTAATAGGATCAACGTAACTCATTTCGCACCTCCGGCGACCGCAGACTTGGGCGCCTTGGCTGCGGCTTCGATCTTCAAGGCCCGGGTCTTGAACACCCAGATGATGATGGCAACGAGAAAGAAAGCGCTCGGGGCCATGATGGCGATCGTCCAGTTGTTGCCGCTGGAAACGTACTCAGGCGGGAAGATCGGAATGTCGGCGATCGTTCCGAAAGCCAGTGGTTCGCGGATCAACGACATTGTGCCGAGAACCAGCATGTAGCCTAAGCCGCTAGTGAACCCGTCCCACCAGGAAATCATAGGAGGGTTGGCGGGCGCGAAGGTTTCGGTGCGGCCCATGACGATGCAGTTGGTGATGATCAGTCCGACGTACGGCCCCAGGGACCGTGCCACTTCCGGAGCAAAGGCATTCAGAATCAACTGAAGCAGGACAACGTAGAAGGTGATGGCCAACACCTGAAAGATCATCCGAACGCGCCGGGCGATCAGGTGCCGGATCCACGAAAGTGTGTAGCTCGCAAAGGCGGTGACCAGGGACACGCCCACGGTCATGATCAGGGTGTTGACAACCTTGTTGGTGACAGCCAAGGTCGAACAGATCCCGAGCACCTGAACGAGGACCGGGTTGTTGAGATTCAGGTTTTCCCGGGTCACCTGCTTGAAGGTGGGGGTGCTCACAACGTTCCTCCCTTTTGAGTGATGAGGGCCTTGAGGAGAACCAGGGCCCGTTGGTTGATGGTGTCTTTGACGGCCGTCGACGAGATCGTCGCGCCGGCGATAGCGTCAAACCCATTGTCGGCGTTGGCGCCGGCCTGGTTGAAGACCAACCCAGAACCCGGTTTCTTGCCCTTAAACTGATCGGTGAACCATGATTCTCCGATGCGTCCACCCAGACCAGGGGTTTCTACGTTGAACAGAACCTGCATTCCCGTGAGCTGAGTTCCTGCGGCGTCGATACCGACAGCCAGCGAAACGTTGCCCCAGAGTCCAGGTCCTGTAAAGTCACCGCCGAATCTCTTTTGTCCCTCGACTTCCGTCACGTAGAAGAAGACGGGAAGGTTTCCTGTATAGCTGTTGTCTTGCAAGGCCTTGTTGATGACGTCGTCCTTGATCTCCATCAAAACCAGTTTGCTCGGGTCCTTTTCGATGGCGGTAAAATCAATGGGAGCGTACTCGACGTACTCTTTGCCCGCGGTGTCTTTGACCACTTTGCCCACGGTGAACTTCTGAAGCTTCTCGTAGGCGGCCTTGGCCTCAGCGGGGTGCGCCGCGTCGGCGGCGATGCCCAGCGAGTGGAGAGTCTTCACGTAGTGCTGAAGTCTCCAGTAGTCGTCGGCGATGGGTTTGGTACCCACGTAGGCCAGCGTTAAGGGGAAAACCAGGACAATTGTACAGACGAAGGTGAAAACGATGGTGAAGACGTGTCCGTCTTTGTTGATTTTCATTCCGCACCCCCCTCGGCCACAGCCGGTTTGGCGGCGCCAGGCTTCTTAGCGGCGACCTTCTTCTTGTTGGCCGGCATGATCTCATCGATCAAAGAGGCAAAGGTATTCGCGGTCAGGATGGCGAAGCTCACGCCTTCGGGGAAGCCAGCGAAGACGCGGATCGTGATGGTCAAACCGCCGATGATGATGCCGTACAGATGCTGCGACCAGTTCTTCTTCGGGGCCGATACCGGGTCGGTCGCCATGAAGACGGCCGCATAGAGAAGAGAACCCGCCATCAAGAACCCAATAATATCGAAGAATTGGTCCAAACCTGTGCCGCTCAGACGGTGCGCGGCAAAAACCGGGAACCGATGGTCCATCAGTCCGGAATAGTAGAAGCCAACCGTGAACGCCGCGGCACTGACGACAGTCCACATCAGGGGCCGCCAGTTCGCCGTTTTCGTCCACAGCAAATAGATTCCAGCAAGAATGATCAGGAAGATCGCCCCTTCTCCTGCCGACCCGACGCGGATTCCGAAGAACAGCGCCAACGGGTTGTTGGCCTCTAGCGCCACAGGGGCGCCAAAAATGCTCACGGTCTGGTGCCAGTTATTCTGCTGGGCCAAACCGCGGAAGACTTCAATCGGTGTCGCCATGGCCACGGCATCGATGTCGTTCAAGGTGTTGTGCAGCAAACCCTTGGTGTAGGGAAACGCATAGGCGACAGTGACGTAGAACGCGACGGTGAGGACAACGGCTACCACGGCGGCCGAAACCACGGGTTTGGTCTTTCCTTCGCTCTTGGTGATGACCCAGAACACGACGGCGACGAGCGCCACCATGAACGCGGCCTCAAGGCCGGTGCTTCCCTGAATCAGGCGGTTCATTCCTCCGCCCAAACCAAAGTTTCCAGGAATCATCCACGTCGTCTGCAACATGAGCGGAAACGAAATGTAGGCAAACGTTCGACCGGTGATCGCCGGGTTGTAGACGTTTCTGCCGAAACCACCGAACACTTCCTTGCCGAAGATGACCGCAAACAAAATGCCAACGCCCGCCGCCCAAAACGGCACAGCCGGTGGGAGCGACAAGGCGTAAAGCCCACAGGTCACCAAGACCGCTTCGCTGACCTTTTTGTTCTTGCCCTTCTCGAAGACGTATTCAGCCAGGATTCCCAATAAATAGATAAACGCGGTCATGGCGACAACGCGCCAGCCATACAGGTATACCGACCAAATGAAGATCGGAACCAGGGAGTAGAGGACCCGTCTCATGGGGTCCTGTTTGATGAACACTCTTCCCTCCTTGTCGCCTCGAACCAAGAATGGATCGATTCTAATGCGAGGCCTTCCCGCAATGCAATGGGATTATGATAAAAAAAGTAACCATTTTCAAGAGGTCGACAATCCGATGCACGCTGTAACTCTAAGCGGCACGGAATTGGTTTGCAAGTCGGACAAAATCGCCTACAATGACCTGAGGGAGTGTGGAATGCAGGGAGAACGCATCCTCATCGTCGAGGATGAGAAGATCATAGCCTTCGACCTCCAAAGACGCCTTAAGTCGTTCGGGTTTGAAGTCCTGGGTAGTTGCACCTCGGGTAGCGAAGCGCTTGAGTTCTGTTCGAAACAGCGGCCCGACGTGGTTCTGATGGACATCCTGCTTGAGGGTGCTCTTGACGGCATCGAAACCGGCAAACTGCTCCTGGAACGCTACCAAATCCCATCGATCTTTCTGACGGCCTACTCCGACCCGGCCACACTCGAAAGGGCCAAGGCCGCCCAACCCCTGGCGTACATCATCAAGCCGTTCAAGGAGAGGGAGCTTCAGACCACCCTCGACGTCGCCCTGTACAAGAGCAAGGCCGACGCCCGTATTCGCGACCAGGAACGGTGGCTGGCGGC
>CAYYUZ010000025.1:0-37527 GCA_964475005.1 uncultured Spirochaetales bacterium
GACCAGCGGGGTCTTTCACGCGCAAAAGAGCCGCCACATCCTCGAGTCCGAGTCCCTTGAGGTCAAGGGCTTTGGCGATGATGGTATCGACCTCGGCGTTTGTGGGAATCGAACCTTCGAGGAGGCCGTAGAGTTTTTCGCGGTCAATGAAGGTCTGGGTTTGGGTCAGCGTGGGCATGGAAAGCTCCTTCCTGCAAAGTGTCTGCAGATTGCAGACGGCTCAGGACGGACTTCACCTGGACACCCTTCAACTTTCCCAACCGCCCGGTCAGTGCCCCGAGGGCATCGGTGGTTCCCTCGACGACAAGGGAAATCACGTGAAGGTCGCGGCCGTCGCTGTACCTGTCATGGAGGGGAACCCCCTGACGGGCCAAAACGAGGTCGTGGAACTCACTCACCACGCGGTTGAACTGTTGAGCGCTGTCACGGTCTTCAATAATGAGGGCAACAACGCCGAGTCTCTTTTCCATCAGGCATCCTTCTGGAATCGAGGGGATTGGGGAATCCCCAGGTCTTTGGTCCTTGGAGCGGAGAAAGTTCCGTTCCTGAGATACTTATATTGTGAACCAAGGCGCAAAAAGAGTCAAGGCAATTCGGTAATAAAAGTTACGATTGCCAACAGCATTATTAAGTTTTTCTGGTTTCTTAACACTTACGCTTAAGAATGAGTATGTTGTACCCATCGGGGCGGTGCAAGCATCATTTGTTGGAAGCCGTCCGCCTTGGGTGACGGCTTTTTCATTTTGGAGGTCAGTATGTGGAACCGAAATCGCAGTTACGGTCCCGGCGGCGGGAATTCGACTGGTCCCAACGGCGGACTTTCGCACGCATCGGGAGGCGGCGCCTCGAGTGCCCCCAGTGGCGGTCTGTCGTCCGAAAAAGGCGGGGGCTTGTCCACGGAACCTGGCGGAGGTCTTTCGACGGCACCAGGCGGCGGCCTGTCGACGGGTCCGCTTGGAGGCCTCTCGACCGGACCCGGTGGAGGGCTCTCCAGGGGGCCAGGTGGAGGACTGTTTCATGGGCCAGGCGGTGGTCTCTCGTCGGGACCAGAACCGTACATGAGCAACCTTCCACCGTGGAGGGTCTTCGTCGCGGAGCTTGAACGGCGAGGAATGAAGCAATTTGTCCCGCTGATTCGAAGGCATTTTGAATAGGTTTTCTGGAGGTCTTGAATGTCAATCTTCAAATTTTTCGAGCACAAGAACATCCTCGAAGAGGAATGGTTCCCTATTCCGGTAATGGAAGGATTTGTCGAGGAGACCCACCATCCAAGGGTGTGGAAGCCAACGATCATTACCAGCGTTGTCATCCCGCGTCCACTAGACTGTCTCAAAAGGAAACAATGATGTTGCCCAGTTTCGATATTCGCCCCTGGTGGCGGAAGAACCTGACGCTCGTTTTGGCGGTCTTGGTCTTCCTTGTTTGGATGGCGTGGCTCGTCGAGCGCTAAATCGCTTCTAGGACCGGCACAATGCGTTCCAGTGCCCAGTCGATGTCATCCCGGCGGATGATGAGCGGCGGGGCGAAGCGGATCACGTGCTGATGGGTTTCCTTGCACAGAACGCCCTTCTTCAGCAGCGCCTCGCACACCTTTCGTGCGCCTCCGGCCTCCGGGTGCAACTCGACGCCGATCATTAGGCCTCGACCCCGGACTTCGCTGATGGCTGAATTCTTCACGCTCCGCAACCGTCCAAGCAGGTACTCTCCCATGGCAGAGGCATTCTCGACCATGCCCTCATCGACAAGAACTTTCAGAGCCATCCTGGCGACGGCGCACGCCAGGGGGTTGCCGCCGAAGGTGCTGCCGTGGTCGCCGGGTTGGAACACCCCCAGCACGTCACGGTTGGACAAGACCGCGGAAACCGGGTAGACGCCTCCCGAGAGGGCTTTGCCAATCAGCGTCAGGTCGGCCTCAACCCCGTCGTGTTCTTCACACAAGATCTTTCCCGTTCGTCCAAGACCCGTCTGAATCTCATCGGTAATCAAGGCGATCTGCTTCTCTGTGCAAATCCGGCGGACTTCTTTTAGGTAGCCGGCCGGGGGGAGGATGATTCCCGCCTCTCCTTGAATAGGTTCCACCAAGAATCCTACGGTGTTCGGGGTGATCGCCGCTTCAAGAGCCGCAGAGTCCCCAAAAGGAATGACCCGGAATCCCGGGGTGAAGGGAGAATAGCCTTGCCGGTATTGGGGCTCGGTGCTGAATCCGACAATGGTGATGGTGCGCCCGTGGAAGTTATTGGAACAGACGATGATCTCGGCCTTTCCTTCGGGAATTCCCTTTTCTTGGTAGCCCCATTTGCGCACGGCCTTGATGCAGGATTCGACAGCTTCCGCGCCGCTGTTCATTGGAAGCACCGAATGAGAATGCGTCAGCTCGCAGAGTTCTTTGTAGAACAGGCCCAACTGATCGTTGTGAAAGGCCCGGGAGGTCAAGGTGAGTTTTTCGGCCTGTTCTTTCAGGGCGCCGATGATACGAGGATGGCAGTGGCCTTGGTTGACGGCCGAGTACGAGGAAAGAAAATCTTGGTAACGGTTTCCCTCCACGTCCCAAACCCAGATACCTTGGCCGCGGGTCAGGACAACGTCGAGAGGCTTGTAGTTGGAAGTTCCATAGGCTTTTTCAAGTTGAATGTAGTCTTGGGTATGCATAGAGCGATCTTAACACGGGTTGAAAGAGACAGGATGACAGGATTTTCAGGATAGACAGGATTTAGGTGAAATCAAATGCAGGGGGCAGATTCTTAGGACTCCATTGCTCTGATCCTGTAAATCCGTCCTCAATCCTGGAATCCTGTCGCATTCCCCCTATCTCCTCACAGGCACGTTGTGGTCGGCCAAGTAGTCTTTGATCTGCGCCAGCGAGTAGGTTCCGTAGTGGACCATGCTGGCCACCAAGGCCGCATCCGCCCGGCCTTCCTGCAGTACGGCTCTTAGGTGCTCGGGTGTCCCGGCTCCCCCTGAAGCAACCACAGGAATCGGCAGAGCCTCGCCGATCAGCTTTGTAATGGTCAGTTCGTAACCCGCCTTGGTGCCGTCGGCGTCGATGCTGTTGAGCACGATCTCTCCGGCTCCCAATTCGTGCCCGCGGCGGGCCCAGGCCAGAACGTCGAGTTCGGTCAATGTCCGCCCGCCGTTGATGACGACCCGGTAGCCGCACGGCATCGAGGCGTCCTTCTTGGCGTCGATGGCCAGGACAATGCTCTGGCTGCCGTACATCTTGGCCCCTTGGCGGATCAGCTCGGGGTTCTTGACGGCCTGGCTGTTAAGACTGACCTTTTCGGCTCCGGCCAGAATCACGGCTTTGATGTCCTCGGCGGTCGTCAGGCCCCCTCCCACGCAGAAGGGAATGAAGATCCGCTCGGCCACGCGGCGGACCACGTCGATCATGATGCCGCGTTTTTCGGCGCTCGCCGTGATGTCGTAGAAAACCAGCTCATCGACGCCCTGCCTGTAGTAGGCTTCGGCCATTTCCACAGGGTCGCCGAGGTCGATGTTGTTCTGAAATTGGATGCCCTTGGTGGTACGGCCTTCTTTCACGTCCAGGCAGACCACGACGCGCTTTTGCAACATTCACGGCCTCCACTTCAAAAAGTTGTCGACGAGTTTCAACCCGGCGCTTCCCGACTTCTCGGGGTGAAACTGCCAGGTCGCCAACGTGTCTTTGGCGAAACCCACAACAAAGCGGATGCCGTGGTCGGTGGTTCCCAAAACTTGTACGTTCGCCGCTGGCTTGGTGTAGTAGGAGTGGACAAAGTAGAAGGAGGAGTCTTGCGGAACTCCGGCCATCAGGGCGTGATCGGTTTCAAAGTGAACCGCGTTCCATCCCATGTGCGGGACCTTCAGGCCGTCTCCCCCCGGAAGCCTGAGGCAGGTGCCCCGAATCAACCCAAGGCAAGCCGTCGGACCTTCCTCGCTGGAATCAAGCACAATTTGGCTGCCAACGCAAATTCCCAAAATGGGACGGCCTCTGGCTGCGAAATCTACAAGCAGACGGTCCAACCCGCGGGCCTTGAGGTTTTCCATGCTTGTGGCAGCGTGGCCGTCACCTGGAAAGATGAGCCTGTCTGTGTTCTTCAACGCTTCCGGTTCCGAAGACAGAATCCAGTTGAAACCAAGATGCCGAAGCGCATTTTCGACGCTGGTCAGGTTACCCGCGTCGTAGTCGAGGATGCCGACGGTTTCGCCGGTGGAGCCGCTCATGGGTTGTCCCCGACAGCAGGAACCGAATCGGCGACGAGTTTGTCGGCCAGGGCTGACAGATCGCTCTGTTTGACCGTGAGCGTCGACCCGACGACCTGCAGGCCGTTGACCGACCAGGTGAGGTCTTGACCCAGGCGGGAACGGATTTGGGGTCCGACCAGTTTTAACAGGACAGTGGCCGCCGCCGCGGCCCTTTCATCGGTAAAGCGAAGGATCAGGGGGCCCGACAAAACTCCGTCGTGGGCGTTCAAGATAACATCCAGCCGTTCGACGGGAAGCAGCTTGGCGCCCGCCGCTCCAAAGAGCGCTTGGCCCGGCTCCCAGAAACTGATCCACACGTCCGAGGCCTCGAGTTCCTTGGGATCAAGATCGCGAAGAACGCCGTCCGACCTTTCGGCCAGGAAGGTTTCTCCACGTCGCGCCACCACAAGTCCGTCGCGGGGTACGCTGATCGAGAGGTTCAGCTTGCTGTTTTTCCAAAACCCCGGGACCTCGCTCTTCTTCCACGAACCGTTCCAGTCGAGCGCCAGCCCGACAAGGCCTTTTGGGAAATCTCCTTCAAGGACGATGCGCACCGTCTGGGCGGCGGTCTTGAGGTCATCGAGGTGCTCGAGCTCAAAGCCCATCCAAACCGTTTTGGTCCTGCCGCCAACGGGTTTCAGCGACTCGCGGCTCTGCGTAATGGTTTTCCAGGCGTCCACCCGCGTGGCGTCCATCCTGACGAGCACCCTTGGGGTTCCACCCAGCCAGGCCGCCGCAGCGCCAGGGGCCTGGGAAACCGGAGGAGCGGTAACGCACCCTGCCAACATGACCAGGAAAAGAATTTCACAGGAAACCACGAAGAAAGAACAAAGTGGAATAGTTTTCAAATTCATTTCGGTTTTTCCTTCGTGTTCTTCGAGACCTTTGTGTCTTCGAGTGTGCGTGTTTCGCTAGACCTTCGCCAGGGTGAATACAAACCCTTCGTCTCCGCTTTCGGCTTCTTGAACGTCCGGGGATCCGGCCTTGAGGGCAGCATCCCACTTCCATTCCAGGGCCAGTGTTTCCTGCTTCAAGAGATCACCGTGTTCGTTCAAGGTTTCCTCGACAACCGCGCTGCCGCCAAAAACCAGCTTGATCCGGTCGCTGACCGCCAGGCCGGCTTCCTTGCGGGCGTTCTGAACGACCCGCACCATGTCTCGGCCGTGGCCTTCGAGCTTGAGTTCGTGTGTGACCTCGCTGTCGATGGCCACTGTAAGGCTTCCTTCGTTGAGGACCTTGAGACTTGCCCGTTCCTTGCGGGTGACCAGAACCGACTCCGCGTTTAGTTCCACGGGTACCCCGGCGATCTCCAAGTGCAGACTGGAGCCGTCCACGATTGTGGCGATTTCTGAGGCGGTGAGCGCCTCAATGCGGGCAGCCGCGGCCTTCATCTGGGCGCCCAGCACCTTGCCCAGCACCTTGAAATTCGCTTTCGCGCCGTATTCGACAAGACTCTCCTCGTCGTCTTGAAAAATCACTTCTTTAACGTTGAGTTCTTCGGCGATCAGGTCTTCCATTTCCCTGAGGACAGCCTTTTCGGCAGGGTCGCGCGTGACAAGGTAGACCGCCTTCAGCGGCTGACGGTTCTTCAGGTTGTGGGTGTTCCTGAGGGCGCGGCCCAGCACGACGGCGCGTCTGGCCCCCGCCATTTTGGCTTCAAGATCAATGCGGCGGCGCGCCGCATCCCAAGTTGGCCAGTCGGCCAGGTGAACCGACAGGGGTTCGCTTTCTTGCCTCAGGTTGGACCAGATCTCGTCGGTGATGAAGGGAATCACCGGCGCGGCCAGGGTCACAAACCGTTTGAGCACCTGGTAGAGCGTGTCGTAGGCTTCGACCTTGTCCGTGTCGTTTTCACTTTTCCAGAACCGGCGGCGGCTGCGGCGAATGTACCAGTTGTTCAGAAGATCGAGAAAGGAGACTAGCCCCGCGATGGCGCGGCTGATCTCGTAGGCGTCTAGTTCGTGGGTCACCGATTCGGTCACGCCCTCCAGTTCCGAGAGGATCCAACCGTCAAGGGGGTTGCCGGGCTTGGGCACAGTTCCTTTTGGGGAGGCCCCGTCAAGGTTGGCGTAGGTCACGTAGAAGCTGTAGGCGTTCCACAAGGGAAGCAGGATGTCTCGGAGAACTCCCTGGACTCCTTCGTCGCTGTAGCGCAGATCGTCGGCCTTCGTGACCGGACTCATCATCAGAAACAAACGCAGAGCATCAGCGCCGTAACTCTCCATAACCGCCGCGGGGTCGGTGTAGTTGCGCAGGCTCTTCGACATCTTTTTTCCGTCTGTGGCCAGCACCAAACCCGAAACCACACAGTTCTGAAAGGCGGGTTTGTCGAACAGCCCGGCAGCCAAAATCGTCAGCGTGTAGAACCAGCCCCGAGTTTGATCGAGGCCTTCGTTGATGAAATCAGCCGGAAAGTGCCTTTCGAATTTTTCCTTGTTCTCGAAGGGGTAGTGGACCTGCCCGTAGGGCATGGCACCCGATTCAAACCAGCAGTCGAGGACTTCGGTGATTCGCCGCATGGTTCCTTTTCCGCAGGTACACGGCCAGGTGATCTTGTCGACAAAGTGCTTGTGCAGGTCTTCGGGCCGTTTGCCTGAGAATTTCTCAAGTTCGTCCCGGCTGCCTAGGCAGATTTCTTGGGAACAGCTCTCGTCGTCGCAACGCCAGATCGGAAGCGGATTGCCCCAGAAACGGTTGCGGCTGATGGCCCAATCCCTGGCCCCCTCCAGCCATTTGCCGAAACGGCCCGTTTGAATGTGGTCGGGCACCCAGTTGATCGAAGCGTTGGCCTTCAGCATTTGCGGTTTGATGGTTTCTACACTGACAAACCAGCTTGAAATGGCCCGGTAGATGAGCGGCGAATGGCATCGCCAGCAGTGGGGGTAGGAGTGAAGAATCTGATCGCGCTTGACAAGTTTCCCCTCGGCTTTGAGCTTGTCGAGGATGTCCTTGTCGCAGTCTTTGACAAACCGCCCCTGGTAGTCCGGCACCTCGCCGGTGAACTTGCATTCGGCGTCGACAGGACAGACGGTCGAGATCCCCGAGCCCTTGAGAACATTGTAGTCGTCTTCGCCAAAACCGGGGGCCGTGTGGACGATGCCGGTGCCGTCGGTGTCGGTGACATGGTCGCCGACAAAGGTCCGAAAAGCCCCGTTGGCGGCTTCTGAAGCAAAGTAAGGGAACAGCGGCTGGTAGGCTATTCCCCCCAGCTGCGAGCCTGGTTTGGTCCAGACAATCTCAACCGAGGCGGGGTCTTTGTAGTATCCGCCCAGGCGGCTCTTGGCGAGAATGAAGAACTCCTCTCCATCCTTGATCTTGACGTACTCGACCCGCGGACCCACGGAAAGAGCCAGGTTCGACGGTAGCGTCCACGGCGTAGTGGTCCAGGCCAAGAAGGACGTGTCTTTTTCGTCTTTGAGTTTGAATTTGATGGTGACGGCAGGGTCGTGGACATCTTTGTAGCCGCCCAGGTTGACCTCGTGAAGCGACAGCACCGTCGAACACCGCGGGCAGTAGGGCATGATCTTGTGGCCCTCGTACATCAAGCCCTTGTCGTAGAGCGATTTCTGCACCCACCAGATCGATTCCATGAAGTCGGGATCCATGGTCTTGTAGTCGTCGTCGAAGTCGACCCAGCGTCCGGCGCGAGTCATGATGGTCCGCCATTCCCGCGTGTAGCGGAGCACCGCAGACCGGCAGGCCTCGTTGAAGGCGGCCACGCCGAACTCCTCAATCTCATGTTTGGAGTTCAATCCCAGTTCTTTTTCGACAATGTTTTCGACAGGGAGCCCGTGACAATCCCATCCGAAGCGGCGTTCGACGTACTTGCCCCGCATGGTCTTGAAACGCGGAATCACATCCTTGATCGTTCCCGGAACAAAGTGGCCGAAGTGAGGCAAACCTGTGGCAAAGGGCGGGCCGTCGTAGAACACGAATTCTTCAGCGCCACGACGTTGGTCGAGGGATTGGTGGAAGACTCGCTCGGTTTCCCAGAACGCCAGGACGGCTTCCTCCATCGCGGGAAAATTCACCTTGGGATCGACGGGTTTGTACATGGAAGGAAGATAGCAAAAACCGGGCCTGAGAGAAAAGAGGGAAATGCGCTCCCAAAGCCTTGAGAGATGGAGAGAAGAGAGATATTATCCCAACATGTCCCAACGCATCCTGATCGTCGAAGATGAGCCGCTTGTCGCTTTGGAATGGAAAGAAGCCCTGGAGGCTGCGGGATTTGTCGTCGTGGCCTCGGTGGATTCCGCCGACCTGCTTCTGTCGTCGGTCCGTGAACTCAAGCCCGACCTCGTCTTGATGGACGTACGGTTGCGTAGTTTCCTCGACGGCATCGACGCCGTTTCCAGGTTGCGGTTCCTGTCGCCTCTTCCCGTCATCTACATCACAGCTTATTCGAGTCCGGAGGTCGTGCGCCGCGCCGAGGGGACTCTCCCGTCGGCCTTCTTGGTCAAGCCTGTCGACGGCGCGCAGTTGGTGGAGTCGGTCCGGAACGCCCTCACTCGGGCGTCGAAGGGATCTTGAGGTCGACCCTCACCTTTCCCCCGGCGCCTGAAACAAAGGTTAGTTTGCCGTCGTGCCTCTGCAACAGCGCCAGAATCAGGCGAAACCCCAGTCCAGTCGAGGCTTCCGGTAAGAAACCCACCGGAAATCCGGGGCCGTCGTCGGCCACTTCGAGAATCAGACGGCCCGCCAGAACTT
The DNA here is from genome assembly GCA_964475005.1 of uncultured Spirochaetales bacterium. GTDB lineage: Bacteria > Spirochaetota > Spirochaetia > JABEVK01 > JABEVK01 > JAIFLN01. The sequence continues at coordinate 8,929 of CAYYUZ010000025.1, forward strand.
GAAGGTCAATCGAAAGCTCGCCGCCGCCTCGAGGAAGCAAACCGTGTTTGTGGGCGTTGGCGACAAGTTCCGTCAAGATCAGCCCTGTGTCGATACAATCGTCCACCTCGGCAGTTAGCGACGCCATCTTGATCTGCCAGACCACTTTCTGCGTCTGCAGGCCGTCTCCGGGGTACTGAAGGGCCATGAGATCGCGCAGGTATTCTCCCATATCGGGTCTTCCCTGAACACCTTGGCCGTAGAGTTTCTCGTGTACAAGGGCGATGGCGGTGATGCGATGCCTCAGCGCCGTGAACACCGCCTTCTGCTGAGGGTCTTGGGTACGGTTGGATTGAAGCGAGACCAGGCTGGCCACGATCTGAAGGCTGTTCTTGACCCGGTGGTGGACCTCCATTACAAGAAATTCCTTTTCGGCGAGCAGAGTTTCGTTGCGTTCCACCGTTGCCAGAAAACGGCGCGCCATCGTGGAGGCCTGCAGCACCACGAACGCGCCAAGGCCCCAGGGAACTAAGTTGCCTGTGATGGCAAAGAAAGCCGCGGCGGCCATATCGCCCAGTGCCGTAACCACCAGAATCGACACCCCGGCCAAGAGTCCCCAGATCCGCCTCTGGGTCCGGATTTTGCGGACGACCAAGACTGTTCCGAGAATTAGCGACGGCAACGCAATCGGGTAGTAGAAAGGAATCGACCGGGTCAGCAGTTCCAGCGGAAGAAAGAGAACCAACGACGCAAAGATTCGCGACGGCCAGACCATAATCGCGCGGATTTTGGGGGTCCACAGCCCCGGGAAGAACGCTTCGAAGAACCGGACGCCAGCCGGTAGCAGCAAGTAGGCCGTCAAGTATTCCAGGCGAACAATCAAGTCAAAAGGGATTCCAGGAAAGATTCGAACAATGGTGTATTCGCCTGTCACCAACGAGCGCAACGCCACAAGAAGTGCAAAGAAGCCCAAATGGATGAAGGTCTTTTCTGAGCGTCTCAGGGAATAAAGGAGAAGCGCCGTGAAACCGATAACCGCCAAGACAGTGGCCAGCACGAACGCCGCCGTTTCGGCCTGCCATCGCTCAGTTTCGATAAGCGGCTTGGGGCCGAGCACGGGTACCGACCAAAGCCCGCCCGCCCGGTAAACTTGGTTCGAGACTAAAATCTCGAGTTCGAGGACGGGGCCTGTCGGCAAGGCCACGGTGCCGGGGAGGTAGGCAGGCACCGTGAGGGTGGGGTCGATCGAGGGTGTTCCCACCCGGACGATCTCCACGCCGTTGGCACGAATGGCGAACGCCGACGACGCTGTGAAGTATCGCAGCGCCAACGCGGGACCCCGGTCGGGTAGCAGCACCGTCAGCCTGTAGGTTCCGCTCCCCCGACCGAGGGTTCCGCCGGCTTCCGACCCCGTCCACTGATCGGGAATCGTTCTCCATGACGACCCAAAGGCCCACTCGCCCCCAAGACTGACCGAGCCGCCAGACCAGTCGCGGTTCCTCAGGTCTAGGACACCGTGAACCGCCGAGGTTTTGGAACCCAGAGCACAGGAACCCAGCGAAGCCGCCAGAGTCAGTAAAACAAGAATGCGGACCATGAGTTCACAATAGCACGGCCCCACTCACCTCGTATTCTGATTGGTCTGCGTTACTTGGCTGCCTTGGGAGCGCTTTTGGCCTTCTTAGTCTTCGGTTGGGGCAGGGGTTTCCGGCTGGTTTTGGTCTCCTTCAGGGCCGCTGAAACGGCTTTGAGCGCCGCCCCCAGGTCTTTCTTGGCCAGACGCACTTTCTCTCTTGCTTCTTCGACCTGTTTCACACCCTGCTCCCACCGTGTGATCGCCTCGTCCAGCTTGGCAAAATCCACGGCCTCGGCGGCGTGCTTCTTACGCCACGACCGCGCTTCCTGTATCGTTTTCTCAACCTTCGACATGTTCTTCTCCTTCGCCTTGTGTTTCAGAGACCAACGGTCCCTGTGAAATTTCTGATCCATTGCGCACCCAGCCGGACAACATCGCCGAAGGCTTCGGCACGAGCCAGGGGAATCACCTGCCTCTCCCTCTGGCCCAACTCAAGCCACCGGTCGGCCAAGGAACTCACCCGCATCGGAAACAAAAGGAGGTTGGTGGTTCCTGTTTCCCTCACGTAGGGCAGAACAATGGGATGGCCGACAATCTTACCTTGCACTCCCGCCTCTTCGACGGCTTCCATCACCGCCACCTTTTCGGGGCCCAGTCCAGGTTCCGGCTGTCCTTTTGGGAAGATCCATCGGTCTTGACGGCGGGTCGAGACGATGACCATTTCCCAGCCTCGGGGCCCCTTGCGGAAAGGCAACGCTCCAAACGACCAGGCGCTCGTCGGCTGCTCTGGGAAACTCCGCGGATTGGAGACTCCGTCCTCTGCCAGCGCCCGATTCCCAAACCGCGGATCGTAGGTCAATTCAGGGCCAAACGCTGCAGGGATCTCAAACGCGCGAGCCTGGGCCAGGCTTTCGAACTCCACCTCGGCGACGGTCAGTCCTTCCAGCTTGCCCGAGTAGCTGTCCACTTCGATGTGGTTTTTTTTCCAGGCAAACCTTTGTCGGATCTTCGACACACGCAGGCCCTCGGTTTGAACCCACAACGGCTCAAAGTCCGCGGGCGAGAGGGAAATCTCCCACTCACCGCGATCGAGACCTTTACAGTTTTTCAGCGTGTAGCTGTAGTCGCCTTCCGATCTTCTGAGGCGGATTTCCCACGCGCCGGTTTCCGGAAGGTACCCTTGTTCGAGATTCTGGGTTCTCAGCGGTCTTCCTCTCCATTTTTCGGGGGCAAAGATAAACTTTCGTTCAATCTCGCGGTTCATCGTCGGCCTCCTGGGGTTGGGGGTCCAGGGTCTTAAGAGCCTTGAGGAAACTTCGGGATTGAAGTTTTTGGCAGTCGGCCAGGGCCCGGTGTTTCTGTGCCCGATGTTCGGCCGCGAGCGCACCCAGCAAAATGCCAAAGGAGAGCGCGTCGGCCCCCACCTTCCCGGAACGGAAGGCCTCCCTTTCAGCTTTCAGCCGATCAAGGAGCACCGAGCGGTCCTGAAACAGACCCAAACCTTCCTGCGTCTGCCGGAGTGCTGCCGACAGCGTCTTGGTCACTGCAGGCGGACCCAGAAAACCCAACCCGTCGAGGGCATACCTCAGTTCTTTGGTTCGAATACGGACCTCATGGAGCGCCCCATCGGGTGACTGAGGCCCCAATCCCTTCAGACTCCTTCTGAGTTTGCGAGCCGAACGGCCGAACGCTGAGGTGGCCAGGTCCGACACCGACCAAGGTACTCCCAAACCCGAAAGGTCGGACAGGAGAGCGGGGATCTCAGCCCAAACGAAGCGGTTCGCCTCCGAGGACATTCCCTTGCGAATTCGTCGCCACTGCGCTGTGCGGCGCAACCGGAGAAGGTTTTCCCAGCCGCTCAGCCGCTCTCCCTCATCCCACGGCAGGAGGTTTGCCAATTCAGGAAAATCCAGCAGAAGGACGTCGAGATCGCGCAATTCGTTGGTCGTCTGCTGCAGGGCCTTCAGAACCGTTTTCAGCCGTGCCCATTCGGGGAGCGTTTGCCACTGGAGCCCCAGCGAAACCAACGACCTTGCCCGGCGCACATGGACCCGGTACTGGTGAAGGCACTCGGTGTCGATGTCCTCTGCGATGCCTCGCTCGTACTGCCGACCCACACGCAACTCGTCGGCAACGCGCTCGATAAGAAAACTCGCCGCAGAATCCGATCCCAAAGGTGTGGAAAACGCCTTCGGACCCTCGAAAGCCGGGGCGCGGTCGGCCACCATGCGAAGGGAACCGGGAACCACAGGTTCCAGACCGTCGGCCAAAAGCGCGTTCTCGACCGCCTTGAGGAGGGCATCGTCCTTTCCTCTGAGCACCAGGTACGAACGCCCCCGGACTTTCACAAGCTGGCCTTGCAAAACCGACCGGTCTGTGGCAAACGCCAATGACCTCACCTTTGCCGTGACCTTGCCCAGCGTCAGCGGTGCCTGAAAACCGAAACTCGCCTTGAGGTCGTCATTTTCCGAAAACAGCGAAGGAGGCGAGACAAGACAGGTGCGCCCGGAACGCCGAACCCACAGCTGGTTCCGCCGAGTCCACAAGCGGTCGTAAGTGTCCAAGCATTCAAGCTCCCACGACTCTTCTGGGTCCAGGGTTCCGGGGAAACGGAGGAAGAAGTACTCGAGATAAACCGAAAGGGAGCGGACCTTGCCGGGGCCAAAGAGGACGGTCTTCAAGCGGGCGGTCCTTCGTTGAGAAAGGCCTCCACCAGCCCCTCCAACAGTTTCTGGACGCTTGTGTCTTCTTCCAGAGCCCGATGTTTGAGGGCCTTCAGAGTGGTTTTAGAGAGCCTCAGCGGGTAGCTCTTTCTGTCATCTTTGGCGGATTTTTCATCTCTTGATTTCATGACGTCATTATATCTTTGCTGTCACAATAACACCACAACCGCAAGAACGAAATCGCCCGCATGAAAACATCTGTCAGAAATCGATGAGAAATCGATTCGGTGCTTCGATTTGGAACGGCCAGGAGGTAGTCTGGCCGCAGGGGGGCCCAGATCGATTACCAGCTCAAAGAGCAATTCTTATGAACCCCTTGATTCTGGTCGCCTGACCAGCACAAACGGGTGAAGGCGGTCCAAACCATGGAAATGCGAATACTCTGCGAACTCAGCCGGAAACTCCTCAACGAGGGGTCGCTCAGGGACCGCTGGGGCGAACAAAACTGGTCGGAGGCCTTCCATGCCTGTGGATCGCCGACGGAATGGCGGGAGTTTGCCCAGAGGCGCAGCGGTGAATCCTTCCTTTCGGAACTGCGGACTTCCTACGAAGCGATCGCCCGCGCCGTACTGCAAAGCCGAGCCGATCCGCCGCGACAGAAAAAGTCCGTTTCGCTTCCCGAGTTCTAGCTGTTGTCCCGCCGAAGACCAGTGGTACCTCGATCGTGAAGTATCTTCTCATGCTCAATCCGGTCTCGGGCGGAGGAAACCACGAAGCTCGTCTCCCAAAAGCCTTGAAGTACTCTCGCAGGAAACACGACCTCGTTGAGGTTCATAGAGCCCGCGCCATCGGAGAGGCTTCGGCTGTGGCCCGGAACCGGTGTGCGGAGGGCTTCGACGCCGTGATTGCCGCTGGTGGTGACCGCACTCTGCTCGAGGTGCCTGGTCGACTCATGGGAACCTGAAACGTTTTTGCCAAAGAGATGGGCCTTCCCCGCAAGATCAAAGCCAACTGCAACGTGATCTGCCGGGGCGTCACTGTGTCCCTCGACGTGGGCTTGGCCGACACAATCAAGGATCGCGGGAGCTTCATTCTGATCTCGAACACCAAACTTCACGGAGCATGGTTTGTCATCCATCCCAGGGCCGATCCTTGCGGCCCAGGTGGAAGGAGGATACCTTTCTGGCGGAGAGTCAGAAATCGCCGTCGAATCCCGAAAGGTTGTCGTTCTTGTGCCCAAGAAAGCCGCGGCCAAACTGACGCGAACGGTAAGTTGAGTTTTGGATTGTCCTGAAGCGGCAGTATATTCCCCGCATCGGGGGGACTATGAGAGCTTTGTCGCCGGTTGTTGGATTCCGCAACGTCTTGTCGCTAGAGTACCTCTTTGAGTATTGGAGTTCTAAAAGAAGCGATTCGAATCCAGTGATGGCGGGTCTTTCCGAAACGATTGCCCAAATTGCCGCGGAGCACCCGGAACTTACAGGAAGAATCTCGGATATGTCCCTGATGTCAAAGAGCCAGGCCATCTTGGCCCCCTTGTGGTCGACCATCATTCCCGCGACGTCTGTCGAAACGGAGATGATGGCGGTCACTCTGCCGTTCGAGATGACTCCCGTCTACGCGACCGTGCCGTTCTTAGCCATGATGGAGGTCAAGAAGAACCACTCTCAGCACGACGTGAAAACCAGCCATCAGATCCTGCTGTCGAGTTGGCGCTTTGTCCTTTCACAGTTGTACGGATTGAATGAAGGCATGCCGCCAGCTGCGGTCATCGATTGGGAAGACTCCGAAGGACTTCAGCGCTTCAGCCGGGTCGACATCAACCATGCGTTTTGCAGGGTGGTCGCGACGGGAGCGCTGCCCGAAATGACGCCCGAATTCCGCAAGGAGCTTCTCGACTCGGCTAACGATCCAGGGCGGCTTGCGGCTCTAGTCCCCACCGACCTGTTTGAGTTTCGCGGCTTTGTGGTGCTCAGGGCCGTCGACATCACAGGTATCGAGATCGTTTCGCGGCTCAAGTATTTCCTGATCGGAGACCGGGCGCTGACCGATCCGGTCAACTACCAGGCTATTTTGAATCTGGTCAGGGCTGCCCTTCGGAAGCCGACCGTGGAACTCGCCCTGGTGGCCTATCGGGGAGACCAGGTGATCATGCTCCAGCAGGCGGTGACCGAAATGAGCGACTGCATCCTCACCTCGCAGGGTTTCGGACCCAAGATGAGTTTCGAAGGAACCTTGTACGGCAGGACGCATGAGGAAAACCGTCCGTTTGCCGTGTTGGATCTGAAGGAAGCCCAAGACGACCCCAAGCTGAAGATGCTTTACCAGGACGGCATTCGTAGCGTTTTGACGGTTCCACTGTCCAGTGGAGCCTCCCAGGTGGGTATCGCCGTCCTGTGCAGTCCTGATCCCACAGGAGTCAGCGCCGGCGATCTCGATGTGCTGTCTGAAATTCTGCCGCTTCTGGCTCTTGGTGTCCGGCGCTCGGTCGAGAACCTCGACCGCCAAGTGCAACAGATCATTCAGAGAAACTGGACCTCGATTCATCCCGCCGTCGCCTGGAAGTTTGAAAAGGAGGCGGCGCAGTCTCTGATCGGCGGCACCGATTCCATGAAACCCATCGTCTTCGAGAATGTCTCGCCGCTCTACGCCGTCAGCGATATCCGCAACTCCTCGGTCCACCGGAGCCAGGCCATCCTGGCCGACCTGAACCGGCAGTTGGAGCTGGGACTTCAAGTGATCCAAGCGGCCAGAAAGGATAGGCCGCTCCCCTTGCTGGAGGAACTCGAATACCGCATGGAACTTCAAAGAGACCTCCTGTCCGACGGGATGAACACAGGCGACGAAATCTCCGTGATGAACTTTTTGCGCAGGGAGCTGGAGCCGCTCTTTGACGACCTGGCCAAGGGCGGCGCCCAGACTCGACGTCAGGTCGACGCCTATCGGAAGACACTCCATTTCGAAGCCCACTCGCTTTACGAACGGAGGAAGGACTTCGATGAAAGCGTTCAGAAGCTCAATCGAACGATTGGAGATTTTCTCGATCAGGCGCAAGTCGAGGCCCAGGCAGTTTTTCCCCATTACTTTGACAAGACGACGACCGACGGAGTCGACCACACCATCTATGTCGGGGCCAGCCTTGTCCCCAACGGGCAGTTCGACTCCCTCTACCTTCAGAACCTGAAGCTGTGGCAGTTCATCACACTTTGCGGGGTGGCTCGGTTGACCGCGGATCTGGGGCCTCAACTACCAGTTCCGCTAGAGATGACCCACTTGATCATGGTCCAAGATCTTCCTATCACCATCCGGTTCAACAACGATGAGAAACGGTTTGTGGTCGACGGAGCCTACAACATCCGGTACGAAATCATGAAGAAGCGCATCGACAAGGCTGTCGTCAAAGGCTCGGGGCAGAGACTGACCCAGCCGGGGCAAATCGCCATCGTCTACAGCCAGGAAGAAGAGGCCAGGGACTACAGAAGGTTCATTTCGTTCTTGACAGCCAAGAAATGGCTCGAACCCGGTGTCGAGGAGTTGGAATTGGAGGATCTTCAAGGAATTCACGGGCTCAAGTCCCTCAGGGTCAAGGTCGGCGCCGGCGGGGCGGCACTGCCCCGACTCACCGAGGCCGCTGAACTGAATTCTCGACGCCGCAAACCGCTTGCCTCACCGGTGAAAGCCTAGGCTGAATTCTTGGTAATTACATGTACTTCCAAAACTTAAGATTCGTTCTTTCGATCTCTTCTCGCGAGGGAAGGGGAAAGAACTTGTTCTGGTTTTGGCTGGCGAACATGAACCCATGCCTTAGGTTGCGAAAACTCACACTGCCCAGGGGGTTGGTCAACGAGAGACCCTTGGTGTGCTTGTCCTTGTACTGACGGAGTTCCAAGATGGACTTTCTCAGCACGGCCGGGTGAATTTCGGGAATGGGCCGCTGCATGAGGGGATTGGCCTCGATCTCCTTCAAGAACTCCTCGATATCGAGGTCGATCTGTGTGTAGAACATCTTCGGAGCCCCAACGAAGCTGGCTGGGTTGGTGATGAACTTGCTGAACTCCATGAAGTTGTAGTCGGACAGAACCATCATCGAAACCGGCGAGATCTCACCAAAAACCCGGATCAGTCCCGGCTGATGGCGGGCTTCGTAGGGTCCAGAGGCCAGGTCGAGGGTGTAGCCTTCGGGGGTCGTGATATAGAGGTGCTTGATGGCGTCAAAGTCGACGTTTTCCAAGACGCGGTAGGTCGAGACGTACTTGGTGCTCTTGGGCCGTCCGTCGCTGTGAGGGGTCAGGTTAGCCAGCATGTCGTCGATCTTGAAGTAGGGATTCCGGAACGCGATGTCGACCTCGGCGAAGATCAGCTTGCCCGAATAGTACTTGCTCGAACCGCTGATGAAATGCTTCCCAAACTCCATGGGCGCCAACTGAGACCCTACCAACGCCGTATTCGGAAAAAGAATCATGTACAAATGCTTATCAAACGACATAGGTATACCCCTCGACCCATTTAAAGGGCCCCGGCAGGGGTTGTCAAGGAAATTGAAAAGACAAAAAAAGTTCGGCAAACCTCTTGATCTTTTGAACGAGGTGGTGTTTATTAACCAACGTCTACTGGGGACACGACATGGTGGTTGTAGCTCAGTTGGTAGAGCTCCAGATTGTGGTTCTGGCTGTCGCGGGTTCGAGCCCCGTCATCCACCCTAAAGCTGCGTTCGTAGCTCAGTTGGATAGAGCGCCGGACTTCGAATCCGTAGGTCGCACGTTCGAATCGTGTCGAGCGCAACTTTTGTTTTGACTTTTGTGTAGGAATTGAGGGGCCGGTAGCTCAGCTGGTAGAGCAGCAGACTCTTAATCTGCGGGTCCAAGGTTCGAATCCTTGCCGGCTCAATTCGCGGGGAAAACGCTTCACGGCGCGATCCCCTAAGCGAGAGTGGTGAAATTGGTAGACACGCTGGATTTAGGTTCCAGTGCCGAAAGGTGTAAGGGTTCGAGTCCCTTCTCTCGCACGAATTCGGCGAAGCCGAACGGGCGCAGTTCGGTGGAACCTGAACCGACCGACCGCCGATGACGCCTGTGTTTGAATATGCGAAAGTAGCTCAGTGGTAGAGCTCCACCTTGCCAAGGTGGATGTCGCGGGTTCGAATCCCGTCTTTCGCTCTCGCAAAAGGCGGTCCGGTACCCACCGGACCGTTTTTTTTTCTCTTTCCACCGATTTTTTTGCAGTAGGGGAATCTATGATCATTGACCAAAAAATCAAGAAGCTGGAAAAATCCGCCATTCAGCTGACCTTGACCATCGCCAGGGACGCCGCCCAGCAGGAGTATTCAGGTCTCCTGAACAAATATGTGAAGGACGCGGTCATGCCCGGTTTCCGCCGCGGAAAAGTTCCTGTTCCCGTGCTGGAAAAGAAGTTTGGCGAAGGGCTCAAGGCTGAAGCCCTGCAAACCCTTGTCGACAAGGCCTTGCACGAGGTCTTTGAGACCATCGAAGAAAAGCCGCTAAGCTACAGCCAGCCCGAAATCATCGACAGGAACATCACCCTCGATCTGACCAAGGACTTTACGTTCACCCTCCAATACGACACTTTCCCTGCCTTTTCCTTGCCCAACTACAAGGGGATCGAGGTCGAAGAACCCCAGGTGACCGTCACCAAGAAAGATGAAGACACCGAACTCGAAAAGATTCGCGAACAGAACGCCCTTGTGATCGACAAGGCTTCGGGTGTCGTGGCCAAAGACGACACTGTCACAGTGAACTACGTCGAGGTCGGCACCGACGGTGCGGAGATCGAAAGCACCCGCCGGCAAGATTTCGTCTTTGCCGTCGGCAGCGGTTACAACTACTACAAGATCGACGACGAAATCCTGGGTTGGAAGAAGGACCAGGAAAAGGTTCTGAACAAGGACTACCCTGCGGATTTTGAAACTTCCGAACTGGCGGGAACCAAAAAGTCGCTGAAGGTCAAAGTCACCGCCGTAAAAGAGAAGAAGCTTCCCGACTTGGACGACGACCTGGCCCAGGACGTCAACGAGGCATTCAAGACCCTCGACGACCTTCGAAAATCCATTTCAGAGCGGCTGAACACCACGGCTCAAAACCAAATCCGTCAGAAGAACCTCGACGCCGTTTTGGCCAAGGTGGCTTCCGAGGCCAAGATCGACCTCCCAGAATCGATGATTCTGGCCGAGTTGGAACAAACCTGGCGGTCCTTTGCCAGCCAAAGCCGCATCCGGCCCGAGCAGCTCGAACAAATGCTCGGCCACGAGGGCAAGCACAAGATGCAGGACCAGTGGCGTCCCCAGGCTCAGGACGGGTTGCGCAAGCGCCTGGTCATGGAAAAGATCCTCGAGATTGAGAAGATTGAATGCACCCCCGAAGAGCTCGACGCTGAGGTGGTCAAGCAGGCTGAGGCCAGCAAGATCAGCCTGGAAGAGGCCAAGGACTACTTCGAGAAGAACGGTTTCCTCCACTACCTTGAGCACGATGTCCGCGACCGTAAGCTTGTGGATTTCCTTCTGGGACAGAGTAAGATCAAAAAGGGAAAGAAGCTGAGTTACCTGGACTTGATGGAACAAAAAGAGTAAATTCGCCCCCATGAACTCGCAAATGAGCAACTTAGTCCCGATGGTGGTCGAGCAGACCGGCGTCGGAGAACGGGCGTACGATATCTTCTCGCGCCTCCTCAAGGACCGCATCGTTTTCATAGACGGTGAGATTCACGATGTGATGGCCGACTTGGTTGTGGCCCAACTCCTGCATCTTGACGCCCAAGACCCAGAAAAGGACATTGCCGTCTACATCAATTCTCCGGGCGGCAGCGTCACGGCCGGTCTGGCCATTTACGACACCATGCAGTTTCTCAACTGCGATATTCAGACTACCTGTGTCGGTCAGGCTGCGTCGATGGGGGCTCTTCTGCTGGCGGGCGGCTCGCCTGGCAAGCGGTTTTCGCTTCCCTCGTCGAGAATTCTCATCCACCAGCCCTGGGGCGGTGCTCAGGGGCAAGCCCGCGACATCAAGATTCAGGCCAAAGAGATCATCCGGCTGAAGAACCTCACCATTAGCATTTTCGCCCACCACACGGGCAAGACCGTCGAGGCGATTGCCCAGGACCTTGAGCGCGACTTTTTCATGTCCGCCCAGGAGGCCGTGGACTACGGCCTGATTGACAAAGTCCTGGTCCGGGAGAAACATGGCCAGAAAAAATGACGTCCTCGACCACTGCTCCTTCTGCAAGCGGCCAGCCAACCAAGTCACCCGCCTGATCACAGGCGAGGGCGTGGCGATCTGCAGCGACTGCATCAGTGCCTGCACCCGGATCATCGAGCAGGAACAAACCGAGGGCGTGGAATTTACCCTGGGCGGCGACCTGCCGACTCCTAAGGAACTCAAGGAATTTCTTGACCAGTACGTTGTCGGCCAAGACGAAGCCAAAAAGGTGCTCTCGGTGGCCGTCTACAACCACTACAAGCGAATAGGAACCTCTGCCGAGGTGACCAGCGATGAAGTGGAGATGGAAAAGTCGAACATTTTGATGATGGGCCCGTCGGGTACCGGAAAGACCCTGCTGGCGCGAACCCTAGCCAAAAAACTGAAGGTCCCGTTCGCCATCGCCGACGCGACGACTCTGACCGAAGCCGGGTACGTCGGAGAAGACGTCGAAAACATTCTTCTCAAGCTCATTCAAAGTGCCGGCGGCAACATTGCCGCGGCCGAGCGCGGCATTGTGTTTATCGACGAAATCGACAAGATCGGCAAGAAAGGCGAGAACGTTTCGATCACGCGCGATGTCAGCGGAGAAGGCGTTCAACAGGCCCTCCTCAAGATCATCGAAGGGACCCAGGCCAACGTTCCTCCCCAAGGCGGCCGAAAGCATCCCAACCAAGACTATCTCAAAATTGACACCACGAAGATTCTCTTCATCTGCGGCGGGGCCTTTGTGGGACTCGACAAGATCATTCAAAGGCGCACCGCCAAAACCGCTCTTGGCTTTGGTTCCACGGTTCAGACCAAAAAGGAAGAAAGCCACCACCAGCTGTTCTTGAACATCCAGCCTGAGGACCTCATCAAGTTCGGTTTGATTCCTGAATTCATCGGCCGTCTGCCCATCATGGTCAGCCTGGAAGAACTCAGCCGTGAGGATCTGCTCAGAATCACCACCGAGCCCAAGAATTCCATCATCCGGCAGTATCAGGTTGCCCTGAAACTCGACGACGCGGACCTGCACTTCGAGCGCGAGGCCATCGAGGCCATCGCCGACCAGGCCATCGTCCGCAAGACGGGCGCCCGAGGACTGCGGGCCATTGTCGAAGGAGCCATGCTCAATCTGATGTACGAAATCCCCTCGCTCCCCGGAAAGAAAAAGATCGTGATCACCAAGGAAGTCTTCTCCCAGGGAGTGATGCCAACCATCATCACCGATCCCTTGGAAATGAACAAACCCTGGGTTCGAGAGATCTTCGAGTTTACCGGGAAGGCGGCCGGGTAGTTCTCCGATGCTGGGAATGCCCCGGTCCAAGGCCCTGAAGAAAGATCTTCCCCTACTTGTCGTCAAAGACATTCTGATCTTTCCTCAAATGGTGGCGCCCTTCTTTGCAGGCAAGGGTCAGGGCGTGAAAGCCCTTGAGGTGGCCCTCGCCGAAGGCCAGGAAATCTTCCTCGTTCCTTCCCGGAGCAAGGAAGACCCGCCTCCGGAGAGTGACCTTCATTCCCTGGGTGTGATCGCCGTTATCCTTCAGACCCTGAAGTTGCCAGACGGAACGGTTCGCGTTCTGGTCGAGGGCAGGGAACGGGCGAAAATGCTCAAGTATCAGGCCCGCCAAGACTACGTGAGGGCCGAGGTGCAACCTCTGGACCAGCCTGTCGAAATTCGAAACGAAGTTCTGAGCCTGACGCAAGTGGTGCTCACCACGCTCAAGGCGTACAAGGACCTTCAGGCCAAACTTTCCAAAGAGAAATTGACCTTGCTGTGGGAGACCGACAAACCCGACACTCTTGTCGATCTACTGGTTCCCCACCTCAACTTGTCCGACGAGAAGCGTCTGGATTTTTTTCTTGAGACCAAGTCCCTTATCCGGCTCGAAAACTTGGCGGTGACCCTGCAGGTCGAATTCGAGTTGGCCGGACTTTCCCAAGAAATTCACAAGAAGGTTAAGGGCCGGCTCGAACAGAATCAGCGCGAGTACTACCTCAACGAGCAGCTCAAGGAAATCCATAAAGAACTCGGTCACGACGACGGCGACCCTACGGGCTCCCTCGACCTCAAGCGCCGGGTCGAGGCCCTCGACGCTCCGGAAGACGTGAAGGAAAAGGCGTTCAAGGAATGCAACCGTCTGGCGAGACTTCAGGCAACCACGCCGGAGGCCGGTATTCTGAGAACCTACCTTGAGTGGTTCACCGACCTTCCTTGGGGAACCAAGACCGAAGACCAGGCCTCGATTACCGCGGCCGAAGCCATCCTCGATGAAGATCACTTCGACATGAAGAAGGTGAAGCAGAGAATTCTGGACTTCCTGGCAGTGCGACAGGTGGCCGACCGCCTTAAAGGACCAATCTTGTGTCTGGTGGGACCGCCTGGTACGGGTAAAACGAGTCTGGGGCGCTCGGTTGCCCGAGCCCTTGGCCGCAAGTTCGTCCGTATCAGCCTGGGCGGAGTCCGCGATGAAGCCGAAATCCGCGGTCACCGCAAGACCTATGTGGGAGCCCTTCCCGGCAAGATTATCCAGAGCATGAAAAAGGCAGCCACCTCGAACCCCGTGTTTCTCCTTGATGAGATCGACAAGATGACTTCCGACTTTCGCGGCGACCCTGCTGCCGCGTTGCTGGAAGTCCTTGACCCTGAACAGAATACGAGCTTCACGGATCACTACCTTGAAGTGCCCTACGATTTGTCGGACGTGCTGTTCATCACTACGGCCAACAGCCTGCACACCATCCCGAGGCCTCTTCAAGACCGCATGGAGGTTATTGAGGTCCCGGGCTACACCGACTTTGAAAAGCAGAAGATCGCCGAAGGCTTCATTGTCCGCAAACAAGCCAAGGAGAACGGCCTGGGGGACCATCGGGTCGCCTTCACGCCTGACGCCTTGCAGGCCATCATTCACCGCTACACTTCCGAATCTGGCGTGCGCGGCCTTGAGCGGCAGATTGCCACGGTCTTGCGCAAGACCGTCCGCCGGCTTCTTGAGGACGGGAAACTGCCTGTCGCATCAGAGGGCCAACCCCTAGAGCCCCTGGAGCTGACCATCGACGAAGAGCGGGTGAAGGCCGACCTGGGCCTTCCGCTGTGGAGGGACGACAAAGCCTTGACCGAGGCGCGTGCCGGGGTTGCCAACGGTTTGGCGTGGACCGAAGTCGGCGGCAAGGTCCTCTCGGTCGAAGTGAGTCTCTTTCCGGGGAAGGGCGAACTCATTTTGACCGGAAGTCTTGGCGACGTGATGAAAGAATCGGCGCGCATTGCTCTCAGCTACCTCAAGGCCCATGGTAGCCAGTGGGGTCTAGTCCCTGAATTTTCCAAGGACCAAGACATCCACATCCATTTTCCCGAAGGTGCCATCCCTAAAGACGGGCCATCGGCGGGCATCACAGTGATTGCCTCGCTGCTGAGCGCTTTCCGGGGGCTTCCTCTAGTGGTCGGCACAGCGATGACCGGCGAAGTGACCCTAACCGGCCGGGTGCTTCCCATTGGCGGCGTCAAGGAGAAAGTCTTGGCCGCCCATCGGAGGGGCTTGCACCGTGTCTTCTTGCCCGAGGACAACCGCCGCGACCTCGAAGAAGTTCCCGAAGAGGCAGTGGAGCGTTCAAGCTTCCTGTTCGCCTCGACCGTTGCCGACGCCTTGCCCCAGTTGTTTCCCGAGGGCTCGTTTCCCCAGGCAGGTTCCTAACCCGCTTCCAGGGTCCAAACGCCGTTCAGCGAGGGCGGAGGATTCCCGTCCCGCGTCCGCGCCTTGGCCGGAACAAACGGGAACTTCTGCTCGCAGGCGTTCTTGGCGGGGTCATCGATGAGCAGCGGCAACCCCAGCCTGGCCGCCGTTTGCTGAAGAAGCCCTGCCCGGGTAACCGGAATCCCCATCAGGGTGTATTCGAGGCGGTGAACGCTTCCCATGGTTCCTGAAAAGACCTCTCCCCAACCGAGTCCGATGGAAAAGGCAAGTTCTTCTTCTAGCCAGTCGGGACGAACATCGTTGTAGGTGCGCCGATACTCAAGAAACTCGCGCGCCAAGCCGATGGCTTTCTCCAGATCGTCTTCCTGGGCCAGCGGCGCCCCGAAGCTGATCAGCAGCGTATCGCCAAGAATCTTGTTGACGCTTCCTCCGCGGCCGTAGGTTAAGTCCATCAGGTCGGTCAGAAGCTCGTTGAGGAAGGCGGAGTAGGCGGAAAGGCCCACCTTCTCCCAGAGGCCTAGAATCCTGTTGACTTTGATTTGAACGATGGCGGCTTTGCCTGCCGATTCACGGGTTGGACTGCCTTCTTTCTGGAGAATGCGTGAAAGCACATCTCCGGAGAAGAAGCGGGCGAGCAACGCCTTGTCGTGGACGAGGGTCTCGTTGATGTGTTCGAGAGCCTCCTCTTGGTTCTTGAGGTTTTCGACCATTTTGATGTGCGCTGTGATGTTGGAAAGCGATCCGGCCAGCCGGTACAATTTGCCGTTTCCGTCAAATTCCCCGATGCCGCGCACAAGCATCCAAAGGTACTCACCCGCCTTATTCTTCATGCGGAAGTAGGCCGAAAGCGCCGCTCCGTCGCCACGGCTGTAGGTCTGAATGGCCTGCTTGACGGAGGTCACGTCCTCCGGGTGAATTCTGTCAAACCATTCCGCCACGTTGCGGCCAAGCTCAAAGCCCGCGTACCCCAGCAGAGCCTTCCACCGGGTCGAATACTCGACGTCGTTCTTACGAAGGTCCCACTCCCAAAGGCCGTCCTGGCTTCCCCGGAGAGCCAGCGAGAATTGGGTCGGCTCGGAAACAGCCTTCAGCGGACGGACAAGGCCAATGTAGCCGTCGATTGCCCCTTGAAAGTCGGTGAGTACCACGGCGGTGATTTGGCAGGGGAGCTCCTCACCCGCCTTGGTCAGAAGCTTGATCCGAAAGCCGTTCACCGCACCGTTGGCCTCGATCTCGTGACGGAACCGCCGCCTCTCCATGGGCAGGGCCAAGGTGTCTTCGACCCTGCGCTTGAGAACCTCGGGCCTGGAGTAACCCAGAAGCTGGCAAAACGCCAGGTTGGCGTCGAGGAACTCCCCTTCGCGCGTGGTGATGTACATTCCTTCGCGGGAGGAATCGAAGAAGACCTTGTAGTGGTCGCGCTGAAGGAGCATCGGCGGTTATTCCCCGGTCCGAGGATCGGGCAAAGTGGCCTGGAACTCCATGTATCGCCCCTTTTCAAAACGCACGCCCATCTTCCCCCCGGCCTCCTTGAGCAGGCTGCTGACCAACCCCAGGCCCACGCCGCGGCCCGCGGCCTGCGTCGTGGTCGGGGCCGTGGTGATCCCGTCGGTGAACAAGTAGCGGATCGACTCGGCTTTTGACCAGCTCCTGACCTTGTTTTCAGGAATGCCGGCGGCAATGGCGCGCCGAGCAAGATCGGCCAAGTCAATTCCCCGGCCGTCATCACGAACCGTGACCGTGGTTTGGTTTCCCTTCCGGATCACTTCGAGGGCAATTGTGCCCGCTTCGTTCTTGCCCGAAGCCTTTCGGGCTTCCGGTTTTTCGATTCCGTGGACCACGGCATTCCTGACCAGCTGAACCAAGATGTCCCGCCAGCGACCCGCGTGGGTTTCCAACTCCGTGGCGTCGAACTTGGAGAGGTCGAGGGTCACCCGATTGCCCACTTCGGCCGCCGTTCTGGCCACCAAGCCCTCAAGACGGACACCAAGCGCCCCTTGGCTGGGGTCAAGGGTCGCCTTGCGGTTGTCGACAAGAAAGTCGGTCTGAAAGGACGCCAGCCGTTCGACAAGCGATTCCATGCGGTGGCCCAGCTCTTGAAATTCTCCGAATTTGAGGGCGAACCCGAGGAAGTCGGCGTTCTCAAGGTTGGGTTTGCGCTGCAGTTCGCGAATACGGTCTTCGAGCTCGTGCGCCGACTCCGACAAGAAGTCGAGTTCCAGCAGCGCCGCCTCGCCTTTGATGGAGTGCAGCAGGCGGAAAGAGTGTTTGAGCACTTCGAGGGGGGTGTTTTGCCCGGTCTCCATCATCTTGTTGATCTGTCCTACCTTGCTGCGGAATCCTTCAAGGAATTCCTTGAGCGAGGCGGGATCCAGATGGAGCAAGCGGTAAAAGAGCTGCATTTCGTGCTCGCGGTCGCGGCCATGGGTGTCGACTTCCCGCTGAAGCCGAACCTCTTGCGTTGTGTCGCGCAAGATCACCATGACGCGCACCACCCGGCCGTCTTCCACGATGCGGCGGAAATGAAACTGGGCGTGGCGGGTCGAAGGCAGTCCCTTCTGGCCGCCCGTCCACAGCTCGACTTGCCGGAGGGGGTTCAACCTGGCCAGGGCCTGCTCGTCGATGCCTGGATTGAACAAGACTTCGAAGAAATCGTTCCAAGGACCTAAAACTGCGGGACTGGCCAGGGGTTCGAGAACCTCGGTGAATGATAGACCGGCGAGACTCGACCGTTCGAGAATTCGTTCGAGAGCCACCGAGTAGAAGGGGCCAATCCTCCCGTGGCCATCGAGCAAGAACAGTCCCTCGTTCACGTTGTCGAGAATGTTCACGTACTCGGACTTGGCCACAAGGTTCGCTTGAAGGTTGTCCATGACCCGGTTGTACTGGGTTGCGATCTGGCCGACTTCGGTAAACGGCTCGACGGGGGCGCGAAGCGAGAGGTCTCCCGATCTTGCCTGTTCCTCAAGGGTTCGGTAGAGGTCGTAGATTTCCGTCGAGGCCTTGTGTTCGATGACGTTGAGCCCTTGGGCCTCCTCCAACGCCGTGACGCGGATCGGCCAGATTCGGTTCAGTATCCACACGAACACAAACGAGACGCCAAAGGCCCAGGCGCCGCACACAAGGGCCCCCAGAAGCTGAACGCCGACTTGATGCATGCGGCTCAGCCCTGTCTGCCAAAGGGCCGGGTCACCGAAAAGCGCCAGCGCGACAATGCCCCAAATTCCGCACCCCAGGTGAACGGGAATGGCCCCGACCGCGTCGTCGATCCGCAGTTTATCGAGCAGGGCCTCAATGGTCAGCATGATGGGTCCCGCCAAGGCGCCAACCAGGACAGCGCTGGTTTCGTTGAGGTAGGGCGCTCCTGCCGTGACCCCCACCAAACCGGCCAAGGCCCCGTTGATGACCAGCGAGACGTCGGGGAAGCCCCGCAGCCGCCAGCCGATCAGCAAGGTCACGATCATTCCCGCGGCCCCGGCCAGCGAGGTCTTGACGATAATGGCCGGCACATCGGCGCTGACGGCCAAGGTAGAACCACCGTTGAACCCGAACCAGCCGAACCAGAGCAACAAGGTACCGAAGATCGAGGTCTGAAGTCCGGCGCCGGTGATCCGGTTGACCGAGCCGTCGGCGTTGTATCGCCCAATACGCGGACCTAAGACCAAGAGCGCGGCCAGCGAAATCCAGCCGCCAGTGGCGTGAACAACCGCGCCTCCCGCAAAATCTAGAAAACCCAGTTGGACCAGCCAGCCGGTTTTGGCTCCCTCCATGGCGCCGCCCCACACCCAGTGGCCCAAGACCGGATAAACCAGACCCGAAAACAAAAGCGTGATGATCAGGTAGGAGCCGAACTTGAGCCGTTCAGCGACGGCACCCGACACAATGGTGGCCGAGGTCGAGGTAAACATGGCGTGGAACAAGAAGAACAGCGCCGGCCAGGTCTGGTCGAAGTTCATGAAGAACAGCGACGATCCGACGAGTCCTTGTTGAGATTTGCCGAACATCAGCCCGAAACCCACGACCCAGTAGATCAGAAGCGAAACGCCGAGGTCGGTGAGAACCTTGGTCGAGACGTTGATGGAGTTCTTCGACCGCGTCATTCCCGATTCGAGCATGGCGAACCCGACCCGCATGACAAAGACCAACGCCGAGGCCACAACGATCCACAGAATGTCAACATTCGAGTGGTTGTTCAAAGACTACTCCAATCCCACCACGAGGTAGGCCTTTTCCTTTCTCCAGTTCAGGGGAATCACGAAGACCGGCGGTTTGAGCCTCATCAGAATGTCGTCGGGCTTCCCCTTGATGAGCATGGGGACCGAAATCAGAAAGTCCCCCCCGAAGCTCTTGCGCACGTTTCCGGCAATCGTGTTGGTCAGCTCTCCCACCATGTCGAGGAGGGTTTCTTCGTCGGCGTCCTCGACCCCGAGGATCACCTTGGTCAGTTCGGCCAGCAGGCGGGACCCGGCCGTGAAGTAGATGCCGCCCTTTCGGGGACCCGAGATACCAATGAGCCCGGTGTAGCCCAGAACAACGGGCTCGGCTTTTTTCACGAACGGGATTCCCATGGAAGCCGGTTCGGCGGTGACCTGGCCGAAATAGGTCGTGACGACATCGATGAAGAACTTGAGTTCGTTTTCGGTCATGACGGCAATCCTGCGACCCGCCGGATCTCTTCGACAAGTTGGGTCTCGGTGAAGGGCTTGGGAAGGAACGACTTTGCCCCGAGCTTCAGGGCCTTGAGGCCCGTCGCGGGGTCCGAGAGCGCCGAAATCACAATGACCTTGGCCGTTGGTTTAACCGCCAAGAGCTGAGACAGGCAGGTCAGGCCGTCCATTTGCGGCATCGTGATGTCCAGGGTGACGAGGTCGGGGAGGTTGGTCTTGAACAAGTCCACGGCATCCTGCCCGTTCGAAGCCGTGGCCACCAGGTCAAGACCGAGGGGAGCCAGATACTTTCCTATGGCCCGCCTCATGATGCTGGAGTCGTCGACGATCATGAGTTTCATAGTCCCGGCGAATCAAGAACCATGCCAACAATCGGTCTTGGTTGTAAATCCTGAACTAAGAAGTCATATAGCCTCGGTTTGCTAAACAGCTCTGCACGGGGTTTCCTCCCTTGAGGAAGGTTGTGACGACAAGAATGTAGAAAAGGGGGTTGGAATCCCCGTGCAGTTGTCCTAAACTGAAACCATGGAAGTCCGCTTCTGTCCCGACTGCTCCCACGTCGTACCGCCCCACTATTTGTACTGTCCTCAATGCGGTGCAGGGCTCAAGGAATCGCCAGATCTCGAAGTCCTGCTTGACCGCTGTCTTCGTCCTTTTGAAGAAATGGAGCGCAGGAACAATCGGCACCGGCTGGGGCTGCTGCTTTCCCGCCTGGACCTTCTTGAGGAAGGGTTAGGCCTTTTTCTCGAAGAACGAAGCAAAGATCCCCGGGCGTCGTGCCGATAAGGGTACCATGAAGCCCCTGGCTTTCCTTCTTCTTGGGTTGCTGACGGTCGCGTCCCTGACCGGTGAAGTAACGTTTGACGGTCTCGATCTCGACCCGCAGTCGCACCTGTTGTTTTCTGCAAGGAACGCCACGGCAGCAGGCACCGACTATCAGGTTTGGTTCCGATCGGACCTTGCCGCAGGCACGCCGCCCGAGCCTTTGACCTATTTCCCCGAATCGGCGACCTATCTCCCCGCTCTGGGTTTGCTTCAAATCCACAATCGGTTCGGCGTCTGGCGGGTCGACCCGGCCACGACGAAGACGACCGCGGTCAGCACGAAGGTGTTTGGGCAGGACCCCGGTGCGGGGGAGGGGAAACCGCTTCCCAAGGCCTATTCGCCCGACGGACGCTCGGTTCTCGAGTTCCAAGCCACCTCGGCGGTCCAGGGTTCGCTCGAATACCGTGATCTCTCGGTTCCTGGCTCGACGTTCGTCACAGAGGGAGTCGACCTCTCGTACCGGGCTTTTCCCGCCCTGTGGTCCCCCGACGGCCAATTCTTTGTCTACGAGAAGAAAGCCAGCCTCTACTACTATTCGGTGCGGCAGGCCAAGGAGAAGCGGGTTCCCGAAGAGGATCTCCGCCGCATAGGCCCCGGGCTGCTCAGCAGCGTGGTTTGGGGCGCGACCGGCGAGCTCTACTACGTGGTCGACCAGATCCTCTACCGTATCCTCCCCGAGGAGTTTTTCACGCGAAGTCTGTATCGGGCGCAATTTCAAACCTGGGGAATCACGGGGAAGCTGCCGTTTCCCTTCCGTCCGGCTGGCGACCGCTACTGGCTGGCGCCCGACGGACGTTCGGTTTTGTTCAACCTCGGCGGCCGGACTCTTTTCATTTATCCGCTTGAGTACCAGGATTTCTACCAGACCTCCAAACTGACCCCGCTGACGTATCTTCCGTTACCGCAGGCTCTCTCCTTGAAGAAGGTCGTTTGGACCAAGGACAACAGGATCACCATTCTGACCACGGCGCTCAAGAGCGGCAAAGAGGAGACCCAGATCCTGCGTCTTTCGTCGACCACGGTGCAAACCGTCGATACCGGGCGGGGAACCGTGCTCGATCTTGCCCCCTCTCCCGACGAGAGCCTGATGCTGCTCGTCCGCCGGGACGGGATTTCTATCCGCGATGAGGATTCTTTTGCCGAACGCAAGTCGTTTTCCCTCGACGGTCTGACGGCGGCCTTTTGGAAGGACGCGGCGACGGTTCTTGCGACGGGGCGAAGTGCGACAGTCTCCATCGGTCTGGGAGACGGATCGGTCAGAACACTGCTTCTGGGCGGTCTGGACCAGGTGGGCAATCTGGACAACGGGCAGCTGGTCGGCCGGCAGGGGGCGACGTGGTTTGCCTGGCAGGCCGCCAACGGACCCATTCCCGGCTACTGGAAAGCCACCTCGTCGGCGTTCAAACCTCAGGACGCGCAAACTTCGAATGCCTCCTTTCGTGCCTTCACCACGGACTTGCCGTCGGGACCCTATCGAAACACCGTCATGGTCCGCGATTTGAAGGCGCTCTCGACAAAACCGCTCATTCTTCCACCGGAAAAGCTGTACGAAGCCTTCCCCGTGGCCGCGCCAGAGGCCAAGGATCCTTCGGGCGACGGCGTGGATGCGCCGTTCCGCCATGGTTCCCGGCTTCGGGCCCGCGAGGTGGCGCTGGTCATTGACGCCGTCGACTCGTCCGAAGGGCTTCCCGAGGTGTTGCGGTCGTTGCGCGACTGGGGATTCAAGGCCACCTTCTTCGTCAACGGCGAGTTCCTGAGGCGCAATCCCCAAGCCGCCAAAGAAATCGCCGAAAGCGGCTGTGACACCGGAAACATGTTTCATATTCCGCTCGACCTGACCGACCCGGGCTTTGTCATCGACGCCGCCTTCGTCAGACGCGGACTGGCAAGACAGGAAGACGACTGGTTCACAGCGACAGGTCATGAGTTGGGATTGCTCTGGCATGCCCCGGGGTGGGTCGAGGGTCCGGCCCTGGCCGAAGGAGCCCGCGCGGCCAACTACAAGACCATCGGCAGCGACTTGACGGTAACCCTGGGTCCGGGCAAGAGCGTCGACAGTCCCGCGTTGATCGAGGCCTTGTTGAAGGCCAAGAGACCGGGCTCCATCATCCCCTTGACCCTGGGAATGAAAGGTAGTACAACCGGGGAAAGTTTCTTCAACCGCTGGGATCTTCTTCTGAACGGCCTGGTTGAAGCCGGTTATCGTGGTGTCACGCTTTCGCAACTGATAGACCATTCCAGACCATGATCCTGGCTCAAGGGCGGGCCCTTTTCCGCCGAGATAAAAGGGAAGATTGAAGATCAGACAGGAGGGGAAGCATGAGTGTTCTGAAGAACCCGTCGAACGCATACCGGGAGGTTTCTGTCCGGACAGCGACCCAGGGAAAACTCATCGTCATGCTTTACGAAGAGGCAGTGAAGCAGTTGGACCAAGCCATCGCTTTGCTGAACGCCAAGACTCGTCAGTTGGACAAGGTTCATAACTCCCTCATCAAGACCCAGGACATCGTCACCGAACTGATGGCCGGGCTGGACTTCGACCGCGGAGGCGAGATTGCCCGCAACCTGATGAGCCTCTACGTCTTCTTCAACGAAAAGATTCGCGAAGGAAACCTGAAGAAAGATCCTCAGCCCCTCGTGCAGGTCAAGGCCTTCTTGGTCGACCTGCGGTCAGCATGGGTCCAGATCGTCCATTCGAAAGTCGATGAGTTGCCGGCCTCGCACCCCGGCGTCAACATTGCCGGCTGAGCCGGCGACAAGGCGGTTTTCCATGACAATGACGCTGAGCAAGGAAGAAGTCGAACGGCGCGTGGCGCTGATCAAGCGGTTGAAGGCGACGCTGGCCCAGCAGCGCGAGAAATTCCGGTCGTATTTGAAGGTCCTTGATGCCGAGAAAGCCAGCATTGAAGAGCAATCCATCGACGTTCTTAAGGTTCAGGTCGAACTGGAAGAAGAGCTCGTCGTTGACATTCACGCCATCCAGAAAGTGATCGATCCGTTGGAAGCCGTCCTCCAGCAGTCCTACCAAGGGCAGGCCGACGACGAAGTGGTGGACCTACGTTCCACTCTCGAGACGCTCAAGGGCCAAGTCGAAGAAAAGAGCCGCGAAAATCGCGGTCTGCTTTCGCGATCGATGGATCTTCTCGACGTCGAGGTTGTGCGGCTCAGGCCCCAGGTTAGGGGAAGAAACCCCTACGCCGGGCACAGGGTTGTCTCGTCGATGGTCGACATCACAACGTAAACGCCTTACACTGGCGGGCATGAGCAACCCCGATTCCAGCGACCTTTCCCCCCCAGTCTCTGCCGCCAAGGTGCTCCTTCTGGACGCCTTCGGACTAATCTTCCGTTCCTATCATGCCTTTGTGGACCGCCCCATCCTCAACGCCGAAGGCAAGAACATTAGCGCCTTCTTCGGGTTCTTCAAAACGTTGTTTCAGCTCGTCCGCGAGCAGAAACCGACCCACCTTGTCGTTATGTACGACTCCAGGACACCGACCTTTCGCGATGAGCTCTACGGCCAATACAAGGCTCAGCGTGACGCGGCCCCCGACGATTTGATCGCTGTCCTTCCTGAAATCGAGGCCATGCTTGCGGCCTTGGGCGTTCCCGTGATGCAGCGAGACGGTTTCGAAGCCGACGACCTCATCGCCACCGGGGCCCGCTGGTGCCGCGAGCACGAGATCAATTGTCTGATCGTCAGCAACGACAAAGATTTGCTTCAAATGGTCGGCGGGACCGTCAAAGCCCTGAGGAGCGGTTTCAAGGGTGGGTGGTCCGTGGTTGGACCGCAAGAAGTCTTCGAGAGCCGGGGCGTCCATCCGCATCAGATCGCCGATTGGCTGGCCTTGGTCGGTGATACCGCCGACAACATCCCTGGCGTCAAGGGCATCGGCGACAAGACAGCGATCCAGCTCTTGTCTGATTACGGCAGCCTCGACGGTATCTACGAAAATCTCGAAAAGATCACGAAGGTCGCCGTCAAGAAGAACCTCGAGGAAGGACGGGATGCGGCGCGACTGAGCAAGAGTCTTACAATTCTCCGCGACGAAATGGACCTGGACTTCAGCCTGGCAACAACGGCCCTTCGCTGGAAAGGCGGCCGAGAGGCGTCTGACCTGTTTTTGAAGCAGAACGCCAAGTCGCTGGCCGCCGAAGCCGCGACGATTGCAGGACTTCGTGTCCCATCCGTTCCTGAAACCACGCGTAACCCTGATTCTGAGCGACCCGAGGCGGTGGAACGGCCTTCTGCCGGCCCTGCCGTTCTTACGGGCGACTACGAAACCCTCACGACTCTTGAGGCCCTGGATGCTTGGATTCTCCGGTTGCGGGCGGCCGGGGCTGCGGCGGTCGATGTGGAAACCGACAGCCTCGACACCTTTGCCGCCAGACTGGTTGGTCTGTCGATTTCCTGTGAAACCGCCAAAGCCGCGTACATCCCCCTGATCTGCGCCGAATCGGGTTCGCTGTCGGCCCCGGCTCTTTTGGGCACCAAGGAGGTTCTGGCAAGGTTGAAGCCCCTGTTTGAAGACCCCCAGTTCAAAATCGTCGGTCAGAACTTCAAGTTTGACTGGAAGGTTTTTCGGCGCCACGGCCTTGTGATTCCTCGTTTCGGTTTTGACACCATGCTCGCGGCTTGGCTTCTTGACGCCGGTGCCGGTCTCTATGGTCTTGAGACACTTGGCGTGAACGAACTCGGTTTGCGCGGGGTTTCGTTCGGCGACTTGGTTCCCAAAGGAAAGACCTTCGCCGACGTTCCCTTGGCGCTTGCGTCGCAATACGGTGCCGAGGACGCCGACCTGACTTGGCGGCTGTACGAAAAGCTCGGGCCTCGACTCGAGGCCGAGGGACTTTCTTCCCTCCTGTACGATCTTGAACTCCCGCTGGCGCACCTGCTGGCCCGCATGGAAGACGAGGGCATCCTTCTCAAAAGCGAGGCCCTTGAGAGTTTTGGTCAGGAGTTGGTTCTTCGGATCGCCGATCTCGAAAAGGAGATTTTCGCCCTCTGCGGCGGAAAGGTGTTCAATCTGGGCTCGCCGAAACAGCTTCAAGAGGTGCTCTTCGTCGACCGCCAGCTCACTCCGCCGCCTCGGGCCAAGATCAAGACTGGCTGGTCGACCGACTCGGATATTCTCGAGGAGCTGGCCGAACAAGACCCTGTACCCGCCAAGATTCTTGCGTGGCGAACTCTGAGTAAGCTCAAGAGCACCTACGTCGACACCTTACCCGCGTTGGTGAACAAGATCACAGGCCGGCTGCACACCCAGTACATCCAAACTGGCACGGCCACAGGCCGTATCGCGAGCAAGGACCCCAACCTTCAAAATATTCCGATCCGCGAAGACGACGGCCGAAGGATTCGTCAGGCGTTTGTTCCCAAACCAGGGTGCACGTTCGTGTCTGCCGACTACAGCCAAATCGAGCTCGTGGTTCTGGCGCACCTGAGTCAAGACACCAACCTCGTGGCCGCCTTTCGGGAAGGAAAAGATATCCACCGCCAAACCGCAAGCCTCATGTTTTCCGTGCCGCTCGAAATGGTCACTTCAGATATGCGGCGGGCTGCAAAAGCCATCAACTTCGGGCTCATGTACGGCATGTCCGCGTTTCGCCTGGCCAACGAACTCAAAATCTCCCGCAAAGAAGCGCAGTCGTTCTTTGACGCCTACAAGCGGGAATTTTCAGGCGTCGACGCGTTTTTTCAGACCGTAATCGCGGGCGCGGAAGAAACGGGAGTGGTACGCACCATTCTTGGGCACCGTCGGGCCCTGCCCAACATCTCAGGCCGCAACCGTGTCGAAAAACAAGCCGCCGAACGAATCGCCATGAACACCCCCATCCAAGGAAGCGCGGCCGATATCGTCAAGACCGCCATGCTCCACGTCGACAGGGCGCTCAGGGAGGGGAACTTCAAGGCCAAACTCCTGTTGCAAGTCCACGACGAACTTCTGCTAGAAGTCCCTTTCGGTGAACTCGAGGCTGTCACCGCGCTACTGAGGCGTGAAATGGAGGGGGCCTTCGCGCTTTCCGTCCCCCTTCGGGTGGGAATCGAAACCGGCCCGACCTGGGGTGCTCTTCATTGATCGTCGGCCTGGCGGGCAAGTCGTGCTCAGGCAAAGACACCCTTGCGGCCTTCTTCACGGAACGGGGGTTCGTTTTGGTGGACGCTGACCGCATCGGACACCAGGCCTTGGAGGCCAAACGCGCCGCCGTCCTGGAGCGTTTCGGGACCGTTGAGAGGTCGGTTCTGGGCCGCCTCGTATTTGCCGACACCCGCGCGCTTGGCGACCTGGAGGCCATCACGCACCCCTGGATCGCCTCGGAAATCCAACGGCAGGTGGCGCAGGCCAAGGGTGATGTCGTTGTCAACGCCGCCTTGCTCCATCGGCATGAGCTCTTTAGGCTTTGCGACCTCGTGGTCTGGGTTCAGGCGCCTCTCCTGACCCGAATCTTGCGTGCCCGCCACCGCGACCGGCGGCCGTGGTGCGACATTCTTTCGAGGATTTGGGCGCAGAGAAAACTCGGTACTCAGGTATTTCCAGCAGATGTCGATATTTTGAAGGTGGATAACAGGGGCTCCCCCCTGGCAGCACGAAGGACTCTGGAAGCTTGGTTCGGCCGGCTTCCTTCCTTTCCTAAGAAAGAGGACACGCATGAAAAACAGTAAAGGCATGATCATTCTTCTCCTGGCCCTGGCGGCCCTAACCTTGGTGGTCGTCGTCGGCCTGTTCTTCTTCTACCCCAAGGAGGCCCCGAAGACCGCAGCGACCACACCGGCCGCGGGTGCCCCCGCCTCGGGTCCTGCCGCCCCCTTACCCAATGAGTTTGATCCGGTTGAGTGGACAAGAAATCCCCAGGCTACGGGCGCTCAAACCCCGGGTTCGACTCCAGCCGGTACCGACCAGGGTTTCACGGTGACTCTTCCCCCCGAAACCAAGGGACCAGCCGCACAGACGTTGCCTGTTGGTCCGGCCGTCACCTTCCCGGGCGACGGAAGCAAGCCGGGCGTTCAGTCTTCGCCGGTTTCACCAGCCAAGCCAAGCCCAACTGGCAAGGCTCCCGCTTCAGCGAAGGCCGTGACCAAAGCCCCCGCTCCGGCGCCCGTCAAGGCGGTCAAGGTGACCGAATACTGGATTCAGGTTGCTTCGTTCAAGGATCGCTATCAAGCCGAGAATACCGCCAAGGCCCTTGAGAATCAGGGTTTGAAAGGAACGCTGAGCACCGCCACCGTGAATGGCCAGGCCGTGGTGCGGGTTCGTGTTGGCCCCTACGCCAATCCGGCCGAGGCCAACAAGTTCCTGGCCTGGCTCAAGCCGGTCAAGGAATTCGATGCAAGCTACATCACCAAGGCCTCGGCCACGCGCAGTCAGTAGTCCCGACTCTCTCGCCGCATGACCGCCGCTGCAAAGAAATTTCAGCGGCGGTTTTGTTTTGGGGGGTTGACCAGGGCCGGGTGATCGGGCTTCGCTGAGTCCGGAGGATTCCATGACCCCTTCAGAAAAAAGCGCTCTGATCGACCAGTTTCTCGCCGGAGCCAACGCCTTCGACGACACCTTATCCCTAGAACCGGCGCTGTTGACTTTCCGGCCGACGGTTGACGCCTGGACCATCCACGAGCACGTCGTTCATTTCGTCGAATCCGACATCGCTGGCTTTCATCGGCATCGCAAGGCTATCGCGGAACCCGGTGGCGCCGTTGTCGGTTACGACGAGGAAGTCTGGACCCCGGCCCTCAACTACCATGCCACTTCGATGGCTGACTGCATCGCTGTCCTCAAACTGCTGCGTCGGATTGCGGCCAACTATCTGCGCTCCATCGTGACGCGAGACTGGTCGCAACTCAGCTACACGCACAGCAGTTTCGGCAAAGTTACTTTAGAGGAGTGGCTTCAAAACTACATCGATCACGTGAAATTCCACCGCGATCTGATCGAACGGAACAAGAAACTCTTCAAGAAAGCCTGAAGGGGGGGCGACCCCCCTCGCTCCAGCCGCCGACGGCGGCTTACGCTA
>CAYYUZ010000026.1:0-12251 GCA_964475005.1 uncultured Spirochaetales bacterium
TCGCGAAGCTGACCCGCGTCGACCGTCGTCGGACTCTCGTCCATGGGACTCGCTCCCACTGTATTTTTTGGGAATGCGATCACTTCGCGGATGCTCTCCTGCTGACTCAGAATCATCACCAACCTGTCGAGACCGGGGGCGATACCGCCATGGGGCGGCGGCCCGAACTGGAACGCGTCGAGCAGGAACCCAAAGCGCTTCTGCGCCTCGACCGGGTCAAACCCAACGGTGGTGAAAACGCGTTGCTGAATGGCTGGATCGTGGATACGAATCGATCCCGAGGCCAACTCGAAGCCGTTGCAAACCAGATCGTACAGGTCGCCTTTGACCGGTCCCGGGTCGGTGTCAAAGGTGTCGAGGAACCGCGCCTGGGGCATGGTGAACATGTGGTGGGCGGGCTCCCACTTTTTTTCTTCCTCGTTGTATTCAAACATGGGAAAGTCGACGATCCAGGCGAACGCAAACTCCCCAGCGGTGGCCAACCCGAGTTCACGGCCGGCCTTCAGCCGGACAGCGCCCAGGCTTGTGTTGGCCACCTTTGGCTGATCGGCCACCAAAAGGATCACGTCACCGACAACGGCCTCCAGCTCCCGCAAGATTCCCTCGCTCATAGGTGCAAAGAATTTGGCGACGCCGGTGTCGAGCGCGGGCTTGCCTTCGAGGCCTGCAATGACTTTCATGAAGGCCAGTCCCTTGGCGCCGTAGACCTTGGCGGCCTCCTCCCATTCTCCGATCTTCTTGCGGCTCGCATACTCCGCGGCCCCTTTGACCACCAGGGCCTTGACGATGCCCCCGGCCTCGAGAACCGACTCAAACGCCGAAAAGCCGCTCCCCGGAACGAAGACCGAGAAGTCGCGCATGGCCATCCCAAAGCGAAGCTCCGGTTTGTCCGAGCCATAAAGGTCCATGGCCTGGTCGTAAGGGATCCGCACAAAAGGCGTCGGAAGATTCTTCCCCAGAGCGTCGTGGAAGATTCTCTTCATCATCCCTTCGATCAGTTTATAGATGTCTTCGGCAGTCACGAAACTCATTTCAATGTCGATCTGCGTGAATTCGGGCTGACGGTCACCACGGGCGTCTTCATCACGGTAGCAACGCGCGATCTGAAAATATTTGTCCATTCCGGCAACCATGAGCAGCTGCTTGTACAGCTGGGGACTCTGCGGCAAAGCGTAGAACTTCCCCTGGTTGATGCGGCTGGGAACCAGGAAGTCGCGGGCCCCCTCAGGGGTGCTTTTGATCAGGGTCGGGGTTTCAATTTCAGGAAAACCTTGTTCGTGAAGGTACTGGCGCGTCGCCCAGGTCACCTTGTCGCGCAGCAGAATCCTGTCTTTCATCGCGGTGGTGCGCAGGTCAAGGTACCGATACTGCAACCGGATGTTTTCGTTGGCTTTGTTTTCATCTTCAATAGGAAAAGGAAGGGCGGGAGACGACGACAACACCTGGAACTTGGTGGCGACGACCTCGATGTCTCCCGTCGCCATCTTCGGGTTACGCATGGAGTCCGGACGCGCCTTGACGGTGCCGGTCACAGCCAAACAGAACTCGTTCTTGAAACCCGAGGCCTCTTCCAAAAGTCCCGTCGGCGAGCGTTCATCGACGACCACCTGAGTCGTTCCGTAACGGTCGCGTAGGGTCAGAAAGGCGACGCCGCCTTGATGGCGAAGGCGATGAACCCAGCCGTTGAGGACGACGGGGCTTTCGGCGTTGGCGAGGGTCAATTCGCCGCAGGTTTGGGTTCGTTGGGGAAAAAGCATGATGGGTCAGGATAGCGGATAAACGAGGGCAACCTCAAGGAGGGAAGCGAGAGAATAAGTCGCTCTGTAGCCGGAATTTCTTCGACCGTTTCTGTTTTCTTGGTATACTGTAGTCACTGAAAATCAGGAGGTCGGCATGGAAATCGTCGATTGGGAACTCCCGGACAACGAGGAACGGATCGAGAACGAGTCTTTTGGCGAGAACCAGGTCGGGAGCGTCACGATGGCGCTCGAGCCTGTCCAAGCTGGAAGTCCCCTCAGTTGGGTTGCCGAGCAGTTCACGGCGCGACCCGAGCTCTACGCCCTTCCCATTGAGCGCGACGGCGGCGTTGTCGGCTTGGTGACCCGCGCCAGAATCCTTGAACGTTCCACCAAGTTCCTGGAGAACCTTAGCTCCCGCACCCTCGACCAAGACCTGCACCCTCACCGGAGCCTCGACGCGCGCGAATCCGTCGACAAGGTCGTTTCCGAATTGTTTGCCGACGAAAGCCAACCCCTCAGTGAACTCTTTCTAGTCTATCTCGACGGCCAATACTATGGTGTCAGCGATCTCAAACACCTGGTTCAGCGCTCGGCTCAGCTGCGCGACCAGGACCTCGCCAAAGCCAAAGAAGTTCAGGAAGGAGCCATGGCACGCTCGAGGCTCCCAGCCACCCAGTGGGGCCACTCAAAGCTCGTCCGCATGGCGTACGGGGTGGGAGGCGACTTCTACCAAGAACTGGCCTGGTCAGACGGAACGTGCTTACTCGGCTGTTTCGATGTTTCTGGAAAAGGGATCTCCGGATCCTTGGTTACCAGTGCCCTGGGAGGCTTCTTCAGCGCGGTTCGAAGCGAGGGCGGCCCTGCCCCCAGCCCTGCGGCGTTTTCCCTCCGAATCAACAACTTCCTGCACGAAACCCTGCCTCTGGGAACGTTTGTCACGGCCGTCCTGTTCTTCCTCCCCGCCAATCCTGGGCCAAACGGCACCGTGAAGATTCTGAACTTCGGCTACGGTCCTGTGTACTATTATGCCCGCAAAGACAACAAAGTCGCAGGAAAGGGCCTGAAGCCCAACTTACCTCCCCTGGGTCTCGACAACCTCGAAATCGGCGAGAGCTCGTATTTTCCGTTGCCCTTTGAAGCGGGAACCAAGGTCTACGTGTTCTCCGACGGCATGACTGACTTGATGGACCCTTCGGGCAAACGGTTTGGCGAGGAAGCTCTGCGAGAGTTCCTTTCCAGAACCTACAAATTCGGGGCCGCGGAGTTTCTAA
The DNA here is from genome assembly GCA_964475005.1 of uncultured Spirochaetales bacterium. Lineage (GTDB taxonomy): Bacteria > Spirochaetota > Spirochaetia > JABEVK01 > JABEVK01 > JAIFLN01. Next base: position 3,011 of record CAYYUZ010000026.1, read on the forward strand.
CCCAGCTCGAAGACGTGATCAAGACCTGGCAACGCGACGCTCCCCAAGCCGATGACATCACCGCTCTGACCATCCAAACCTAAGAATACGGATGAACTTAGATGGACAATAGCGGACAAATTGAGTCAATTCTGGTCAAATTCGTCGGCCTAACAGATTTTTCACCTTATTATTGACAGATTTGCCTTTTCGTGCGTTGACGTTTTCCCTTCCTGGTGTACATTAAAAGGGAAGCCCGAGGAGGTTTCTCATGAACACCATTCAATTCAGTCCGGCCGAGTTTGCTGGGGCGCGTCAGGAAGAACTTCTCCGCCACGTTGAAGAACACAAATACCTCGCCAACCAAACCCTTCCCTACGAAATTTCCATGGAAGAAGCCTACGATTCTTGGAACTTGCTGGTTCACGGTCCGCTGTCGTCCGCGATTGAGGATGCCGACCTTGACAGGGCGTTCCCCGAAACCGGCAAGGGAGAGTTGTTCCTTTGGGTCAGCAGCCACTGGCATCACATGAAGAAAGGCGGAACCACCGAGGTTTCTGCCCGCGAGGCCGTCTTGGATTTCGGCACCCGTTTTGCCAGTGACGCGGTCACCCGATTCGGCTTCTTTCTCAAAAAATTGGCGTCGTAGAAGCCGACTTTCCTTTTTTGAGTCCCCAGACTAGATTCTCTGGCATGATCGACATCCCGGACACTCGGAGGAGAACCTACACCGTTGTGGGCATCGCGCTGGCGATGTTCCTAGGGGCTTTGGACCAGACCATTGTCTCGACGGCTTTGCCGCGCATCGTCACCCAACTGGGGGGCCTAGACCGCTACACGTGGGTGACCACGGTCTACCTACTCGTGTCGACGCTGCTAGTTCCTCTCTACGGCAAACTGGCCGACCTGATGAATCGAAAAACTCTTGAACTCGTGAGCGTGGGGATCTTTCTTTTCGGTTCTATGCTCTGTGGACTTTCGGGTGAATGGGGTTCGCTCCCGGTTCTGGGCGACGGGATGAGCCAGCTCATCGTCTTTCGCGGCATTCAAGGTTTGGGTGGAGCCGGCCTGTTCGCGATGGCGTTGATCATCATCAGCAACCTGTTCCCTCCCCGAGACCGCGGAAAAGTCGGTGGACTGTTTGGTGCCATTTTCGGTTTGTCTTCGGTGCTTGGTCCGCTGATCGGGGGTTTTCTCACGGACAACGCCGGTGCATGGTTGCCGCCTATCGAAGGCTGGCGCTGGGTCTTTTACGTCAATCTCCCGCTGGGGGCTGTGGCGCTGATCTTCCTGGCCACTCGCATGCCAAGTCTTCGCCCAAGCGCCAAAGGGTCCCGTCTCGACGCTGTCTCCACGGGGCTCATGGTGCTCGGCTTCTTCCCCCTGGTCTTGGCGCTTCAACTCGACAAGTCTCAGCATCCGTGGACCAGCGCCGAAATTCTGAGTCTTTTAGGCGGCGGGGTTCTTATGCTCTTTCTCTGGGTGATGCATTCGCTCAAGCTCAGCCGCAATCCCATCCTCGACCTCAGACTGTTCCGCAACCCCGTTTTCACGATGGGAGTGTTGTCTTCGTTTCTTTTCGGCGCCGCTTTTCTATCCATTCTCGTGTTTCTTCCGCTGTACATGGTCAACGTTCAGGGAGTGTCGGCAACCGGAGCGGGAGCGTCGGTCATACCTCTGACTTTGGGCATCATTCTCGGTGCTGGGCTGGGTGGTCCGCTCGCCACGAAGCTAGGGCGTTACAAAGCCGTCTTGGTCGTCGGCGGTCTTGTCACGCTTGCGGGAACCTTTCTTATGACGTTTTTCACAATCGGAACGCCATTCTGGTTCATCGTACTTGCCATGGTCGTCACAGGGGTTGGTTTCGGACCGGCCCAATCGCTGTACGCTGTTGCGGTTCAGAATGCAATTCCGGTGGCCGAACTGGGTCAAGCGACAAGTTTCAGTCAATTCACACGTCAAATCGGTTCCACGGTTGGGGTTGCCATCGCGGGCGCGCTTTTCAGCGCGGCCATCGCGGCGTTCGGCCCGGCCACGGTTGCCGGTGTGACCCATCCTTCGTCGGCAGACAATTTGCGACAAGGACCCCAGGAGGTTCGCGCCGAGATCTCAAAGGGGTTCGACATGCTCATCGAACAAGCCGACGACCTGTTTGACCTTCGGGGAGAAGAAGCCAGGAAGGCGTTGCAGGCGTTCTTAGCCGACTCGAAGACTCCATCCGAGCTAAAGGCCAAGCTCAAGAACGGAACACCCGCCATTCAGATCGAAGACTTCTTTACTCGCCTTGAGGCCAACCTCGAAACGATCGTTGTGTCTGGCGACAGGAAAGCCCTCGAAGCGCTGTTTGCCTCCGACGAGGGGAAAACGCTTCCCGACGCCAGCCGGGCCGGAATCACGGCGATTGTTGTCCTGCCGAGGTCGGAACGGCAGGCATCCATCGAGCGGCTCCGCGAGCAGATGCACCGCGGCATGGACCACGCCATCGAAGGCTCCTCTCTGATTGCAAAAGCCGTTGTGAAAGCCAACCTTGAAGCGGCGTCGACCAAAGTGTCCGACGCGGCCGTCTTCAAGATTGCCCAGGCGTTTTCCAAGGCGATCTGGCCGATCTGGTGGCTCAATGTCGTTCTTGTAGTTCTGCTCTTGACCTCAACCTCACTACTTCCAAGTCTTGCCCTCAAGGGTAGAGGCGAGGCAGGCGAGTCCGCAGCGAACCCCGCCTGACCCGATGGTGAGGCCCGTGCTACGATGGCGCATGCTTGGCTTTCTGGCGCGTCGGAAACACCTGTGGCTTCTCCTTGTGTATCCGGTGGTGGCGTTCGGCTTTTTCTACCTGAAGTCGTTCAACACTTCGCCGACCTACGTGGTGGAATGGCCGCTTGTCGACACAGCCATTCCCTTCGTCCCTGGAATGGTTTTTCCGTATTTCTTCTGGTACATCGCTGTCGCTTTCCCGTTCTTCTGGCTGGGAATCCGCAACGGTCCTGAATTCACGCGGTACTGCTGGTTCGTCTACGGAGCGATGTCGTCCACCTACCTTCTTTATCTCCTGTTTCCCAACGGCCAGAACCTGAGGCCAGCCCTCGATGCGTTGTCGGGCTGGGACATTGATGCGATTCGCTGGCTATACAGTCACGACGCCCCGCGCAATGTGAACCCGAGCCTCCACGTGATCGACACGGTGGCCGTGTGGTTTGCCCTTCGCCGCGACAGTTTCCTCGGCAGTCGGCCGTGGTTCCACGCGCTGCTTGCCGCCGTCTGCCTTTCGATCATCGCCTCGACAGTTTTCATCAAGCAGCATTCGATCCTCGACATTTTCGGTGGCGTGGCCTGGGCGGGCGTGTGGTATGTCCTTATTTACTCACGGTGGTCGGTGTTCTTCCGAACTCGCTGATCTGGTCTCGGTACCAATAGAAGCTGGGTTTGGGCGTGCGGGTCCCCGTCGAAAAATCGACAAAAACCAACCCAAAGCGTTTTGAGTAGCCTTCAGCCCATTCGAAATTATCCAGCAGCGACCAGGCCAGGTAACCCTTCACAGGAACTCCCTGAGCCAAGGCACGCGCCAGCGCCCGCAAGTGCTGATCCAGGTAGACGATGCGTCGCTGGTCTTGAGCGTCGTTCAAACACAGGCCGTTCTCGGTGATGTAGATAGGAAGGCCGCGGTATTTGTTCGCAATGCGAACCAGGGACCGCGTGAAACCTTCAGGGGTCAGCGGCCACCCGTTGTCGGACTTCTCCCATCCCATATCGACTTGGGAACTCTCCAGCAAACCTCCGGCGGGTGTGGCGTCGTGAAGGTTGACGCTGGCGCAGTAGTAGTTCCCTCCGACAAAATCCAAAGGTTGCTTAATCGCTTCCCAGTCTCCTTCGACCACCGGCGGGTGGACGCCGTGATTGGCAAACCAGGTCAGCAAAGGTTCCGGATAGGCACCAAGACAGACAGGGTCTAGAAACCAGTCCCACGACCACTGAATGGACCTCAGACACGCCTGGCGATCGGCCTCCGACTCGGTGTAAGGTTCGGCCCAAGTGATGTTTGGAGCGATGCCCAAGCTCCCCGAAGCCTTTCCCTGGGCCACCAGCTGGCGGAACCGGGTGGCCGCGAGTCCGTGCGCGACAAGTTGGTGATGGGCACAAGCCAAAGCCGCCGCCAAATCGGTTTTTCCCGGGGCGTGAATGCCAAAGTAGTTTCCGACAAACGACGAACAAAACGGTTCGTTAAAGGTTATCCACAGGTCGATCTTCTGATGGAACTCCCTGAACAGCAGGTCCGAGTACTCAACGAAGGCGTCGATGGTGGCCCGATTCTCCCAGCCGCCCTTCGCCTGAAGGGCCTGGGGAAGATCCCAGTGGTAGAGGGTGCAGAAGGGCCGGATGCCCTGGGCCAGAAGCGCATCTACCAAATGATGGTAATAGTGCAGACCGGCTCGGTTCACCGCTCCAGTACCGGAGGGAAAGACTCTGGGCCAAGAGACGGAGAAGCGATACACCTGGGCTCCCAGTTCTTTCAGGAGGGCGACATCGTCGGCATACCTGCGGTAGCTGTCGCACGCCACGTCGCCACGGTCTCCGCCGACCACCCGTCCGGGCTGTCTGCAAAACTCGTCCCAAATCGACGGTCCCCTGCCGTCGGCGTCCCAGGCACCCTCGATCTGATAGCTGGACGTCGCCGCGCCCCACAAGAAATCTTCTGGAAACATACCCTTTGTCATCGTTGTTGCGGCTATTCCGTTGTTACTGACTTCGCGAGATTTCTGGGCCTGTCTACGTCGACTCCCAGTTCCACGGCAGTATAGTACGCGAACAACTGAAGCGGGAGAAGGGTCAGAAACGGGGCCAACAATTCTTCGGTGTGGGGAACCTTGATCACGTCGTCGGCCAGGTCGGCGACCCTTGAATCTTCGGAGTTTGTGACAGCGATGATTCGTCCCTGACGGGCCTTCACTTCCTGCATGTTACTGAGGACCTTGTCGAAGGACTCCCCCTCGGTAATCAGGAACACGCACGGCGTTCCGGGACCGACGAGGGCCAACGGACCGTGTTTGAGACCACCCGAACTGAACCCCTCGGCGTGAACATAGCTGATTTCCTTGAGCTTCAAGGCGCCCTCCAGAGCAATCGCGTGCTGGATTCCACGGCCCATGTACAAGAAGTTTTTGTTCTCAAGGTACTTCCTGGCAAGGTTGTGGATGTGCGGTGACTGCTGGAGCGCAATCTCCATGAGTTGCGGCAAGGCCAACAGGTTGTCGATAAATTCACGGCCGCGGGCTAGGCTCAGGATTCGCATTCGTCCCAACAGGAGGGTCAGCAGCGTCATGATGGCCATTTGGCCCAAGAACCCCTTGGAACTGGTGACCGAAATTTCGGGGCCGGCATGAATGTAGACGCCGCCACGGCACAGGCGGGCGATGGTGGAGCCCACGGCGTTGACAATGCCCAAGACCCGCCCCCCGCGCTGCTGCACTTCCTGAAGCGCCTGAATGGTGTCAGCGGTTTCTCCCGACTGGCTCACGGCAAAGTAGAGGGTGTCCTTGTCGACGATAGGGTTCCGGTACCGAAACTCGCTGGCGTCCTCGGCGCTGGCCGGAATCCTCGCCACGGTTTCGAGCAGATAGGCTCCCACCTGTGCGGCGAACATTGCGCTCCCCATGGCCAAAAAGACCACGCGCTTGACGTCAAGCAGATCGCGGCTCTCCAAGTTGAGTCCGCCCAGCTTGGCCGTGCCAAAATCGGGGAGCAGTCGCCCGCCGTGTCCCAGCGCCCGGCGCAAGGCCTCGGGCTGCTCGAAAATCTCCTTCACGAAGTAGTGGGGAAATTCTCCCAACACCGCCGACTCGGCCGACCAACTGAGGGCTTCGGCTTCACGGGCGACCACTTCGTTCTGAAGGGTCTTCGTTATCCACTCGTTCCTGCGGATGATGACCATCTCGCGGTCTTCCAGGAACGCCGCATTTCGGGTTGATCCAATGAACGCTGCCGGGTCCGAGGCCAAGAAGATCTCGCCGTCACCTTGCCCCACAACCAGGGGGCTTCCGTTCTTGGCCCCGATGAGAAGATCGGGATGGTCGCCAAACAACACGATGATGCCGTAAGTTCCGACCAAGCGGGCCAAGGTTCGGCGAACGGATTCCTCGGGTCCTTCTTGCGGAAATGCGTCGAGGTAGAACTCGATCAGGTGGGCAATCACCTCAGAATCGGTCTCGCTTCGAAAGCCATACCCTTTCTCGACCAACTCGTTTTTGAGCGCATGGTAGTTGTCGATGATGCCGTTGTGAACGATGGCGACGCGACCCGAAGCCGAAAGGTGGGGGTGGGCGTTGGCGTCGGTCACTCTTCCGTGGGTTGCCCAGCGGGTGTGCGCTAGGCCACAGTGGGCGGCTTGAGCTTCGGGAAGGACGGCTTCAAGACTGGCCACCTTCCCCTGTTTTTTGAACACCTTGATCTGGTTGCGCCATAGGTAGGCGATTCCAGAAGAATCGTAGCCGCGATACTCCAGCATCTTGAGTCCCTGAAGAAGAACCTCCGCGACCTTTCGAGGTCCCACGTAGCCCACGATTCCACACATAGAAATTTCTCCTTGAATCAACCGTAGATGAACCGCCGAATTTGCCGCTCGGTGGGGGTTTCAACGCGGAACCGCCGCCGAGCCACTTCTTGCCTAAGCCGCTTGAAGATCTCGTCGTTGCGCAAGCCTTGGGATTGGTAGCGCAAATGGGCGCGGACGATAAATTCCTTGACCGTCGGTTCGGTCAGTGCCAGGAACTCCTCCCCAAGTCTCCGGACCAAGGCTTCCTCAAGAGAGTACGTCTGTGCCAAATGCCGCACCCAAGCGTCGTCGAGGGGATCTGCGTTCAACATGCTTCCACCTTTTGTCATTTCTCGACAATTGGCAAGACATGAGGTCATATTTTGCCCATATTCGGGCAGAATTTGTGGCCTGAAGACCTCGTTCATTTCGACCGATAAGAACGCTATGAAGCTCCCTCTTCTTCTGGCCCTGGCGGTCGCGCCTGTCTTGTTCTGGCAATGCGCTACGCAAAAACCCTTGGCGACCACGCAGCCCAAACCCGTGCCGACGCCGGTGGCCGTCCCCCAGGCAACCCCCGACGACGACCACCGCTCGGTCAGCCGCGAGGAATTCCAGAACAGCGCCTGGGCGGTCTTCCCTCCGGCCACACGCTGGCAAACCATTCCGGGAGGTGCCTCGGTCACGTTGAAAGACGGACGGGAAGTCACGGTGACCTTTGTCTCGCCGCGAGTGCTTCGCTGGTGGCTTCCGGCTGCCGTTGGAGATCAACCGCTTTCACCTTCGGCCAAGTACCCCGCCGAATCGGTTTCTGAAGTCAAGGTCAAACAAGAGGACTCGACCCTCTTGATCGACAGCTCTGAATCCGGCGTCCGGATCAAGCTCGACGATTTATCTTGGATTCTTGTGCGGGGCGACAAGACCGTGGTGCGCTCAGCCGGGGGACCGCGATTTGCCGGAAGACGACTGGTTCAAGCGTTCAGCTCAGACTCTGCCGAACGGTGGTTCGGAGCAGGTTTCAGGTCCGGCTCGACCTCGGCGAAGTTCTGGATCGACAACACCGCCAACGCCGACAATACGGGCGCCTGGGTCGCACCGACACTCTTTGGTGCTGGCGGCTCGATTCCCTTCGTCATCACACTCGACAATTCCTACCAAACTTACGCGCGGATCAACGAGGCAGAAACTTCGCTGGGTGCGCTGAACGGGGGGCTCGACCTGTTGATCGCCGCCGATCCTCGTGCCTCGGGCGCCGTCGAGGCCTTGACGAAGTTCACAGGTCGAACGAGCGTTCCGCCACTTTGGTCTCATGGAACGGCTCTGGCCCTTCCTTCGGGCGAGACTGGAGCCTTCATACGCCGAGCCAAACTATCCATACAAACGGCCTTCGGCACCTTTGAAAAGGACAGGCCCCGGTTCCAAGCCCTCGTTCCCAGCCCGCAATCCAACGGAGTCCTTCCCGACTTGACCCTTGGCGAAACCCGTGCGGGTTGGGTCAGCACCCTCGGTGTGGGAACCTGGCCTGTAGGCGCCGGTGTGTCCCTGCCGTCGGTCGCCGGCCGTACCGACTGGGCGGCCCGCTTCGACGATCAGGGCAAGGACTCCCCTCTGGCCAGGATGAACAACCGGCTTTCCGGCATTGAAGCCCGCACAGTCGCCGAAGCTTGGCAGACGCTCAGCCCAGGACTTCGCCCGTTTCTTTTAGCGGAGTCTGGTGGTTTGGGGTCGGTGCGACACGCCCTTCCCGAGAGGCGACTTGTCGCCGGTCAGGAACAAGGGGCCCTTTCCGAGGTACTGGTGCTTGGCATTTCAGGACTTGGAACACCGGCCATCCGGCTTGACTTGACGCCCCTGGCCAACCCGGAAACCAAAGAGGCGGCGTTTCGAAGTCTGCAGACCTGGATGATGGCGCCGGTGCTCATCCTCGACTGGGGTACGGATCCTGCGGCCTTTTGGGCCTCCCTCAACAAGCCCGACCAGCAACGGTTGAAGGCACTTCTCGACCATCGCTCTCAGTTCAAGCCTCTGTTTGCCCAGGGTGCCCGCCAGGCGAACGCCACGGGCTTGCCCGCTTGGCGACCCGTTTGGTTCGATTCCCCCAAGGATCCCAAAGCGCTTGGTCAGGACAACGAGTTCCTTCTGGGCGATGCCCTTTTGGTGGCAAGGGTCACCGGCGAAGGAACGACCTCCCCGGTGTACCTGCCAGGCCCCGGCGTTTGGTTCGATTTCTGGTCCGGAGAGGAGTTGGGGGGAGGACGAACCTACGACGTCGAAGTCCACCCCGACAAGCCGCTGGTCTTTGTGAAAGGAGGGAGTTTCATCCCCGTCCGCGAACCCGAAGCCTTCGATGACAAAGACATCTACAACCCACTCACCATCCACGTTTTCCCCGGTGGACGGGGGCTGGGTTCGTATTGGTACGACGATGGCAGAACTCTGGCTTGGAAGGACGGAACCTACATCGAAACCAAGGTATCGTTTGACTTTTCACAAAAGGATATGACTCTCGATCTGCAGAACCTGAATCTGTCGGTCGATCTCAAGCCTGACCCCTACGTGCTTTACCGCTTGCACAACGTGTACAAACCTCGGCAGGTCCAGATCGACAATCGATCCATTCCGTTGTTCGGGGACAGTTGGGGCCTTACCGATTCCGACCGGAGCGCCTCGTGGTACGAAAGTGACCACACGCTGCTGATCAAGACCTTCCATCCGGAAAGGTCCCAAACCATCCAGATG
>CAYYUZ010000026.1:12351-36871 GCA_964475005.1 uncultured Spirochaetales bacterium
GCCAAAATGGCCAAAGCCGTCCAGGTTCCGGTACCGATCAATGCGTAGATCGGTCCGGGGCAGGCGGCCGTGAAGTACCACCCGACACCGAACAACAGTCCGCCAGCCACGATCCCCGTTTGAAACGGGCGTTTCTTGAACTCCATCGGCTGGCCGGAGACGTCGGTCTTGCTCTTTCGCAAGGCACGAACAATGAACATGCTGACGACCCCAGTCACCACAGCGGCGCCGATCACCAGGAACATGTGCGGTTCCTGGAACGCGAACATCCGCCGGACGCGAATCACCGAGATGACTTGAGCCTTCGTCAGGACGGCTCCGAAACCAACACCGAGCAACAGCCAAAGCGGGTATTTCCACCAGGCCACACTAGAAAGCCGGGTTCCGGACTCTTTTACAGCATCACTCATGGTACAAGCCCTCCGAAAATGAATCGGTCAACCAGGCTGGCCGCCGTGCCGCCAACGATGAAGCACGCCGATGCGACCACACTCGACAAGCTCAAGTTCGAAATTCCTGAAATCGTGTGCCCCGACGTGCAGCCATCGGCCCACCTGGTCCCAAAACCAACGGCGATTCCACCAGCAAACAGGCCAAGTAGCCCCAAACCCGTCAGATTGCCAGCCAGGAGCAACGGCACTCCCGAACCTCCCAGGCCGAACTGCACAAGGGTTCCGCCCAGCAAGATGCCAATCACGAAGAGGATCTGCCACAGACCGTCTTTCAGAACTTTGTAGTCGAAATAGTCGATGGCCTTGGCTCCAGGCAGAACAGCACAGGCGTGCCGGAAGGAACTCGAAACTCCGGGCTCCTTGCCCGTCAGCAAAAGCATGGCAGGAACGAAAAGCCCCAAAAGCGGCCCGGCGATGTACCAGGGCAAGGGGTCTGTAATAGGAACCGTGGGATCCATGTTACCTCCTCAAGTGATTAGATCAACTTAGTCCGTTTCGCTTGAATTGGCAAGAGGCAGGTTCTAGAATGAGAGCATGGCTGAAACCTCCCAGGATTTTCCTGTCCATCGGTTTGTCCAGGATCTCTTTGAAGACCTGACCCTGACGCTTCCCTCTCTGGGCTGCAAGTTTGAAGGCTTTGTTACCCCGAGTTCTCTGACTGTCCACGGCAAGCAAGGTTTTCTGAAGAACAAACTGTTCTTGTTCTTTGCCGACCTTGCCTCCCTATCGAGTCAGCTCGAAGTGCGCTTCCGGCTTGCCCTCCAGGGTCCCGACCTCCAACTCGGATTCTTCTGTAGGCCCTTCTCGGCCCAGGCTTGCCAGGATTTTCCCATCTGGGATTCAACGCTTTTTGAGCTGTTTGCTTCGTCTGAAGGGGAAGGGTTTCGAACCACGCTCCCTGCAGGAGTTCCTCTCGAGGCCGGACCGCCGGTTCACTGGCGGCGGCTTGGCCAGATGTACGGCGGCTTGGCCAACGGGAGACACGTTCTTGACGGTTTCCTGGCCCGTTGCCAGACGCTGGTTCTCGACCTCCAGAAGGCCATCGAAACACACGACTGCGCGGCCGTCTTGAGGATAGCCCACACACTCAAAGGCTCGGGTCGGGGGGTTACGGCCGAGGCTTTGGCGGAATCGGCTCTCCAACTCGAAATGGTGGGGCGTTCGGGCGATCTGACCTCGGCTCCAGACCTTTACAAAGCCCTTCTGGTTACCTACGATGAGCTCATCCAGTGGGTCCAAGAAGGTCAGAAGTAGTGGGGTTTTTTGTCGTTATCAGCCTGGTGCTTGTGGCCGGTTCCTTTTTTGCGTCTTGGTGGGCCCGCCGTTTGGCTGCAGACACGCGCGCCATCCAGCTGGCCCACGAGATCCCGCTCGCGCAGTTGAGCGACGATGCCGCCTCGGTCGCACGCGAAATGGGGGCCGGGTCGTTTCGGGAAATGGTCAGAATTCACGGCAAAATGGTCTGTGATCACCCCTTGGTGGCGGAATTGTCGCACACGCCTTGCGTTTCCTATAGGTATTCTGTAACCCGAGAGTTCGAAGAGGTTCTTTGGGAGAGGGACTTCAAAGGAAACAGCGCCCGGCGAGTTGTGCGGCGGAGTGAAGTCGTTGCCTCCAACCAGGCGACAACTCCTTTCTGGCTCGATGATGGAACGGCGCGCATCTTGGTTCAACCGAACCTCGCCGACGTCGATCTGGTCAAGACTCATTCCAGTTTTCAGCCGGTAGACACCTCTGGCACCGCGCAGAGGGTGGGGTCATTCTTCCTGGACGTTGGACCGCCTGCCGGGGGAACCCTCGGCTACCGCTATGAGGAGTTCAGTCTCCCCCTTGATCAAGAAGTCACGGTAGTTGCCGAGGCCGGCGATTTTGGCGGTACTCTGGAACTCAGGCGTCCGGAAGTTCAGGGAGCCCCGTTCTTGGTGACCACAATTGATCGGCGCGATTTGTTCCGTAAGGATCAGAAATTCGCATCGGTTCTGAACGGAGTTTCGATTGGTCTGGCCGCAGTGGCGGTCTTGATTTTCTTGTTGGGAGTCGTGCATTGATCCGAGCCGTCATCCTTTTTCTTTGTGTGGGAGTTCTCCCGCTAGCTGCAGACCCCGATGTTTTGCGTGTCAACTTTGGCGCCTCGACGATACAAACCGATCCCACCAAAGGGCAAACCGCGCTGGAAGCTCAGGTTCTAACCGCCCTTTATGAAGGCCTTGTCGTCTACGACCCTCAGTCGCTCCGGCCTGAACCGGGCGCCGCACAGGCTTGGACCTTTTCCGATGACGGACTCACCCTCACTTTCACGCTACGGTCCGGGCTGACCTTCGAGGATGGGGTCCCGTTGACACCAAAGGTGTTCAGAGACAGTTGGATCCGCCTTCTGGACCCGGCAACCGCGGCCCCCTTCGCCTCTCTCCTCGACCCCATAGTCGGGGCGCAAGATTGGAGAAACGGCAAACTCAAAGACCCGTCGAAACTCGGCATCCAGGCAGGAGCTGACAATTCGCTTGTCCTCAAACTGACCGAGCCGGCACCCCACCTTGTCGCGGTTCTGTGCCACTACGCGTTTGTTCCCATTCATCCTGCTTGGAGGGCCCACCCCACAGCGGCGCCGCCACCGGCCAACGGTCCTTTCCGTTTGCTTTCCCAAGAAAAGGGCCACTGGATTCTTGAACGGAATCCCCGCTATTGGGATGCAGGCAACGTGGCCCTGTCGGGACTCGACCTTCGTTTCGATGACGACGCCGTGAAAGTGACGCGGTCTTTCAAAGAAGGATCTCTCGACTGGGTGGCCGACGGTATCGACGGTTCGTCGCCCTTGGGGACGCAGTACTTCAGCGCCAACGCGCTTTTTGGGACGAGCTTCTTCTACTTCAAGACTGCGAAGGCCCCATGGACCGATGCCAGGGTTCGGAAGGCCCTAATTCTCCTCCTTCCTCTTGAAGACATCCGCAAGGCCTACCTCGAACCGACCTCCGTGCTGATCCCTCAATTTCAGGGCTATCCCAAGGTGACCGGCATCGAGAAGACCGACACTGAGCAAGCGATGGCGTTGCTGGCCGAGGCCGGATTTCCTGGTGGGAAAGGCCTGCCGACACTAACGGTCGCCTTGCCCGACAACCCAGCCAACGATCAGTTCATCGAGACCTTTCGGCAGGCCTGGAAGGTGCTCGGCCTCGAAGTCAAACACGTCGTCGTGACTGGAAACTACTACGATCAGTTGGCCACACTTGATCACACCATGGGGTATTTCAGCTGGATAGGCGACTTTCTCGACCCGGTGACCTTTCTTGTGCTGTGGAAGGGTGGAAGTAGCCTGAACTCGTTCTCGTATTCGGATTCCGCCTACGATGGACTCCTGGCCAAAGCGGCTACACAGAAAGCCGACGAGCGTCTGAAAACCTTGGCCGAAGCAGAAACCTCGTTGTTGCAGGGGGGCCTTCTCATTCCTCTGAGCCACACCCCGGGCTTCAACCTGATCGACCGGGATGAGATCGGCGGGTGGTACGCGAATCCCCTTGACATCCATCCCTTCAAGAACCTGTCGCGCAAGGCGGCAAAGCCGTTGAAGAACCTCATACGGTTTGACCTCGCTGGCAATTTGTGATATTCTCCGCGCATGCCTGAGGACAAGTCAGCCGCTGATGCGGCCGCTCCCTTTCAAGTCAATCAAAAAGTTGTCTATCCGTTACAGGGGGTTGGCCAAATCATGGCGATCACCGAGCGGGCGTTCAAGGGCAAACAAACCCAATACTATCAGATCTTCCTTCCCGTCACCGACATGACCGTCATGATTCCTGTGGGGAAGGCCGTTGAGATCGGCATTCGAAGCATCGTTCCGAAAGAGAAGGCTCAAGAGGCCTTTGACATTATCGCCAGCGACTTCGAACCGATCACTGCCGATTGGAAGATGCGCTACCAGATGAACTTGGACCACTTGAAAAGTGGGGACATCACCGACATTGCTCTGGTCGTAAGAAATCTGTATCACCGTTCCAAGGTCAAGGAACTCCCGATTCTGGAGCGCAAACTCTACGACAGCGCGATGAAGCTACTGATTGACGAGACGGCGTTTTCTCTCGATATCCATGTCTCCGAGGTCGAGAAGATTGTCCACGAGCGGCTTGAACCGCTGGGCAAATCGGCCCTCGTTGCAGCGGTCGACTTGGAACCTGACGAAGAATTTGAACCCGAAATTGAAGAGGAAGAGGACGACGACGAATAGTCGGTGGGAGGCGGTTTTCGCCCTCCTTCGGAGCGAGTATGCGTTGCACGCGTCGCCATCCTTGAATCTCCTGACCGACAGTGGGTCCAGTCCCTGGCAGATCTTGGTCGCAACCATCCTTTCCCTGCGAACTCGTGACGAAGTAACGGTTTCCGCCAGCCGACGGTTGTTCGCCGTAGCGCCTGACCCGACGTCGCTGCGTGCTCTTTCGGAAGAGCGCATCGCCACGTTGATCTTTCCGGCCGGATTCTACAAGACTAAGGCCAAGAACCTCTTGCGCATCGCCCACCAGCTTGAGGACCAGGACGATCAGGTCCCTCGTGTTCGGGAGCAACTCCTTCAGCTTCCAGGTGTCGGGCGAAAAACGGCCAACCTCGTCCTCAACCTGGCTTTCGGAATCGAAGCGATCTGCGTCGACACCCACGTTCATCGAATTCCCAACCGGCTCGGCTGGATCAACACCTCAACACCCGAAGAGTCTGAAATGGCGCTGGAGGCGCTTTGGCCCCGCAAGCACTGGATCGAGGCCAACGCTTTGCTTGTCTCCTTCGGCCAAGCGACCTGCACTCCCCTCGGTCCCCGTTGCTCAATTTGCGCCTTTCGTGAACACTGTCCCCGAAAGGGAGTTCAAACAAGCCGCTGATGAAGCTCACCATCAACAAGATTGCCGAACTCGCTGGAGTGTCCAAAGGTACCGTCTCAAAAGTCCTCAACGACCACCGCGGAATCAGCGCTTCGACCCGTGAGCGAGTGTTGCGGCTCGTCAAACAGCTGGACTACCATCCCGACGCCTCGGCCAGAGCACTGGCTCTCCAAAAGACAGGAGTGCTGGGCTTTCTGATTCCCCATGAAGCGGGCTCGTCGCTTACAGGACACTATTGGACTATTGTCCTCTCAGGAATCAGCCAGCAGGCGGCCCGATCCGGCTACAACCTCTTGGTGCTCACCACGCCCAAGGAAGGAGACATCCAAGGAGCCCTCAACCACATCCTCAAAAGAAGTACCGTCGATGGGCTAATCATCGGATCGGAACTCCTCGACAAGGAGAGCCTCTCCACCCTTGTGCTGCGCAAGATTCCTTTCGTCCTTTTGGGCAGGAACCCAGACTTTCAACACTACTGTGTCGACGTCGACAGTGTCCGGGGAACCGTTGAAATGATCAATCATATGGTCCGGCAGGGTTACCGAAAGATCGGCGCCCTTTTTGGTCCGGGCTACTACCCCTACACCCGGGAACGCTATGCCGCCTACAGTCAGGCCCTGCAGTCCAATGGAATCACCTGGTCGGCAACTGCTTTTAGCGAGTACAAGTCTGCGACGATCCGCAAGAACCTCGAAACCCTGCTCGACGCTCACCCCGAAATGGACTCGCTTTACCTCGCTTCCGGCGGGGACTTCATGTACGATGTTCTCAAGGTCTTGAAGGAACGAAACGTTCGGCTTCCAGATTTCGGCTTGGGTGTCTTTGACGACTACCCTTTCATGGAACTGCTGACCCCAGCCATTACGGCGATCCGCCAGCCCCTCTTTGAGGCCGGTCAGGAAGCGGCGTTGTTGCTGCAACGCCTTATCGACGGTTCAACGCCATCAGGGTCGGTGGTCCAACTGCCGACGACCCTGATCACGAGGGAATCCTGCAGAGAAGTTACTCGGGAGAAATAAGCAACGTCCTTGTATCGAGAACCAAGTGCATATCCTTGGGTGTGGAGTCGTGGTCTTTGACCAGTTCCAAATGAACCTTGCCGTCGTCGGGGTGGTGGCGGAGATTGATCAGGACATCGATTCCTAAAAGGTGCCGCTGCAAGATTTGGGGCACGGGCTGACTCGAAAAGTCACCTTCCTGGTCGAGTGAAATACTGAACCAGAGTTCAAGACCTTCTTCCTTGGCAAAAGCCTTGAACTGATACAGATCTGACAGCTGGGCATGATTGAAATCGAATTCGTCGACAATCACCAACTCCGCGGGAAACCCTCCAGACACGATTCTCGCCTTGAGGCTTTCAATCACGTGCGAGGTGGTAGTAGCTTTCTGGTCAAAGTTCATGACTGTTCTGCGCGACGTGATCTCATCATGCACGTCCATGGCCGAGGTCAGATCTTTCACCTTGGAGATTTCTGTAAAAATCTCCTCATAGTAGTCTATGATGTGGACTGTGCGCGAGGCGAAGGACACGTGAATCACGTGCTTTCCTTGCAACAATTTATCGGTGGCGATGTGCACCAGGGCGGAGGTCTTGCCTACGCCGTGCCTAGCCGCCAACACCCCAACGTTCCCTTTTCCAACACCACCGTTCGTGGAAGCGTCAAGGATGCGCAGGGGGCTTTGTTTGACCAACTCTGACCTAACCATCGGACTCCTCTCCCTCTCGGAAGGAAGATATCCGGTCTCGCGGCCAGGGATCTTCCCTCGCGATCTTGAACTGGAAGGGAGGGGAAATCCCCTCCCTTCACTAATCATTCTCGCTCAGGTTCCTGACGCCGTCCAGCCCTTATCGGTTCTGGTTCTTCCGTTTTTCTTCGTAGTCTTTCTTGAGTTGGATGGCCACGCTTTCGGGAACCTTGGTGTACTTCTCGAACTCCATGGTGAACTCGGCCTTTCCTTGACTCATCGACCGCAGAACCGTTGAATACCCGAACATTTCTGAAAGGGGAACTTCAGCGACAACGCTGCAGAACTGTCCGTCTTCCGTTGATGAGACGATCACGCCGCGCCGCTGGTTGATCGAACCGAAGATGTTCCCCTGGAACTCGGTCGGCCCTTCGACGGCAACCTTCATGATGGGTTCAAGAATAATGGGCTTGGCCTTCTGGTAGGTCTCGCGGAACGCCATGAGCGCCGCCGTGCTGAAGGCCATGTCAGACGAGTCGACCGGGTGCGAAGCACCGTCGTTGACAACGGCTCTGACACCAACGACTGGGAATCCGATGAGAGTTCCCTTCTTGACGGCTTCCTTGAAACCCTTGTCACAGCTGGGGATGAATTCGTTGGGAATCGCACCGCCTTTGACCATATTGACGAAGTCGTATTCGCCTTCGGTGTAGGGTTCAAAATAGCCACCGATCTTGGCGTACTGTCCCGAACCGCCGGTTTGTTTCTTATGAACATAGGTGAACTCAGCCTTGGCTGAAATCGCTTCACGGTAGGCCACTTGAGGCATGCCGGTTGTGACTTCGGCCTTGTACTCACGCTTCATTCGTTCGATGTACACTTCGAGGTGAAGTTCACCCATCCCCTGGATAATCGTCTGGTTCGATTCCGGGTCAACAAAGGTTCTGAAGGTCGGGTCTTCCTTGGTGAAGCGGTTGAGAGCTTTCGCCATGTTGTCGCCGGATTTCTTGTCGATGGGTTCGATAGAAAGCGAAATCACCGCGGCCGGAACGAACATCGACGTCATCGTGTAGTCGAGTTTTTCATCACAGAAGGTGTCGCCTGAGGCGCACTCGATGCCGAACAAAGCCGCGATGTCACCCGCGCCGGCGTAGTCGATGTCTTCCATATGGTTGGAATGCATCTTGATCAGGCGTCCAATCTTGAAACGCTTTTGCGTCCTCATGTTCCGCAGTTCTTGGCCCTTCTTGACCTCCCCCTGGTAGACGCGAACGTAGGTCAGCTGCCCGTACTGGCCGTCATCGAGTTTGAACGCCAACGCCACGGTGGGCTTGTCGTCAACACATTCAAGAGCGACTTTCTCTTCATTGTTGCTCTGGTCGAGGGCCCAGTTTGCTTTCTCGGTGGGAGCCGGGAGGTAGTCAGAAACACCGTCGAGAAGAACCTGAACGCCCTTGTTCTTGTAGGCGGAACCGACGAATACAGGGGTCAGTTCGCGGCTGATGGTCCCCTTACGAATGGCGGCCTTGATCAGGTCGACCGGGGGCTCCTTGCCGTCGAGGTGCATTTCCATCAGCTCATCGCTGAACATAGAAAGCTCCTCAAGCATCTTCTCGCGCCATTCTTTGTACTGGGCCTGGTAATCGGCAGGGACGGGGACGCGCTTGATGTCGGTTCCATCTTCGCCTTCAAAGTACACGGCCTGGTTGTTCACGAGGTCAATCACGCCCTCGAACTTGTCTTCGAGGCCGATAGGGAGAGTCACAAACACGGCGTTGTGGCCAAGTTTCTCCTTCAATTGCTCTTTCACACGAAACGGGTTGGCGCCGGTTCTGTCGGCCTTGTTGATAAAAGCGAGTCGGGGAACGTCGTAGCGCTTCATCTGGCGGTCGACGGTGATCGACTGTGACTGAACGCCTGCAACCGAGCAGAGCACGAGGATGGCCCCGTCGAGAACCCGGAGAGACCGTTCAACTTCAATGGTGAAGTCGACGTGGCCCGGGGTGTCGATGATATTGATGAACTTGTCGTTCCACTGGACACTTGTCGCTGCGGACTGAATCGTGATACCGCGCTCGCGTTCCAGTTCCATGGAGTCCATGGTGGCGCCGACACCGTCCTTACCCTTGACTTCGTGAATGGCGTGGATACGGCCACAGTAGAACAAGATTCGCTCGGTCAGCGTCGTCTTGCCCGAGTCAATGTGGGCGCTAATGCCGATGTTACGCATTTTCTCAACGGGAACCTTCATACCAAAAAAACCTCTCTCTGCAAATTGCAGGTTAGTATAGAAAAAAAGAACCGCCTTGAGCAAGGTCAAGGCGGTCACGGTCAAGATGAAATTCTCGTGATCATTTCTTCTTGGGAAGCTGCAACACGAGCCGGTCAAACGCCTTGAATGGTCGCTTAGGGTCGTTCTGCTTGACCAGCCTGGCCCGCCAAACGCCGTCTGGAGAGGAAGAAAGCGACGCGATTCCCAGTTCCCCGTTGTACTGCCCGTCGCGAACAATCGCCAGATTAACCGGCACCACAACTGGGGTCTTCTTGCCAGCAACGACCACCGGCGGTGGTTCGGCCGCAGCCACATCGATGGCGGCTTGAAGAGCCTTGGCCTTATCGGGCTTGAGGACAACCAAGAAATCATCGGCGACCGTCACGTCAACGAACACACCGTCGTGCTCCTTGAAGGCCGCCACGTAGGCGTCGACACTTGTTGTCCATCGGGCCAGCCAAGCCTTGGAAGTTGCAATTTCTTGGGCCAAAGTCTGATCTGCGGCCGCCTTTTGGGCTGCCATGTCGGCCTTCAGTCCGTCAATGGCGGCCTGCATCTGGACAATGGTCGCATCCCTCTGAGCAATCGTCGCCTCGTGGGCGGCGATCGTGGCGTCCCTTTGGGCAATAACGCCGTCGAGGTCCGTCATGTGCGCGGCCAAAGGCGCCAGATAGCCGTTGTAACCGGCCAATGAACTGGCAATCGCGTTGTCGAGCGCATTCAGCATGGGTGGAACAGAGTTCTCGTTCGGGATCTGCTTCAACCTAGCCAGAAGCAGTTGCGTCTGCTGAACCCTCGCGGCCAGAGTCGCCTGCAGGTCGGCCGAGACCAGATTCCTCTGGGCGATACGGTCAGGGAAGGACGCCGTGTCGGGATAGACGGCGGTCTGGGTACCGCTTGCCAGCAAGATCGCTTCGAAGGGAGCTTCCTTGATGATGGGATTGTACTTAAGGATGAGCTTTCGAATGTCAGAAGCCTGTTTAGTCTTCATGGCTTCAACAAGCTCGTCGCGCTCAGTCTTCAACCGGGCCACCGTCGCAATTTCTTCGTCGTTTTGGGCCTTCAGCCTAGCCTCGTATTCGGCAGTCAGCTTCTGCTTCTCTAGATCAAACAGCCGCTGTTGGCTGTCGAGCACCTGCTGGTTCTTCTTGTTCATCTGGCCAATGCGGTCGTCGTAGCTGTCGATCTTCTTCTGAATGGCGTCGGCCTGAGCCTTCAGCGGCTTCAAAGTGGCGGCCAACGACGCCTTTTGAGCGGCGATTTGCTTGGTGCTTTCGTCTTTGATGGTCTTGACTAGGTTTCCAGTAGGATCGTCGACACCGGCAATGTCGGCCTTCGAGTTACTCGCCTGAACGATGGTGGCAATCTTGGCCGCGAAATCCTGGTTGACTTTGTCAATCTGGATCTGGACAGCCTCAAGATCCTGTTTGTTCTTGCGAGCCGTGTCGAAGATTTCCTTCAGCTTGAGGTCCTCGAACGAGCCGATGCTAACCGACGACTTCTGGCTGGCTTCATCGGTGAACTGGGAAGCTACCCACGCGCCGATTCCCAGGACGACCAGGAACACCGCCACAGCCAGGGGGATCATCAGGCTGCGGTTCTTGGCGCTCTTGGCGAATTCCTTTTCGAGGTCGAAGGAGTCCTTGTCCCGCTCGTCACGATTGAGGGGTTGGTTGAGAAAGCGGTCCCTCGTCACCTGGACGAGATCGGTTACTTGTTTGTCATGGTCCATACGCCGTTCCAGTTAGCCGGGACTTGGGCATCCGCGACACGTTCCAAAAAGATGTCCGCCTGGGGCAACTTGCAGCTCTTGAAGTCTCGTTGAGCAGCCGTCCAGTTGCCGTCGTAATAGGCGGAAAGGGCTTTAGAATAGAGATCGAACGACGCTTTGAGGACGCCATCCACTTGATTCTGCTTCACAGGCCAATAGATTCGCTTTCCAATAGTCTTCCCCTTCACCTGGACTTGGTCTAGCTCAAGGAAGAGGAATTCTTGAGTTTCGCTGGTGACTTCGTTCATCACCGATTCCGAAACGATGACCGGGCATTTGTAGACGCGGGTCAAGCCTTCCAAACGCGAAGCTGAGTTCACGTTGTCGCCGATGACGGTATTGGTCATCCGAACGTACGACCCGATGTTTCCGTAGAAGACCTCGCCGCTGTCGATGCCGACGCCAACTTCGATCATGACCGCTTTGAAGGTCTTTTCCTCATGCGGCGTCAGCCTTCCGTTTTCTGAAAGGATCTCCTCACGGCGTTTGAGCATCTCGGTTCGAAGGTGTCCTGCCACTTCTTGGACTTCATAGGCAGCCAGGAGAGCCTTGTACGCCCGGCTTTCTCGTGCGCCCTCGATGGTTCCAAACACCGCCAACAGGGCGTCACCGATGATCGATCCGACGATTCCGTCGCGGGCTTGAATCTGGCGGATGGCTTGATCGTAGTGAAGATTGAGCAGTTTGATGATATCGTTGCCGAGGGTCTCCGTCATATAAGTGAAGCCCTTGATGTCGGTGAACAGAATCGTGAGATCCTGCTTGGTCCCCTCAAGACGGATGTCCCTTTCCTTGTATGCCCGCGATGCGACGTCCTGGGTCACGAACTTCCGGAAAATGTTCATGAGGTTGTGGACAGTCGACGACAGGGAGTTGAACGACAGCCCCAAGTAGGTAACGTCGTCGTTCGGGGCTCCTTCCATGTTGATGATTCCCAACTCCTGGGTCGCCTGCATCTTCATCAGTTCGTCGGTGATCCTGTCAACAAACCTGAAAAGGTGCCGAAGCAGGAAGATCGCCAAAATGGAAGTGACGAAGGTAATAAGGAGGATAAGCATGGAAACGGTGCCGAAGATCTTCCAGCTTTCCGCAAAAAACAAATCCTTGTCCTCGGCTCTCACCAAGTAGGCCTTCCATCCTGGTTGGAACTTGTAGTAGCCAAAGTAGGTTCCTTTGTCGAGGGTAAACTCGAGGGGACCTTCCTCGATGCCCTTGCTTCGGTTCGCAATCAGGGCCTGCAGGGCCTGCTGATCGGAGAACTTGGCCATCTGGACGTTGGGAGAGGCGAAGTACAGGTAGTTCCCGTCCTCGTCGAGCCCCAAAGCCAGAGAGTTTGGTCTTGTCAGAACCTTCTGCGCTGCTTGACCCAACGTGTCGCGGCTGGACTGGAGGTTCTGTTCGTAGGCAAAGACTTCAAACTGATTCCCTGCCGTGACAAAGTTTTCCTTGAGCTCTTTGACCAACAACTGGTTCATCAGTTTGACCTGTTCGGAGCGACCCAGGATCAAGGTGATGTAGTTTGTCGTCAGATTCGAGGCCAAGAGAAAAAAGAGGAAAAGCACGACGATCTTCCCGTAGAGGGGAACAACCCTCGTCGTGCCGACTTTTCGAAAGAAAGACAACCGTTTTTTGGACATAGAATCCTCGGCGTAAGGGTAGCACAGGGTTCCAACGAAAACAACGTCCAAACTGACTAACAATCAAGAATCAAGCGACGAATCTCTTCGTTTCAGATCACCCGGACGTCGACGATCTCTTTGACGACGGGAAGCACCGCCTTCCTTAGCGTTTCAGCGTCCACATCTTGTACTTTCATGGTCAAAAGAGTCTGGCTAGAATCCTCGCCCAGGAAAGTACCCAAGGCCAAGATGTTCCCTCCAACGGCC
The DNA here is from genome assembly GCA_964475005.1 of uncultured Spirochaetales bacterium. GTDB lineage: Bacteria > Spirochaetota > Spirochaetia > JABEVK01 > JABEVK01 > JAIFLN01. Next base: position 25,281 of record CAYYUZ010000026.1, read on the forward strand.
GACACGGCTCCGGCCAGTTTGGCCAACTCACCGCGCTCTTCGGGGATCACCAAGGTCATGCGGACCCCCTTCTCGCGTGAAGCGAACATTTCAAGGAACACCTTGAACAGGTCGGATTCGGTGATGATCCCCACGAGCTTACCGTCCCGCAGAACCGGAAGCCCGCCAATGTTGTTGTCGACAAGCACTTTTGCCGCTTCCTCGATGGGAGTATCTTCGGTGACCGTCACCAGGTCGGTACTCATGACCTCGTCTACCTTGAGTTTGGAAAGGAGGTAGCTCATTTCGTACACGTCCAAGGTCGTTGCCGGCGACGGGGTTGCGTAGAGGAGATCCTTTTCCGTGACAATGCCCTTCAGTTTTTGGTCTTTGTCGACTACAGGAAACCGATGCACCTTCTCCTTGCGCATGGTGTACTGAGCCTCGGACACGGGGGTTTCCGGTTTCACGGTGATCGGGTTCTTGGTCATTCGCTGTCCAACTGTCATGTATTGCTCCTAGGTCTTTGGTCCTGGGGCTACTGCGGGGCGGATGGCTAGGAACCGCTGATGCCCATAAGTTCAGTCTAGTGCCGAGGAACACCAACAACAACAGGAAAGTGATTCTCGACACTCGCCAAGAATGGTCGGGCGAATATCACGCTGTGCCGGGGTCAAACGATCACGATCCTTTTGGAAAATGATCAAGATCGTTTTTCCATTCGGTCATCCTTGTTTGAAAATTCGATCATGAACGTTGAAGCAAAAGATCATGGAAACCTGTCTCTCCTCTACGAAAGGAGAATCCCATGATTCAGTACCAGATCGTCGAGACTATGCATTTGGGGAAGAAGACCTATGTCGGACGCATCAAGCTCAAGTGTTGCTACGACCAGAACCAGTTGCTCGAAAGAATGGTCGAACGAAACCGATCGCTGAGCCCCGAAACCTTGGTGGCCGCGCTGATCGTTCTGAAGTCAACCGTGACAGACCTTTGCCGTGAAGGCAATGCTGTGCGGCTAGACGGTTTCGTAAGATTCAGCCCGACCATGAAAGGATCGTTCGAAAGCCATCAAGATCAATTCGACATCAAGAGGCATACCATCGAATTGACCGCCGGAGTGCCAAAATCTACACAACTGAAAATCAACAATAGGCAAGCCACCCGGAAAGTCGAGTCAAGCAACCATGCCCCCCAAATCTTCACCGTGGAAGATCAGGAAACGGGTACTTACAACCAAGTGGTCACAGCAAGGGGCATCGTGACACTCAAGGGCACCAGACTGCGGTTCGACCCTACCAATTTGAAAGAGTCCCTGGTGTTTCAGAGTTCGATTGATCCCTGTCTGCAAGTCGCTATCCAGAAGCCGATCATCGTCAGCAGCAAGGAGGTTTGTTTCTTGATGCCGGAGGTTCCCTTCGCCGAAGGAATCTTCGCCCTGACCAGCACGCTGGGAACCACTAAACCGAGGACAGGCGTGAGCCAACCGACAACTATGGCCTAGTCCGCAACAAGCGAAGCGAAGTTGCTACTCCTCACCAGAACGGAACCTGGAGAAGTGACCAACAAGGCGGGGGCGACGCGGATCGGAGTTTTGGCAAAGCCGAAGGAGAGCGAGGAGCGCAAGCGTACTTAGAGTACGCTGAGCACCGGAGCCGACTGAGGCGAAGCCAAAACTTCGAGACGCTAACCCCCTAGGTAGGCTTTGCGGACCTCGGCCGACGCGGCCAACTCCTTTGAAGGACCCGACAGAACGAATTTTCCAGTTTCGAGGACATACGCTCGGTTACTGATCCCCAAGGCCATGTGGGCATTCTGTTCGACCAGAAGGATGGTCGTCCCATCTTGGTTGATCTCGCCGATGATGCTGAAAATTTCTCTGACCAGCAACGGCGCCAGCCCCATCGAGGGTTCGTCGAGCAAGAGAAGTTGGGGGCGCGCCATAAGTGCCCTTCCGATGGCCAGCATCTGCTGTTCCCCTCCGGAAAGGGTGCCGGAAATCTGCTTGGCGCGTTCCTTAAGTCTCGGAAACCGCCCAAAGACTCTCTCAAGATCGTCAGCGATTCCGTCGGCATCGGTGCGTGTGAAGGCCCCCAACATGAGGTTGTCTTTGACCGAAAGGTTCGCGAACACTCGCCGGCCTTCTGGAACCTGGACGAGGCCGGATTTGACGATCTTCTCCGGCGGCTGGCCGGTGATGTCTTTTCCGAGAAAGCGAATGGACCCTGTCTTCGGTTTGAGGAGAGACGAGATTGTGTGGAGCGTCGTGGTCTTGCCCGCTCCATTGGCGCCGATCAAGGAAACGATCTCCCCCTGGTTGACTTCAAAATTGACACCCTTAAGCGCATGGATAGCGCCGTAGAACACGTTCAAGTCCTTGACCTCAAGCATGGACGGCATCCTCCCCCAGATAGGCTTTGATGACCACGGGGTTGGCGCGAATCTCGGCTGGAAGTCCCTGGGCGATGGTCAGGCCGTAGTCAAGAACGACGAGGCGCTCGCAGATCCCCATGACAAGGTTCATGTCGTGTTCGATGAGGAGGACGGTTAGCCGATAGCGGTCTTTCACAAACCGGATGAGGTCCATGAGTTCCAAGGTCTCTTGGGGATTCATTCCGGCGGCCGGTTCATCGAGAAGCAGGACTGTGGGCTTGCTGGCCAGGGCACGAACAATCTCAAGTTTGCGCTGATCGCCGTAAGGGAGGTTGGCGGCCCTCCAGTCGGCCTTGGCTTCGATCTTGAAGATGGCGAGAAGGTCGAGAATTTCGCGCCGGACTTCCGCCTCAGCCCTTCCAAAGGGCGGCAGGCGCAAGATCGCCTGGGCCAGTGAATAGGGAACCTGAGAATGACGCGCGATCGAGACGTTCTCCCACACCGTCATGCTCTTGAAAAGACGGATGTTCTGAAAGGTCCGAGCGACACCTTTTCTGGTGATCTTGTGCGGCTGGAGCCCTGAGATGTCCTCGAGTTTGTCTCCTACCAGGAGTTCGACGCGCCCCTCGGTCGGAGCATAGACTCCCGTCAACATGTTGAAGACCGTAGTCTTGCCAGCACCGTTTGGGCCGATCAAACCCACGAGCTCTCCAGGATTGAGGTCCAGGTTGAAATCACCAACAGCCCTGAGTCCGCCAAATTGCATCGAAAGATGCTGGGCCGAAAGAATGGGTTTCATTTCTTGCTCCGGCCGGTAAGTTTGGTCAGCCGCAACTCACTCGAACCCAGAAGCCCTTGCGGACGAAAGATCATCAGCAAAACCAGAACGAGGCCGAAAAGCACCTGGCTCATGGGAACCAAATCGAGGGTCCCGCCGTGAGGATTGCCGAACAGCGACGCTACGGATTGGCTCCAGTCCTTGGCGTTGGTCCTCAACGCCTCCTGGAGGAAGGTCAGTCCAATACCAGAGAGAACGGTCCCAGTCAGGCTGCCCATTCCTCCTAACACCACGATAATCACGAAAAAGACTGACCTTAGGAAATCAAAACCTCCGGGTGCCAAATACCCGATGAAGGGAGCGTAGAGCGCTCCCGCAAGGCCCGCCAGAAAGGCCGAAACCGTGAAGCTCATGAGCTTCATTCCGAAGATGTTGACCCCCATGGACTGGCTGGCAATCTCATCTTCACGGATTGAGATTAGCGCCCGCCCGTGAGACGACTGGATCAAATTGGCGACGAGGGCAACCGCCAGCAGAACGGCGGGGAAGATCCAAAGGAAGGCCGCTGGATTGTTGACCATGATATTTTCGGCATATCCAGGAATGTTGCGCAGACCGGCCGAGCCGCCGGTGAGTCCCCCAAGGTTGATGATCAGCACACGGATGATTTCGCCGACGCCAAGGGTCACGATCGCCAAATAGTCGCCGCGAAGTCTCAGCGCAGGAAAACCAATCAGGAAACCCAGCAGAGCGGTCATCAAAGCACCACCCAAGATGGCAAGGCCGAAGGGAACGTGGGCCAGAAGGAGGATGCCGGTGGAATACGCCCCAACGGCGAGAAATCCGGCGTGCCCTAAAGCCAACTGTCCGGTAAATCCAGAAATCAAGTTGAGGCTCAGGGCCACCATGATGTTGATGCCGGCGGTACACAGGATCTGCAGAGAGTAGTCGTCGAGGACCCCTGTCGAAATCAAAAATTCAAGAATGCCGAAGACACCGGCACCAAGAACCGTCAAGAAGGCGAGATTTCTGAAGATACGCATGTCAAACCTTCTCCTTGCGGTGGACGCCCAAGATTCCCGAAGGCTTGAACATCAAGATGACAATGAGGATGCCAAAGACCACCGCCCCTGTCAGGTCCGACGAGATAAAACCCGCAGTGAAGGTTTCCGCCAAGCCCAAGATCAATCCGCCGACCATGGCTCCGGGGATGGAACCTATGCCTCCCAAAACGGCCGCAACAAAGGCTTTCAAACCCGGCATGATGCCCATGTAAGTGTCGAGCTGGGGGAAGTTCAGGATGTAAAGAACTCCGCCGGCCCCGGCCAGGGCGGAACCGAGGGCAAAGGTGAAACTGACCGTCCGGTTAACGGAAATCCCCATCAACGAACTGGCACCCATGTCGTAGCTGACGGCCCGCATGGCCTTGCCGCCTTTGGTGAAGTCGACGACAACCACGAGAAGCACCATGAGAACGACCGTGACAACAAGGGTGATGAGCTTGATCGGAATAATAGTGACGTCACCAAAGGTGATGTTGGCAAAGAAAGGGGGAACTGTGAGGTTGCGGTAGTCTGACCCAATGAAAGGAAAAACGCGCGGAAAATTTTCAAGAACAATGGAAACGCCGATCGCTGTGATGAGGGCGTTGATTCTAGGCGCGTTTCGTAGGGGGCGGTAGCAGGTCGCCTCGATGCCAACCCCCAACAACACGGAACCTACCACGGCCAAGATGAACGCGGCGGCCAGGGACAGAGGAGTGAAACCAAAGGTCGTCAGGACGTAGTAAGAAAGGTAGGCGCCAACCATAAGAATGTCGCCATGTGCAAAATTGATCAGCTTGACGATACCGTAAACCATCGTGTAGCCCAGCGCGATGAGGGCATAAATACCACCCAGGGACAGTCCGTTGATCAGCTGCTGAATGATTTGGGTGAATAACTCCATCGAACCCTTCCCATTTGTGGTGGATTCGACGTTTTACCACGAAAAGGGGGAGCTGAAAAGAGGAATTGATCGCAACAGGTCAAAAAGTTTAGCGTTCTTAACAAAAAAAAGACCCGCCGAAGCGGGTCTTTTTCTGAGTCCAGGAAAGCAGCCGGACAAGGCCCGGCAGGGATGCCGGGTTTCCAGCGGGAAGAAGAGCGCCTTCAGGCGCTCTTCTCCGACGTCAATCCCTGACAGGATGTCAGGGATTGACAGTCGACTTGTACTTCGAAGCCAACTTTCCATCGGCACCTTGGGCAATCTCAAGCATGACGGCGGACTTCACGGTGTTACGGCTGGCGTCGAAACTGATGTTTCCGGTCACAAAGTCTCCTTTGGACGCGGCGATGGCGTCGCGGATACCCTGGCTGGTCAGATTTCCGGCCTTGTCGGCGGCAATCATGGCGTTCAGCAGGATCTTGGTAGCATCGTAGCCGAGGGCCGAAAGCGCGTCGGAGTCGTTGCCCCAGCGGGTCTTGTAGGCAGTCAGGAATGCCTTGGCGACGGGCGTGGCGGCATCGGGTGAGAAGTGGTTGGAGTAGAAGGATCCGATAAGTTCCGTGGTTCCGGTACCAACCGCGTCGTCCCAACCGTCGGCTCCGAGCATGGGAACGGTGATTCCGGCGGCACGAATTTGCTTGGCGATCAGCGAGATAGCGTTGTAGTAGTCAGGCAGGAAGATCACGTCGGGCTTGGAGGACTTGATCTTCGCGATTTGAGCGTTGAAGTCTTTGTCACCCGTGTTGTACGACTCGGCGGCGACCTTGCCACCAGCGGCGGCAAAGGCGGTTTCGAAGGAACTCTTCAAACCGAAGGAGTAGTCGTTCGACTTATCGAAGAGCACGGCGGCCGTCTTGGCCTTCAGCGAGTTGGCGGCAAACGCGGCCACAACCTTGCCCTGAAAACTGTCTTTGTAGCAGGCTTGGAAAATGTAGTCGCCGGCGGTGGTCACCTTGTCGTTGGTCGAAGTTGGGGTAATCAACGGGATCTTGGCGCCTTGAGCCAGGTTGGTGATGGCCAGAGTGCAATTGGAGGTCAAAGCACCGACGACGGCCAAGACCTTGTCTTTCGTGACCAATTTCTTAAAGGCGGCAACTGTGTTGTCCGGCTTGAAGGAATCGTCTTCGACCACGAGTTCGACTTTCTTGCCGCCAATACCACCGGCAGCGTTGACTTCCTCGACGGCCAGGGTCACCGCCTGAGAAACATTTTTGCCGTAGACCGCGATCGCGCCGGTCAGGGGCTGGATGGTCCCGATCTTGATGGTTTGAGCCGTCAAGGGCGAGAGGGCCAAGGCCGCGACGGCCAGGACCGAAAGAATCTTTTTCATTGTCGCTCTCCTTGTCATTCCTGTTAATAAGAATAACTTAAACGAGAGGATAGACGCTCGACCCCCACGCGGTCAAGAATCCAAGCACACCGGTTCACAGGAGTTTTTCCATGGATAAACCCGATCTGCCTCCGCCCCAGCCGCTGTTTGATCTGACAGGCATGGGGCCCGAGGATGCCAAAGATTACGTTTTGTCATTGACAACACACTTGAAACAAACCGAGGTCGCGCTGGCGAAAGCCCAAGAAGAACTTAAGTTGTGGGAGGGGCGCGTAGCGCTGGCCACACAGCACAGTCAAGAGAAACTGCTCAACGAGGCCGAAGTCCAACGGGACCAAGCCGCTGCCCGCAAATTAAGCCTGGAACTCGAAGTTCAAGATTTTCGTGTCGGCATCGACAAGCTGAAGAAACAGCTGCTGTTGCTGCCGATGACACAAAGGACCATCAACACCGACGTGCTTCAGGAAAACCTGGCACGCCTGGGTGGCACTCTGGACCCCGTCACCCCGACCGTCAAGAAACTCGAAGCAGACGACGCCCTAGCCGCCCTAAAAAAACGCCTGGCCGAGGGAAAATAAGTCGTGCACGAGCAAAGCGAATTGCTCCCGCCACCAGCGAAGCGAAGTGTGAAGGAAGAAAAGCGCCGGAGCCCGTTGTTTTGGCTAGATCGAGGGAGAGCGAGGACCACAGACGTACTGGAAAGTACGTCGAGGACCGGAGCCGACCGAGATGACGCCAAAACGGCGGGATCCAAGCTTTTACGGGAGTTCGTCGGCCATGGCGGCAGCGGCGTCTACCGCCCATTGACGGAAGCCCTGGGTAATGGCGGAGGCCTTGTCGGGCGCGTTGACGATCTTGGAATTCTTGTATTGGTAGACGGGCTGACTGGTGGCCAAGTCCACAACTTTGACGGTGCCTGTCACTTCGGCGGTAAATTGCGAGTCGGCGGCCCCCGCTGACACAAGATTCACAGTGCCGTAGACGGCGCGTCCTGTCGTCTTGCCTTGGAACCTCCAAGCGGTCAAAACAACATTTTCTTTGGGAGACTTGAGAAGGCTCAAATTGATGCTGAGACCCGAGGCCTGAAATCCGGCATCTTTGAGCGCTGCGATCAACGCCGAGGTCGATTCTTGGCGACGTTCAATGCCGCCACGATCATCGAAGTCCGCAAGCGCAACAATCAGAGGGACCTGTTTGGAAGCCGAATCCACCGTGTAGGGAACCAAGATCTTCCTATTGGCCGAGAGGGGTTCGAATTTTCCGACGGGATCTCGCAGGGGCTGGGGGACCTTGGCCAAAGCTTCCAGCCAAGGGTTGACGTCAATCATGACGACAACGTTGTCTTTGACGCCAAAGTCAGGAGTCGGCAAGGCGAGGGAAGCGTTGCCTTGCGCATCGGTCTTCAACGTTTGACCCGTCATGACCAGGTGGCCGTTGACCTTGGTTTTGTAGCTGAACCGGAGCAAGGCCCCTCCCACTGGTCGGACCTGGGCCCCCGTACCGTAGGTAAGGTTGGCAGTGAAGGCTGAATCAAAAGGTCGTCCTGCCTGGGTCTCTTGCGCAGGGGTGGGAGAAGCAAGGGTGAACTGTGAAAGAATCGCTTGCGCCTTGGCGAGAACCGACTGAAAGCGGTCTTTCTGTGGGGTCGAGCCTTCCGCCACGGCCGCGGAAGCGACGCCGACGTACTGATTGACGGCTTCAAAGTAGCGTCCCTGCTGGAAGGCTTCGTCCGCGGCCTTTTCCTGTTCGGCCAAGGGGTCGGCCGGAACGACTTGGAAAAGGGCCGCCAAATGCGCCTGGGAATTGTCCCACTCGGCTTTGTTGACTACCAAACGCCACCAACCGTGCCCATTGTTGATGAAACTGTTGGTCGGGATGGTTGCACTCATCTTCTTAAGGAACGCTTGAACCGCCGCCGAAGCGGGCTGAGGCGTTGTGGCGTTTAGGGGCAAATTCAAATAGGTCGTCATGGATTGAAGGGCCAAGCTGGCGACATCGGCCTTTTCGGCACCGGCCAGAACAAAGACAAGATTGCTGCCTTCTGTATAGGTGCTCTTGGTCGTCCAAGCGGGAGCCTTCACGGCCGCGGCCTTGACCGTGGGTGTTGGCGCCGGGGGCGGCACGGGGGTGGGTTCAGCCGCGGTCTGAGGCACCGTTGTGGAAGCCGGGGAAACGGCCGGAGTTTTGGCGGGGGCCGTGGCACAGGAAACAGTCAAAATCGTGGCGATCAGGACGAATGGAATCAATGCTTTCATAGAAGTTTGAAATTTCACTCCGTTTTTTTATGAACCCGTCACCGACGGCGTCTTTACCAGTCAGAAACAGGCGAATACAGTATAACGCGTCTGAGCAGGAGTTGTCATGCGTCCCACCCGTGCCCGAATCCATGGGCGAAACCTTCTAGTGAATCTCGAAGTCTTGCGAGGGCTGGTTCCTCGAGGAACCAGCTTTTGCGCGGCTGTGAAAGCCGATGCCTACGGGCACGGTGCCCTGACGGTGGCTTCCTGGCTGGCGGCAGAAGATGTCGAGGCGTTTGGTGTCGCAACGGTCGAGGAAGGTCTTCAGCTTCGTCGATCAGGCCTTACACAGCCGATCTTTTTGCTGGGAACCCTTCAAGCGGACGAAGTTGCGGACGCGTTGGCCGCCGACCTCGATCTGTTCGTTTGGACACGCGCGGCGGTTTCCCTCCTGAGCACGGCAGCCCGCGGACGCTCCACTCCCCTGCGGGTGCATTTGAAGATCGATACTGGAATGGGACGGGTCGGCTGTCGACCCGAGGAAGCCGAAGACATCGCCCAGGCCATCGTGCATTCTCTCCCCCTTGAGCTCACCGGAGTCTGCACGCACTTCGCTGCGTCTGACGGACCGGGACCCGTGGGTGTTCCCGAACAGCTTGACCTCTTCGAGGGTGCCCTTAGCGCACTGAAATCGCGAGGATGGACGCCCCGCTACATTCACGCCGCCAACTCGGGCGCCGTTCTTGCGTGGCCGGAGACCCACTTCAATCTCGTCCGACCCGGGATCGTGCTGTACGGCTATCCCTCTCCTATTGAAAAGGAACAGGAGGGACGATTCTTGCCGGTAATGGAGTTGGTATCCAAAGTGGGTTGGGTAAAGACCGTCCCGGCCGGAACACCCCTGTCGTACGGATCACGTTACATCACCGACAAGACGACCGATGTCGCGACGATCCCTCTGGGGTACGCCGATGGCTACCGTCGAGCCCTGACTAACGTGGCCCCAATCTGGATCAACGACAAGCTGTTCACCGTGAGCGGCACCGTGTGTATGGACCAGTTCATGGTCGACCTTGGCCCGGACTCCCGGATCAAAGCCGGCGACGACGTCGTCCTTTTCGGTCCGCCCTCCCCCGAAAGGAGTGTCCAGCCACCCACGGCAGCGGACTTGGCCGCGTTGTCGGGAACGATCAGCTACGAAATCCTCTGTGGCATTTCGGCCCGGGTTCCTCGAGTGTCGGTGTAGGGCTCAGAGATCGGCGGCCTCGGCCTTGATGATGGCTCTCAATTCCGGGAACTGTTTGGCGTACTTGAGGGTCGCCTGCAGGAAACCGGGGATGTTACCGGTATCGAGACGCTCACCGACCATCCGTTGAAAAACAACCTTTCCGGCCTTCATCATCTTGTTGAGTGCGAAGACGTGGTAGTACTCGCCCTTGCTGTGCAAGCGATAGCCTTCTTCCAAGTACTCAAAAAACTCGGGAGTGTAGAGGTAACGCCCCATCGAAGCCTCGCGGCTCGGCTCCGTGCCGATTGGGGGTTTTTCAATAATGTCATTGACGTGCAGCCCATCGGCCGCGATGTCGAGAACGCCGTAGCGGTTCAGTTCCGGCGGATCGTAGAAACTAGCCAGGACCGAGCAGCCCGTTTTTTCGTAAGCTTCGATCAGTTGGAGTGTCAGAGGCTTTTGTCCGAAATGCAAGTCGTCGGGATAGGCAACGACGATGGGTTCCGTTCCGATCAGCGGCTTGACCTGCAACAAAGCGTGGCCTGTACCTTTCATTTCTGTCTGGCGCACGAAACTAAAGTGGGCGGGGTAGGGCTTGATCAGGTCGAGTTTGGCCCGAGCATTCTCGGATTCAAAGAGCGCTTCAAGCTCGATTTCTCGGTCCAGATAGTCTTCAAGCGCCCGTTTTCTCCGGCTCGTGATGACAATGATGTCGGTAATCCCGCTGGCTAGAAATTCTTCAATAATGAAGGCAATCGACGGCTTGTTGAGGAGAGGCAGCATCTCCTTGGCGATGGTCTTTGTGACGGGGAGGAACCTTGTGCCGTAGCCAGCCGCGACGATGACGCCTTTCATGAGAACTCCTGGAAACCTTGTGGACCCGTCGGCATTCTACCGGGACCGGCTACCCTCCGCAAGAACCACGGCTATGCTATATTCGGCCTATGCGTCTGATGATTGTGATGACCTTTGTTCTCCTGACTTCCTGTTCCCTGGCGGCAAAGCTGACGCTCATGCCTTCTGGCGCTATCGGTGTCGATGCGGCGGTCGCCCTCAAAGCACAAACGAAGGATGCTTGGAAGACCCTGAGGGAATTGGATTCCAGCCTTCCCGGCGATCCTGTCGACCCCCACCTGTGGCAACAGGGTCTGGGGCCCCAGGCCAAAATTGTTCCCGGCGAAGGGGGAACCTCGGCGACCTTCTTGGTTTCTGATCCGCAGAGGCTCTTTCCAGAACTCAAAACGAGCGCGGATTCCTGGGACTTGACCCTTGACAGAACCACCTTGCGCCGACTGGCGTCGTTGAGCAGTTGGGGAGATTCTCCGGCCGTAGACTCCCTGCTCCCTTCGCCTGGCACTGTAATCACCGAGGCGGAATACCGCGACCTGCTGGTGTATCTGCTTGGTCCGGGGACTGCCCCCGTAACGGCGGGCGCCTTGGTCGACGCTTCGCAGATCGAACTGACGGTTGTTTGTCTCAAGCCGATAAAGACGGCGGAAGGAGCGAAAACCGTTGACGGCAACCGAGCTGTCTACCGTTGGCCCTTGGTCCGCGTGCTGGCTCTGGAGACGCCTGTGCGGCTTCACCTGACCTTCTGATTTTCCTGGCGCCGCTTGACAATTCCAGGGTGTTTCCCTATAGTGCCTTTGTCTGTCCCGTTAGCTCAGTGGATAGAGCGAG
>CAYYUZ010000027.1:0-36256 GCA_964475005.1 uncultured Spirochaetales bacterium
TCTTCCACAAGGCCAAAGCGCTCACGATGCAGCTGATTACCTTCGCCAAGGGCGGTCCTCCCCTGCGAAAGACGGGCCGGTTGGCCCCCATTATCCGCGGCGCCGGAACCTTTGTGCTGACGGGATCGAACATCAGCGCCGACTACTCCCTTTCTGAAGACCTCGGCTTGTGCGACTTCGACGGGGCCCAGATGAGCCAAGTTTTCGGTGGCCTGATCACCAACTCGAAACAATCGATGCCCTTGGGCGGCACCATCCGGGTTTCGGCCCACAACGTCTCTTTGGAAGATGGCGAAGTACCGCCGCTCCCCGCGGGCAAGTACTTGAAGATTTCGGTGGCCGATCTTGGAGAAGGGATTCCGCACCACCTCTTCAAAAAAGTCTTCGATCCCTTCTTCACAACACGGCAGGCCAGCCAGGGACTAGGTCTCTCGACGTGCCTGTCAATCGTTCAGAAGCACGGGGGCACGATGGATGTCCAGTCCGAACCCGGTCAAGGAACCACGGTTCATGTGTTCCTCCCGACTTCACTTGAGGATACGCCCAACTTTGTCATGTCCCTGGGGTCCCCTCTGTCCGACCCCGGAACCATTTTGCTTATGGGCGATGAACCGTTCATGAGGGGACTTGTTCGGGAAATGCTGAAATCCCAGGGCTACGGCGTGATCGAGGCCTCCTCTGGGGAAGAGGCGCTCCAGCTGGTTGCCCAGGGCCAGGCGATCCAGGCCGCGATCTTCGATCTAACCGTCCGCGAAGGCATGGGCGGAAAAGAGGCGCTCGTGGAACTTCGGAAACTGAGGCCAGGCATCCCCGTTTTTGCCATCAGCGAGTTCTCCAGGGAACCGATCATGGCCCACCCCGCTGATTTTGGGTTCACCGACGCGCTCACAAAACCGTTCCAAATGGAAGACCTGGCTCAGGTACTGGCTCGACACCTGCAACCCTCGTGAAAGGCTGAACTCAGGAGAGACTAGTTTGCAGGTGCGACCGCAGAAGCCAAAGAGACAGGCTCTTCTTTTTCAAACTCGGCCTTGATGGCCCGGATCTCGGCTTCGATGGCCATGAACGCGTCGACAACGTCAGGATCAAAGTGGCTTCCCCGGCCCTCGGCAATGATGGCCAAAGACCGCTCCACGGAAAAAGACTTCTTATAGGGGCGCTCTGAGGTCAGAGCGTCGAAAACGTCGGCAATCGCGGCCACACGGCCGACCAAGGGGATTTGGGTTCCCCTGAGCTGGAAAGGATAGCCGCTTCCGTCCCATTTCTCATGATGATACCGAGCGATGGTTTCCCCAAGCTGAATGAAAGACGCCTGGGATTCCTTGAGGATTTCTGCCCCGATGAGCGTGTGCTGCTTCATGATGATCCACTCGGCGGCGTCGAGTGGGCCTGGTTTCCGCAGAATGCTGTCGGGTATGCCGATCTTACCCAGATCGTGCATCGAGGCGGAGTACAGAATCGTCTCCACCTCAGCTTCGTCCATTCCAATCTGGCGTGCTACGGCGGCCGAATACCGGCTCATTCGCCGCACGTGGGCACCGGTGTCCTCGTCTTTGTATTCAGAAGCAACCGAGAGCCGGTAGATGGTTTCAAGCGAAGTCGATTTGATCAGCTCCAGGGCTTTGGCGAGCTCCGCGGTCCGGAGGGCCACCTCGGACTCGAGTTCTTTGCGGTAGTTCGCTAGCAGGTCGTTGTAAGCCTTGACCTTGAGCAGGGAACCAACGCGAGCCAGGAGTTCAATCTTGTCGACGGGCTTGCTGAGGAAGTCGTCACAGCCGGCGTCGATCCCCCGAACCCGGTCTTCGGTGTCTTTCAAGGCCGTCACCAGAATCAGAGGAAGCTGCCTCAGGCGTTCGTCCTGCCGAATCCTCCTAGTCACCTCGAGGCCGTCCATTCCGGGCATCATCACGTCGAGAAGGACTAAGTCCACCTCCTGGGCCTTGAGAATGCCCAACGCCTGGTCGCCGCTTTCTGCCATCAGAATTTCGTAGCCCTTGGGCGCCAAGTGGGCCTCAATCAGCTCGCGGTTAGGGGCCAGGTCGTCGACGATCAGAATGACGGAATTAGGTTTCATGGTCACCGCCTGCGTCCTGTTTTAAGTAGCCGCTGATGTCCTGCACGAAGGTCCTTGTATTAATCGGCTTTCCTATGAACCCGCTGTTGGGAATGGCATCGATGATTTCCCGGCCCTCGGCCATGACCGAGGCGGTCACGAACACGATAGGAATGTGCATGGTTGTCTCGTCCTGCCGAAGAACCATCGCGGCATCGGTGCCTCGCATGTCGGGCAGGCGCACGTCCATGACAATGATATCGGGCAGCTCTTTCTTGGTCATGGCGATGCCATCGAGGGCGTTTTCCGCCGTGAAGACCAGAAATCCTGCAACCTCGAGGAGGTCCTTTTCCAAGAGCAGATTGTTTTCATTGTCGTCTACTACGACCACGATTTTTTTCAAGCCATTCCTCCCACAACACCCATGATGGGCAACCAGAATTTCACCGCCGTTCCTTGTTTGAGACCGGCCGATTCGACGGAAAGTTGGCCGTTGTGAAGTTCCACCATTTTCTTCGACAGAGGGAGTCCCAAGCCTGTCCCCTCTGTGACCCTCGAATACGGGGTGTCAACCCTGAAAAATCCTTCGAAGATTTTCTCCATGTTCTCGGTGGCGATCCCTATCCCCGTATCCCAGACTTCGACTTCGATATTGACTCCTGCTTTCCGGGCCTTCATCCCTATCCGCGCGTTCTCTGGGGTGAACTTGACGGCGTTGGAAAGAAGGTTGTAGATGATCTCCTTCACCTTGAGTTCATCGGCTTCGATGTCGGGCAGGTCTTCGGCGATCTCGAGGACCACATTGATGTTCTTCTTGAGGGCCATGTCCGAGACCAGCATCGAAATCTCATGGAGGAGGATCTTCAGGGGAATGATCGACATCGACAGAGACATCTTTCCGGCCTCGACCTTGGCCATATCGAGGATTTGGTTGATCAGGGCCAGCAGATGGCGCCCGCTGGTCAGCACGTTCGTGCAGTACTTCTTCTGCTTTTCGTTGAGCGGACCGAAGGTTTCGTCGTACAGGACCTCTGAGAACCCGTTGATCGAGTTGAGCGGTGTGCGCAGCTCGTGCGACATGTTGGCCAGGAACTCGGATTTCACCTGCGCGGTGTGTTCGAGCTTGGTGGCCAGATCCTTCAGGTCTTCGTGGGCCTTCTCGAGGCCGTTCTCAATCTCGCGGCGTTCGGTGATGTCTTCGATGGCCAACAGGATGATCCTATCCTTGCCCGAGGCACGCTGGATCTGCCGGGCGTTGAGCAGCATGATGCGCCGGCCGATGTTTGTGAAATCGTGCTCGACCTCGTAATTCTCAAACGTAGTCTTGCGGGGAAGGATGGTTTCTAGCAGTTCTCGAAGCTGGGGGATGTCCCATTGTTTGTTGCCCAGGTCGTAGATCAGCTGGCCTACGGTCTCGTCGGGGTTGACCTGAAAGACCTCGTAGAACGAGCGGCTCACCGTGACCACACGAAGGTCCTGGTCGAGGGCGATCAGCGGCTCGCGCACCGTGTTGATGATACTTTCGGCGAACTCGCTGGCCTCGTCGGCGGCTTTTTTGATGACGGCCAGTTCCTGACGGGTCTTTTCAAGGCCCTTTTCGATTTCTCGGCGTTCGGTGATGTCCTCGATGGCCAAGAGGATGATCCTCTCCTTGCCCGAGGCCCTTTCGATCTGCCGGGCGTTGAGCAGCATGATGCGCCGACCAATGTTTGAAAAATCGTGCTCCACCTCGTAGTTCTCAAACGTGGTCTTGCCGGGAAGGATGGTTTCCAGCAGTTCTCTCAGTTGCGGGATGTCCCACTGTTTGTTGCCCAGGTCGTAGATCAACTGACCGACGGTGTCCTCAAGTTTGACCTGGAACAGCTCGTAGAACGAGCGGCTCACGCTGACCACGCGAAGATCCTGGTCGAGGGAAATCAGTGGCTCGCGCACCGTGTTGATAATGCTCTCGGCCAGTTCGCTGGCCTCGTCGGCGGTCTTCTTGATGACTTCGAGTTCCCGGCGTGTCCGCTCCAGACCGTTTTCGATCTCGCGGCGGGTGGTGATGTCCTCGATCGCCAAGAGGATGATCCTCTCCTTGCCCGACTCCCGCTGAATCTGCCTGGCGTTGAGCAGCATGATACGCTGGCCGATGTTTGTGAAGTCATGCTCGACCTCGTAGTTGTCGAAACTGGCCTGCTGCGGAAGGATATTCTCCAGCAGCTCGCGCAGTTTGGGAATGTCCCACTGTTTGTTCCCCAGGTCGTAGATCAACTGCCCCACTGTCTCCTCGGGCTTGACCTGGAACAGCTCGTAGAACGAGCGGCTGACGGCGACCACTCGCAGGTCTTGGTTGAGCGAAATCAACGGCTCGCGCACCGTGTTGATGATGCTCTCGGCCAGCTCGCTGGCCTCGTCTGCCGTCTTCTTGATGACTTCGAGTTCCCGCCGGGTCCGTTCAAGACCATTCTCGATCTCCCGCCTCTCGGTGATGTCTTCGATGGCCAACAGGATGATGCGTTCCTTGCCAGAGACCCGCTGGATCTGCCGAGCGTTGAGCAGCATGATGCGCCGGCCGATGTTTGTGAAATCGTGCTCCACCTCATAGTTTTCGAGGGTGGTTTTTCCGGGGAGGATGGTTTCCAACAGTTCTCTCAACTGGGGGATGTCCCACTGTTTGTTGCCCAGGTCGTAGATCAGCTGGCCTACGGTCTCGTCGGGCTTGACCTGGAAGACCTCGTAGAACGACCGGCTGACGGTGACCACCCGAAGGTCCTGGTCGAGGGAAATCAGAGGTTCACGCACGGTGTTGATGATGCTCTCGGCCAGTTCGCTGGCCTCGTCGGCGGCCTTCTTGATCACGGCCAGCTCTTGGCGGGTCTTTTCCAGGCCCTTCTCGATCTCGCGCCTCTCGGTAATGTCCTCGATGGCCAACAGGATGATGCGTTCCTTGCCCGAGGCCCGTTCGATCTGCCGGGCGTTGAGCAGCATGATGCGCTGACCGATGTTTGTGAAATCGTGCTCGACCTCGTAGTTGTCGAAACTGGCCTGCTGCGGAAGGATATTCTCCAGCAGCTCTCGCAGTTTAGGAATGTCCCACTGCTTGTTGCCCAGGTCGTAGATCAGCTGCCCGACAGTGTCCTCACGCTTGACCTGGAACAGCTCGTAGAACGAGCGGCTGACGGCTACGACGCGAAGGTCCTGGTTCAGCGAAATCAACGGCTCGCGCACGGTGTTGATGATGCTCTCGGCCAGCTCGCTGGCCTCGTCTGCGGTCTTCTTGATAACTTCGAGTTCCTGCCGGGTCCGCTCGAGGCCATTCTCGATCTCGCGCCTCTCGGTGATGTCCTCGATGGCCAACAGGATGATGCGTTCCTTGCCAGAGACCCGCTGGATCTGCCGGGCGTTGAGCAGCATGATGCGCTGGCCGATGTTTGTGAAATCGTGCTCGACCTCGTAGTTGTCGAAACTGGCCTGCTGCGGAAGGATATTCTCCAGCAGCTCGCGCAGTTTAGGAATGTCCCATTGCTTGTTCCCCAGGTCGTAGATCAGCTGCCCAACGGTCTCCTCAGGCTTGACCTGGAACAGCTCGTAAAACGAGCGGCTGACGGCTACGACGCGCAGGTCCTGGTCCAAGGAGATCAGCGGTTCTCGCACGGTGTTGATGATGCTCTCGGCCAGTTCGCTGGCCTCGTCTGCGGTCTTCTTGATAACTTCGAGTTCCTGCCGGGTCCGTTCAAGGCCATTCTCGATCTCGCGCCTCTCGGTGATGTCTTCAATGGCCAGAAGAATGAAGTGCTCCTTCCCCGAAACCCTCTGGATTTGGCGGGCGTTGAGCAGCATGATGCGCTGGCCGATGTTTGTGAAATCGTGCTCCACCTCGTAGTTGTCGAAACTGGCCTGTTGGGGAAGGATGTTCTCCAGTAGCTCGCGCAGTTTAGGGATGTCCCACTGCTTATTGCCCAGGTCATAGATCAGCTGGCCGACGGTGTTGCCTTGAGTTTCTTTGAAGACGTCGTAGAAAGCGCTACTGACGCCAATGACGCGAAGTCCCTGATCGAGCACGATCAGAGGCTCCCGGATCGTGCTGATGATACTTTGGGCCAGCTCGCTGGCCTCATCGGCGGCCTTTTTGATGACGGCCAGCTCCTGACGGGTCTTTTCCAAGCCCTTTTCGATCTCGCGCCTCTCGGTGATGTCTTCGATGGCCAGAAGGATGATCCGCTCTTTGCCCGAGGCCCTTTCGATCTGCCGCGCGTTGAGCAGCATGGTCCGCTGGCCGATGTTTGTGAAGTTGTGGATGACTTCGTAGTTTTCGAAGGTGGTCTTTTGAGGGAGGATGGTTTCCAGCAGCTCTCGGAGCTGGGGGATGTCCCACTGCTTATTTCCCAGGTCGTAGATCAGCTGGCCGACGGTTTCCTCGGGCCTAACCTGGAAGACCTCGTAGAACGAACGGCTAACCGAGACCACCCGAAGGTCCTGGTCGAGGGTGATCAGGGGCTCCCGGATCGTGTTGATGATGTTTTCGGCATATTCTTGGGAATCAAACTTGCGCTCTTTCATTGGGCCTCCACCGGCAACGTGAACCGAATCACCGTACCTTTATTCAATCCTTCGGACTCAACCACGAGCGTGCCGCCGTGGAGTTCAACTAGCTTCTTCGATAGCGGTAACCCTAGGCCGGTCCCCTCGGAAACCTGAAATAGTGGGGACTCGACCCGAAAAAACCCCTCGAAGACCCTGCTGAGGTTTTCAGGGGCGATTCCGATGCCCGTGTCCCAGACTTCGACCTCGACCATGGATCCCACCGGCCGCGCCTTCAGACCGACCCGACCACCGGAGGGGGTGAACTTCACCACGTTGGACAAGAGGTTGTAGAGGATCTCTTTGACCTTCAGAAGGTCGGCCTGGATGTCTGGCAGGTCGGGGGCAATCTGAAGTTCCATTTCGAGTTTCTTTTTTCGGACAGAATCCTCGACCAAGTCGACAATCTCGTGGATGGTTGCGTTGAGGGGCAAGCTCGTCAAATTGAGGGTCATCTTTCCCGACTCAACCTTTGACATGTCGAGGATCTGGTTGATCAGCAGAAGCAGATGCGCCCCGCTGTTGAGCACGTTAGCCACATATTTCGTCTGCTTCTCATTGAGCGTTCCGAAGGTCAGGTCAAACAGGACCTCCGAAAAGCCAATGATCGAATTCAGTGGGGTTCGCAGTTCGTGCGACATGTTGGCCAGGAAATCCGACTTGGCCCGAGCTGCCCTTTCGAGCTCGACAGTCAGGGTGCGCAGTTCATCGTGGGTCTTCGCCAAGGCCTGTTCATTCTCCCGGCGAACTGTGATGTCCCGGAACAGGCAGGTGAAATGCTTGCGCCCGGCGGTCCACATCTCGGTCACAATCAGGTCGAGAGGAAACCGCGTACCGTCTCGTCGCCAACCCGTCAACTCCCACGCGGCCCCGCCGTCCCAGGGGTTGCCGGCCATTCTTCCAGGAAGAAGTTCATGGACCAGATGGCTAACGTTCATTCCAAGAAGTTGGGTCTCGGTGTACCCCAACATCTTCAGTCCCGCGGGGTTCACAGTCTCGATGGTGCCGTCGTCGGCGTGAAAAGTGATGACCCCATCGGCGACGGTGTTGAGAATCGACTGAAGGAAGATTGCACCGTCGAGGATCACCTGCTGGGTCGCGTAGCTGTCGGTCACGTCTCGAAAGACTAGAACGGCTCCGATCACAAGTCCTTCCCCGTCGATGATCGGAGAGCAACTGTCGGCAATCGCGCGCTCCCCGCCCGTCCTTGAAATCATCAGAATGTGGTTGGCCAGACCAGTGAGTGCCCCCGTGGTCAGAGTTTCCAGCACGGGCACGGTTGCCGGCTCTCGGGTGGCCTGACTGATGATACGGAAAACCAAATCGACGGGTTGGCCAAGCGCTTCCTGGTTGGTCCAGCCGGTCAGGGTCTCGGCCAGGGGGTTAAGCAGGGTGACGAGGCCCGTGGCATCGGTGGTCAGGACGGCGTCCCCGATCGACCTCAGAGTCACCGCGAGCTTGGCCTCGCTCGCCTGAAGGCTGAGATTGGTCTGCAACAAGGCGCGGTTGGCCGTTTCCTCCTGGTCCAGAAGGTGCGCGGTCTCCCTCAGAGCGAAATCCCTGATCCGCTGCTGGTTCTCCCGGTGAAGGAAGTAGGCCGCCATCAGGGCACAGCCCAACATCATGACGCAAAGAGCCACGACTCCGACGAGAAGGAATCCCATGTTCTCCTGAAACGCCGCCTGGTTGCGTTCCAGCGCCACTTCCTCGATTCTGGTGTAGCTCGCCTTCTCTGCCCGGAAGGAGTCCATAAGGGCCTTGGGAGAAGGTCCTGGCGGCAGGATCAGCCCTTTGGTCGATCCATGGGCGCGGAAAAAGTCGACAATAGCGGCGACGGCGTTCATCTTCGCCGAGGCCAGCGGTCCCATGATGGTCAGGTGCTGCCGGGCTTCTTGATTGCGGGTTTGCGTCAGCAAGTCCCCGACCAGTCCCTCGACCTTGTCCCGGACCACAAGGTATGGCTCCAAATAGGCCAGGTCCCCAGCCAAGATGTAGCCCCGCTGGCTGGTCTCGGCGTCGACCAAGGCGGTCAGAAGCTCGTCGGCCAGTTTCAACACCGTGTAGGTTCGCGTCCGCAGTTCGTTCGAGGAGTCGATCTGGGCGTAGGCCCAGATCGAGGCGGCAATGACGATGACGACCAAGAGAAACGCCGCCGCCAGAGAAATCGCCATCTTGTTCGTATTTTTCATCAAACCCCCGGGGTTTCATAAGTGAAGGTAGAGTTAAAAAAATTAAAAGACAATCACTCTATTAACTAATTGAGATTCCATAACTATCTTGTCGAAGAGGACAAAATGATAAAAAAGTGCGTTCTTTCGTTGGTTTTTCTGCTCGCTGGGTGGGGCCTGTTCGCGGAGCCAACCCCGAGGCCGCTGGTGATCTTCAGCCAGTGCAATAGCGCCGAACCGTACAGGGCGGCCCAGAATGCGTCGTTCAAGCAATTGTGGTCCCAGACTCCCGTCGTCTTCGAAATCCTCGACGCTGGGCAGGACAACGAACGGCAGGTAGCTCAGATCGACGCGGCCATCGGGCGAAAGCCGCGGCTTCTTATCGTGGCGCCTAACGAAAGGGTACCCCTCTCGGCCGTCATGGGCCGCGCGATGGCGGCGGGAATTCCCGTGATCTGCCTTGAGCGCGACATCGTGAACCCCGCGAACTACACCACCTGGGTCCGCTCAGACAACTACACGATCGGGGTGCTCGTAGGTCTCTACATCGTCGACTTCCTGAAATCAAAGTACGGCGAACCGCGGGGTCGAATCGTCGACCTCAGGGGTCTGGCCGGAGTCGAAGGCGAGGTCGCTCGGGAAGCTGGAGCTTTCGACGTCTTGAAAAGGTATCCGAACATCGTCAAGGTTCGCCAATCCTACGCTGGCTGGATTCAGCGCAAAGCTGAAAACACGATGGCCGTGATTCTCAAATTGGAGCCGGAAATCGATGTTGTCTACGGCCACAACGATCCGATGGCGGTCGGCGCCTACCACGCCGCCGAAGCTGTGGGCCGGGAGAGGAGCATGATCTTCGTCGGCGTCGACGGCCTCAATGGCCCCGGAGGAGGCATCGAACAGGTCAAAAATGGCCAGCTCTACGCCACCTTCGTCTACCCGCTGTGCACCGACCAGGCGTACGCAGTTGGTTTGAAGCTCCTCGCTGACTCCTCCTTTGTCCCGGAAAAGCAGTACATGGTCAAATCGAGCATCGTTCTTCCCGACACAGCGAAACAGATCTACCGCGCCAAATGAACCTGAGACCGCGGGAGCCGGTATGAGTGAAGAAACTGTGGTTCGACAACGCTCCTCCGAAGAGGCCCTGGAGGCGTCCGAGCTTCGTTACCGGCGGCTTTTTGAGTCGGCTAAGGACGGCATCCTCATTCTCGAGGCCGAAACCGGCATCATCATCGACGTCAACCCGTTCCTTGTCGGGCTCCTGAATTCCTCTCATGCCGAAATCGTCGGAAAACAAATCTGGGATCTGGGTTTTCTCAAAGACATCGCTTCAAGCCGCGAGAAGTTCCTTGAACTGCAGCAACAGGAGTACATACGCTACGACGACATCCCCCTGGAAACCACCCTGGGAGAATTGAAGGACGTCGAGTTCGTCAGCAATGTCTATTCGGCAGGCGGGAAACGCATCATCCAATGCAACATCCGCGACATCTCAGAGAGAAAGCGGGCCTCGAAGGAACTCAAAAAATACCAGGAAAACCTGGAAGAACTCGTGGTCCGGCGAACAGGCGAGCTGGAAAAGGCCAGAAGCGAAGCCGTGACCGCCACCTTGGCCAAGAGCCGGTTTGTTTCCAGCATGTCCCATGAAATTCGAACCCCACTCAACGCCATCCTGGGGTTCTCGCAGCTGATGATGCGGGAACCTGGCCTCTCCAAAGAGCAAACTGAACACCTTGAAACCATCAACCGGTGTGGCGAACACCTTTTGAATCTGATCAATGAGATTCTGGACTATTCCAAAATGGAGGCCGGCCGAGCCCTCCTGGTTCCCGCTGTCTTCCAACTTCCCGAGCTCCTGCTCGATCTGAAACTGCTGTTTCAGGAAAGGCTCGACGCCAAGGGTCTGACCCTGACCTTGACCCTCGACGAAGGGCTCCCGAAGTTCATTTCGACCGACGAGGGAAAACTACGGCAAATTCTGGTCAATATGCTCGGGAATGCCGTGAAGTTCACCGAGCAAGGGAGAATCGATCTCAGGGCGCACAGAGAGTTCCACGACGGCGTGAGCCTGCTCGCGATCGAAGTCGAGGATACCGGCTTCGGGTTCTCCCCCCAAGATCTGAAAACCGTTTTCCACCCCTTTGAACAGGGAACCCAAGGGAGCAGTGCGGGAGGCACCGGGCTGGGGTTGGCCCTGAGCCGGCAGTACGCCCAGCTCCTGGGCGGCGACATCAGCCTGGTCAGTGAGCAGGGCAGGGGTTCGTGTTTCACGGTGACCGTGCCGATCAAAGAGGCCCAGCCGCAGAGCCTGCCTCATGCCCGGTCGCCGGTCCGCGTCCGCAAGCTCCGCGCTGGGTCACCTCCGGTCCTGGTCCTGGTTGCCGACGACCAGGAAGACAACCGGATCTTGCTCAAAGCGCTGCTGAGCATGGTCGGCTTTGTCGTCCGGCTGGCTTCCAACGGCCGCGAGGCGGTTGAGATTTTCACGGCTTGGCAACCTCACCTCATTCTTATGGATGTGAAAATGCCCGTTATGGGCGGCCAGGAGGCCATAAGCTTGATCCGAGAGTTGCCCCTGGGCAGGCAGGTGAAGATCATCGCAGTCACCGCCAGCGCCTTTGAGGAAGACCGGCAAGCTGCCCATAACTGGGGGGCCGACGGCTACCTCAGCAAGCCCTTTCTTGAGAACCAGCTCTTCGAAGAAATCCAGGCCCTTCTGGGAACCCAGTATGAATAACCAGCGTCCGACAGCCCCCGCTTTCGGGGCAAATGGAGTTTTTCGGTTGGTTCAATTGGAGACGGTTGGCTTTTCTGTTAAAATAGTGAACTATTCTCATTAAGGTTTCCACGTGGAAGCGTTTGGAACTGTTATTATATCAACAGAGGGTGCGATGAAATTGTTGGTTGTTGAAGATGAAGCCGGGATTCGAGACCTTTTGGCTCGTAGCCTCGAGGAAGACGGGCATGAAGTCACTGGGGTTGCTACTGCCGAAGAAGCCATGGAGGCCCATCTCCACGAACGCTTCGACTCCTTCTTGATTGACGTGATCCTCCCGGGTCTGTCTGGTCTCGACCTGTGCCGCTGGTTGCGCAATCAAGGCGTGACCAAGACCATCCTTTTGCTCTCGGCCAAATCAGCACCCACCGAGAAAGTGGAAGGCCTCGAGGCGGGCGCGGACGACTACATCACAAAACCCGTTGATCTTAGGGAACTCAAGGCCAGGCTCATGGCCTTTCAACGCAAGGCCCTTGGGTATCCCAGGTCAGTCATGACCATTGCTGATCTCGTCCTTGACCCGAGCAAAGGAACCGCCCACCGGGGCGGTAAAGACCTTGAACTCTCCAAGAGAGAGTTTGAACTCTTGGACTACCTGCTGAGGAACAAAGAGAGACTCGTGACTCGACCCATGCTTGCCCAAGCGGTTTGGGGTTTGGAGGCTGGTCTTTATACAAACGTAATCGATGTTTTTTTTACTTTTCTGCGTAGAAAAGTAAATATAGAAAACGCAGCCCCGCTCATCCACAATATTCGTGGCAAGGGCTTTATCCTTTCGGAAACCAAGCCAGTCAAGAAGAACCAACAAGAGGACAAAGTCGCCACACCAAGTTCCCGAGAAGGGTAGGGCGTCACTGGAAAGTGAGATCCAGGCTCAGCGGAACGTCAAAGAGGTAGGACCAGTGCCCGATCAGAGAATTGTAGAAATACTGAATTCGGGGACCAATACTGAGATTGTTTCTCAGCGAGAAGTTGATCGCGCTTGACGAGGTCACCGTCATTCCCAGACTCGGAGTATCCAAAGAGTTGAACACTTCCGTGGAGGTGTCGATGGACAGCATGTCCTGGACAAGGTCGGTCTTGAGGGCCACGACGGCATCCCAGCCGACCGACGGCTTTATTGTGGCGTCGTAGGGGTGGAATTCCCACTGAAATCCAAACTTAAGCGCAAGAGGTCTCAGCAGCGTGGGCGCAGATAGTCCCGTGCCCAGTTTCAAAGTGCCGGGCCTCGGTGCCCCGGGTGTCAGGTCGAACATGACTCCCGTCGGATCAGGATACAGAAACGCCGTCTCCAAGAGACCCGAAACGTAGGGGTCGGCGATCCTGTCGCCCCCGAAAAGCAGGTTGGACACAAATACAGTGTATTGGGAGCCAACCAGCAAATTGTCGACGGTTTGAGTCGCTACCCACTTCTCAGCCCACCAAATGCCGTACTGGACTTCGGCAAAATTTGCCAATTCGGAAAAGCTGTCGGTGCGGAAGAGGTCCCATCGGACATCAAAGGCCGAGGTGATCAACTGCTGGCCTACAAGGGTGACCTGGTCGGGGTAGTAGTGGAATGTGTCGGGGTCGGCGACAAAACCGTCTCCCGAGGCGGTCAAATGAAGTTTGGAATACCAGAAGTTGGTTTCCACATCCATGGGGAGAGAATACGGAGCCATAGAGCCGTACTTGGCGAAGGCTTGCCGGCAGAGGTCCGCCAGCGTCAAACCCGATCGTTTCACCACGGTTGCCTTCTGCAGTTCGTCGTAGCCGTCTCCGCCTTGGTGCAGAAATTCGGGGATGGCCACGCTGTAGGTGCGCTCGGGAATAATCTTCTGACTTTCGATCCGGTTGCCCAGCACTTCGGGCTCGGTCATCAGGTTGGAGAACTGCAGATAGCCGTCCTCGCCAAGTTTGAGTTTGGATTTGTCGATCAGGTCGTTGATCTGTTTTCCGGTAAGCTGAACGACGACAACCGGATCGGGGTAGGGGATTGCCTCGATCAGATCCCACTCGGTCACGGGCCCGGCGGGGAGGCTTTTTCGGAGGGCTCCGGAGTCCAGGAGGGCCAACTGGGCCTTTGTCTGGCTGCGCATCAAGTCGGTGACGGCTTTTCCCAGGGCGGTTTGCTGATTCTTTCCGTCTTCGTTGGCGAGCGGAATCCCCAGGTTCCCGAGGGTCTTGTTGTTGGCCTTCAAGATCGTGGCCAGCTGCCCTTTCACCCAGAGTTCGGTCGCCGGATCGCGGGGGGTGTCCTTCGAAACGGGATAGACGTCGCCGACCACTTCGTCGATGGCCCACTTGTTCCCAGCCGGGTGCCCGTGGAGGTCCAACACATAGATGGCGGTGCCTGTCGACAGAACCCGGGCAATAGCGGCGCGCCTGGCCCCAGGGAAACCGACAGAAATCCAGTCTGAACCGGGTTTCACGGAGTTGCCGCCCGTCGTCAGAATCAGGTCAAGCCCAGGAATCTCACGGATGCGGTCTATTTCGTGTTCGTTGAGGTCAGTCAAGGCCACGATAATGTCAGCCTTTCCCTCCATATCTTTGATAGCCTGGGTTATGTAAGCCTCGGCCGAATCGACGACCACATCGCTTCGCATGTTGGCCAGGACCAACTGGGGGAACTTAGGGCTGGTCACCCCGATAAACCCGACCTTTCGGTTCCCGGTGGTGAGCACAATCGATGTCAACGCGAGGTTGCCCTTGAGCGTCAGGTTGCCTGACACCACGGGAACTGTAGTCTCGCCAATCCGATCTCTCAGGTTTTCCGTTCCGATGTCAAAATCATCGCTGGAGACATGGACCAAGTTGTAGCCCAGACGCTCCAGCACCGCAAAGTCGAACCGGCCGTCGCTGAGAATTGAAGATGGAGCTGGTCCAATGAAGTTGCCTAGATCGACCAGAAGCATGTCTTTGTACTCGGCGCGCAAGCCAGTGACCATCGACTGAAGCGAAGAAGCCGGCGCCTCAGTCTGGTCCTCGGTATAAAGACCCCTGAGATTGGCCGTGTAGGCGATCGTTACGGTTTCAAACGATGAGGCTGGAACACGTTTGCGGATCAACTGGGCGTCGAGAACTGCGCCAACCAGAACGGCCAGCGCGACGAAAAAGAAGATCCGTTTCATTGTGGGCCCTCCTTATGGGCCGGAGGAAACCAAAAACCAGTAGTTTCCTGGACCAGGCCCAGAAACACTACTGGCCGCTCAACACGAAAAAAGGTCTACTTGACGCTGCCGACCGTGGCGCCGCGACCGTAGATGATCTTTTTGTTCCCGCTATGTACTGAGCCGAGAATCTTGCTGCCTGCGCCCAAGGTAATCGAACCCGTGGCAACAACGTCACCGGCGATGACACTGTTGGCACCGCTAGTAAAGTCAGCGCCGGCGGTCACGTTGCCGCCTATGGTGCTGTCGGCACCGCTGGTGAACCCGGCCTTCGCCGAAATCGAACCCTTGATCCTGGCCTTGGCACCGCTGGCAAACCCTTCGCCCGCGACGACATTTCCGTTAACCTTTCCCTCGCTACCAATGGTGACACCAGCAACGGCAGTGATGTTTCCATCGACCGTGCTGCCCGGACCCGAGGTGAAGCCCGCGGCACTGTTCACGCTTGCGATGGTGGCTCCGGCGTCCACCGTGGTCACGTTGGCTCCGTCCGCAGCCGCCGCCGGGGCAATGCCCAGGGCGCAAAGGACCAAACTCATCAACACTACAACCATTGTCTTCTTCATTTTTTTCTCCTATGAAATCGCCAAAAAAAACTGGTTGCCCCTGGATCAAACCAGACCGGCAACCAGTCAATTACCTCAGCAAGTGACGGTTACTTGACGGAACCGACAGTCGCGCCACTACCGTAGACGATCACGCCTGTGCCGGTATGGATCGAGCCGAGAACCTTGCTGTTCGCTCCAAGTGTGATCGAACCCGCGGTGCTGACATCGCCGGCGATAACACTGTTGGCGCCGCTAACGAAGTCGGCCTTGGCCGTAACCGAACCCTTGATCTTGGAGTAGGCTCCGCTTGTGAAGCCAGCCCCGGCGTTGATGTTTCCGGAAACTTTGGCTTCGGCACCGATGGTGACGGCGGCGACCGCGGTCACATCACCGGTAATCTTGCTTGCGGCTCCGGCGGTAAAGGCCGCCGAGGAGTTGATACTGCCACTCGAGCCACCAGCGACCAGAGTCGAGATGTCGGTGCCGTCTGCGGCCATCACGGGGGCAATGCCCACGGTGATCAAAGCCAAACTCATCAAAATTGCAATCATGGATTTCTTCATTTCAATTCTCCTTTTGTTCCGAACTTACTTGACGCTGCCGACGGTCGAGCCCACGCCGTAGGTAATCTCACCAATCGCGCTGTGGACCGAGCCGAGGATCTTGCTTCCGGCACCGAGGGTCACGCTACCGGCCGCATAGACGTTGCCGCTGATGACGCTGAGTGCTCCACTGGTGAAGTCGGCCCCGACCTGGACGTTGCCGCCGACGGTGCTGTTGGCGCCGCTGGTGTAGTCAGCCTTGGCATGGACCGATCCCTTGACCTTGGAGGTGTCGCCGCTGGTGAACGAATCACCGGCGCTGACGTTTCCAGTTACAGCAGAATTCGCACCCAGGGTGACCGAATCAGCCGCATTGACGTAGCCGTTCACTGTGCTGTTCGCCCCAGAGGTGAACGACGAGGAGGAACTGACGTTCCCGATGCTCGCGCCGACAACCAGGTTCGTAACATCGGCAGATTCCTCTGCAACGGCCGCAACCAGCCCAGCCGCACTGACCAGCAGCGCGATAAACACACTCTTCATAACTCTTCGCATCTTCTTTCTCCTTCAGACTCTTTCCGTTCTTTTTTTTCCGGCAACGCCGGAATCCAAACGATTCAACAAAAACCAGACCACCCGGAGGGACTGTCTAGGTTACTTGACGGAACCTACCGTGGCGCCGCGCCCGTAGACGATGACGCCGGT
Source organism: uncultured Spirochaetales bacterium (assembly GCA_964475005.1). Classification (GTDB taxonomy): domain Bacteria; phylum Spirochaetota; class Spirochaetia; order JABEVK01; family JABEVK01; genus JAIFLN01. Next base: position 16,502 of record CAYYUZ010000027.1, read on the forward strand.
TCCACTGTGGACCGTGCCCAAAATCTTGCTTCCAGCGCCGAGGGTGACAGAACCCATCACGTACACGTCCCCTGAAATAACGCTGTTAGCACCGCTTGTGAAATCCGCTCCGGCGGTCACGTCGCCACCAATGTTGCTGTTGGCACCGCTGGTAAACGCGGCCTTCGACGAGATTGAACCGTCGATCTTGGAATAGGCACCGCTGGTAAACGCGGCCCCTGCAGTCACATTCCCAGACACAGTGGCCTCGGCACCGATAGTGACTCCGGCCACGGCGGTCACATAACCAGTGATCTTGCTCCTGGCTCCGGCGGTAAACGCCGCTGCAGAATTGACGCTGCCCATCGATTCACCGGCAATCAAGTTCGTGACGTTGGCGCCATTGTCGGCCGCCACCGCGGGCGCGATGCCCACCGCAAGCAAGGTCAGAAATACCAAAACAAAGGCCAAAGTTTTCTTCATTTCATCTCTCCTTGGAGCTCAGAACCGAACTACTTCTTGACGCTGCCGACGGTCGCGCCGGAGCCGAAGGTGATGATTCCTGAACCGCTGTGGACGGAACCAAGGATCTTGCTACCGTTACCCAGGGTCACGTCGCCAGTGGCCGAAACGTTGCCCCGAACGGTGCTGCTAGCTCCGCTGGTGAAGTCGGCGCCCGCGGTCACGTTTCCAGTCACAACTGAATCAGCACCAAGAGTCACAGCGGCGGCCGCAACGACATTTCCTGTGACCTTGCTGTTCGCACCGGAAGTGAACGCCGATGCCGAATTGATGGGGCCGCTCTGGCCACCGTCGACCAACGTGGTGATGTCCTTTCCGTCAGCGGCCGACACGGGGGCAATGCCCACGGTGATCAAAGCCAAACTCATCAAAATTGCAATCATGGATTTCTTCATTTCAATTCTCCTTTTGTTCCGAACTTACTTGACGCTGCCGACGGTCGAGCCCACGCCGTAGGTAATCTCACCAATCGCGCTGTGGACCGAGCCGAGGATCTTGCTTCCGGCACCGAGGGTCACGCTACCGGCCGCATAGACGTTGCCGCTGATGACGCTGAGTGCTCCACTGGTGAAGTCGGCCCCGACCTGGACGTTGCCGCCGACGGTGCTGTTGGCGCCGCTGGTGTAGTCAGCCTTGGCATGGACCGATCCCTTGACCTTGGAGGTGTCGCCGCTGGTGAACGAATCACCGGCGCTGACGTTTCCAGTTACAGCAGAATTCGCACCCAGGGTGACCGAATCAGCCGCATTGACGTAGCCGTTCACTGTGCTGTTCGCCCCAGAGGTGAACGACGAGGAGGAACTGACGTTCCCGATGCTCGCGCCGACAACCAGGTTCGTAACATCGGCAGATTCTTCGGCAACCGCCGCAACCAGCCCGGCCGCACTGACCAGCAGAGCGATAAACACACTCTTCATAACTCTTCGCATCTTCTTTCTCCTTAGAACACATTTGCCCAACGCACCGACAACGCCGGAGCCTGAAGGCTCGTTTTCTGGACAGGGCCCTTTATCTCTGGGGTATTCCCTGTCCCCACAAACCATTGTATACTAAATGCAATAGTTTCTGTTTAATTAAACGCCCCACAAGTTGTGAAGTTAATACTCTTGCTTCATGTGGGCAAGTGAATTAAGGCGAATTCGCAGTCGGCTTTCTCGCCGGCACGCTGGCTGTCCCCGAGCTGAAGAACCCCAGGAGGTTGCGATGAGCACCGATGATCTTCAAAAAATGTCGTACCAGGCAGGAGTCGCCGCAGGGAGAAATCCAGCAACACCCTACGGTATTCAAGCCCCAAGCGAGCTCGACTCCGTGGGTTTTGCCGCGGGCCTTGTCGAGGGCCGAGCTCATGCACGGAAACTGCACCTCAGGGAGCTGGAGCACAACTTGATTCGCCACTGGGACCGGCATTGAGCGGAAGGGTCTTGCTACAACGCGAAGACACTTGACATAGCAAGGACTCACTTGTATCATCCAGTATGATCAACGGAGGAGTCCTCATGTCCACGATGAAATCCATAGGATTTGTTTCAATTAAGGGCGGTTGCGGTAAGTCTAGCCTCGCAATCCTGACAGCAAAAAGGCTTGCGCAACGCGGGCTAAAAATCCTGTTCATTGACTGCGATGTTCAAAACTCAGCCTCGTTTCACCTTCAACGAGACGCAGAGGATTCTGAAAAAAAGAACATTGCCAAGGCTCTGATGGACGGAGATTTGGCCGGAAACATCGTCCCCTCCAACTACAGTGAGAACCTTGAGCTGATACCCTCTGCCTTTGGCCTTCTGAAGCTCAGAGGAATCTCCCAAAGAACCATGTCTGTCATCATTGGCCAACTGAAAGGAAAGTATGACGTTGTTGTTGTGGACTCAGCTCCGACACTCGACAACATCGTTCTGAACGTGGCTTTCGCTGTTGATGAGATCCTGACGCCGTGCGCTCCTGCAACCTTTGACTGGAAGACGACCCTGTTTATCCGAGACCAACTGTCCATGGAACTTGGCGGAGAGGTGCTGAAGAAGTGGCACGTCCTGAGAAACATGTGGAGGTCCGCCAGGTCCGACTCTCCAAACGCCATCGCAAACCAGTACGACGCCCTTCTGGAAGAGTCCGTTAAGGGCCACTTGCTCGAGTCGAGGATCTATGAGTCTGCCTTTGTAAAGCAGGTTATCGACTTTGGCGTGGCCCTGAACCGGAACTCCAAGAGTGAAAAGCTCCTTGAAAACCTAGACGCTGTCATCAAGGAAGTCTTGGGCGACATCCCTGACCAGGACGGTGTCTAATCATGGCAAAAGCATTGGGAGCTCTTGCCAAGGTTAGAACAGGAGAAGAGATCCCTTTGGGGGGAGAGACCAAGGAAGAACTGAAGGCCAAGGTTGAGCAATTGACCAAGAACCAAGCGGCCGAGCGGGTTGACCCCAACCTAGTTCTTATCATTGAGCCCTTCAAGAGTCTCTGGAAAATCGACCCCGACATCAAGGCTGCCCTTGTCGCCTCGATGAAGGAGAGCGGCTATGACGAGAAACACCCGGCCATTGTCTGGGACCGTGAGGGTTTCCTTCCCGTTATTCTTGACGGACACACCAGACGAGAGGCGGCCATCGAAGCGGGTGTTGAGATGTTCATCACACGCAAAGCATTTCCTTCAGAAGATGACGCTTACGCTTATGCGGCCTTTCTCCAGATCAACCGCCGGAACATCACCGATTCCGACCTTTTTGCCTTTGCGGCAAAAAACCGAGAGCGAATCATTCCCGGCGTCGGAAAGCGGGCAGAAAGGCTCGCGGCGCTTTTTTCAATTTCAGTGACAAAGGCCAAGAACCTGCTTACGGTTGTCGATAGGGCCACCGAAGACCAAGCCAGCGCCATTCTTCGCGGTGAAACGCCGATAAACGCCGTCTATCAGGCCATAAAGGAGCCCGGGGAACCAAAGAAGGGGGTCAATATTGACCCCCCCAAAGAACAAGCCACGGGCTCTGGGTTCCACCCGGAAACCGGGAGGGGGGTCAATATTGACCCCCTGGGGTCACCTTCCCCGGAACCACACACAAGAACTCCGCCAAAAGAACCAACAAAAAAAGCCCTCGCTTCAAGCGTGGTGCCCGCGAACGAACCGGCGTTTTCAGTTGTGCAGGGAGTTGTTACAACTCTCAAGACCTGGATGAAAGCTTCTGAAGAACAGGGGTTTAGCACGGGTGTGCTCAACACAGTTTCTCTGTTTGGAGAAAGGGGGCTTCTGCCTCGCGCTGTCTGCGAGGCAATTATTGAAGAAATAGGCAAGGGAAAACAATAATGCGCGAGGCCTTTGGCAAGAAATGGTTTGTTTCAACAGATCTCGTTGAAGTCTACCACGTCAACATTGACACCGTCCGGCGCTGGTGCGCCAGGGGGAAGTGGAAGGGAAAAGCAAAGAAGGTCGCCAACGAGTGGTGGGTTCCAGAGGAATTGGTTAAGGAAGAATTGGGGGCCGCGGAATGAATTTTCCTGTGGAAAAACCTTCTTTTCCACGTGTTTTTTGTGACGCCCCCCATGGGTCGCTTTTCCACGAGATAAATGTGACAGATGTCCGTGATAATTGTGACGGCCCTATTTATAAGGAACGCGCGCGCGCCAGTAGTTCCTGTAGTTTCATACCTGTAGTAACAAGGATTTGATTGTGGAAAGTTCACAACCCGTTGAACTCGCTTATATTCCTTCTCTGCTCATCCAAAACCCGCTACCCATTCGTGACCCCAAAAAATCCATTTTTTCTCGCGAGGCGGGGGGCCAAACTTTGACACTGACAAGCGCAAGCGGTATTCCCTTCGGACACAATGGCCGCATGTGTCTCGCCCTTGCCGTCACAGACGCTGTCCGCTCAAAAACTCCCAGAGTCGAAATGGGGTCGGTCAGTGAATGGATGAGACGCCTCGAGGTCGGGGCTGATGGCCGCTCAATCGACCACGTCAGGGACCAGTTCCGACGAATTCATGGCCTTTACATCAACTGGAATTCTAAGAAACAGGGTAAAGAAAAATCTCTCAACCTCCCTGTTTCCTCCCATATGGAATTGTGGTGGACCCGCAAAGAGATTGAAGCCTCAGTACCAACTTTGTTTGATAACTACCTCATGTTCCACCATGACTTCATGGGCTATCTTCTCAAACACTCTGTGCCGGCGGACCTTTCTGTCTACAGCAAATACCAAGCGCCAGGCGCCCAAGACATCTACGCCTGGTTGGCTTGGAAAATGAACAACCTTGAAAAGCCGCTGGAGCTCTCCTGGGACGCGCTGGAGCCTCAATTTTCGGATAGGCCTCAAGCCAACCCCCGCGAGTGGCGAAAACGTTGGCTGACCAACCTCTTGGAAGTCATAACCGACGGATATCCGGGCGCGGTGGTGAAAGGAACAGATACAGGTATCTGCCTGTATCCTTCCGCGAGAGCGATTAAATCAAGATCTCCCGGATTCCTTGTCTGAAGTCCGTGATAATTGTGACAGCTTCTTTCTGGAGGGCGAAGGGACTTTTTTAGCCGTGGTTTTCTCGGGCGGCAGATACGAGGCGATTTCCAAGGCGAAACGCCTTGTATCGATGGGTTTTCCGATAAAGCCGCTTTTGGGCAGACTTTCCCGGGCTTTCCGACTTTGCGGCAGAGCTGATGCTGTGACGAAGACCACGGGGATTTCCCTTGTTTCGGGTTTCTCGTGGAGGAGCATCGCCGCCTCGGTCCCGAACATGTCTGGCAGCCAGACGTCCATGACCACTAGGTCTGGTAGGATCTGCCGGACCAGCTCGATTCCCTCGGTGGCCGTCATTGCTGTGAAAATCTGGAAACCCGCGATTTCCAGCAAGTCCTTCTCGAGAAGAAGGTTGTTGTCATTGTCATCGATCACAACGATTGTTCTCATATTGCTTCGTTCCTTATTTCGCCTCTGGCCTTATCGAGAAAAAAGCGGACCCGGCTCACGGGGCGGCGCAACAACAAACAAACGTGACAAATTTCGATCGATGATCCCGCAAAGGCCATTCCCCGCACCAGAATGGAGGCCTCTTCATTCTTGTCAATTTGGGAGACCAAGCGGCGGGACATTTCATGGAGTTTCAATATCTGGGTGCGAACCTTCGCTGTGGCTTTGTTAAGGTTGGATTCCCCATTGTGCCGGGTGAGTTTGTAGTTTTCCAGCGCCTTGAGCTGCCGGACCAGCAGGAGGCTCTGACCACGCACCCACTCCATCTTCTCCACCGCCTGGAAATCCATCCCACAGACAATCGATGACTTGGCCCCCTCGCTGTTGCCAAGTTGAAAAACCTCGACCCCGTTCTGGGCTTCAACCCTGGTTCCCACGAGCACACCACGGGACCCCATAACAAGCCTATCGAGGGTCTGGAGGTGACAGTTCAGCACTCCAGTTTCAATCTCAATGGACCGGGGAGTTGTCACTTTAGCGTTCTCTAGAAATTTGGCCGCTACCTTCCCCCCGGCGCGGAGGGAGGATCCCGCCCGGCCTATAAGTCCGCCGGAAGCGACAATGTCCCCACCACAGACCAGCTCGTTGAAGTCGACAGTCTGTGAGGAGCGAAGCGACCCTTGAATATGAATATTAAACCCGGCCGCGACATCACCGCTCAGTTCGACGTCACCGTCAAAATCGATGTGGCCGGTGTGGTAGTTGACACCATTGGCGAGGATCAAAACCTTCTCGATCCAGAACCGGGACTTGGCCAAACAGAAGGTGCCGTTGCACTCTGCCTTGTAGGCATCCCCCGACTCCAGAACGTTCTTCCCGGGGCTGAGTTTCATTCCCAAGGCCTCCTGGAAAGGCACAAGGGTTCCCTCAACATCCCTGCCGGCTATTCCAGGACGGCACGGCAGCCGGCGTGCCAACAGATCGCCAACGTGAACCTGAATAAAGGCGGATTGCTCTTTGAAGTCGAAAGAGTGAGTCTTCCCATCGACGACCTTCCGCGCATTGATAAGGCTGGGGAGAATCTCTATTCGTTCGGGAAGCTCTTCCTGCGGGGGGGTTCCCAAAGCAACGATGACCCCAATCCCAGATAACTCCTGGTCCGGGACCAGGACCTCGCCGTGGATAATCGACCTTTCTCTTAAGAGGTCCTCTAGTTGTTTTAGAGAGAAGGGACTGCCAACACCGATCGCCGGGAAGAAATCCGCCCTCACCGTCATCTTGTCTTCTGAGATTTCCAGAAGGCAGCTGCCGTCTCGGGTTGACTCGGGCTCTTCCGAGTCGACGCCAAACATTTCGGCATCAACGCGGTCAACCAGAGCTTCTGTTTCCTCTAGCGTCCGGCGCATGGCGGAAAATGCATGGGGCTCTCTTTCCATTAGTGCAAGGTACCTACATTAATTAACCAAAGCAACATACTTGAAATATAATTTGAATTCCTCTGCGGGTTGCCTTACCTTACCAGAAGGAAGTTTCATGAAAGACAAACCAATCATCAGCGCCGTCGAGGCCTCGCAGCTCATTTTCAATGGAAACTGTCTCATGGTCGGTGGGTTCATGGATTGTGGTGCTCCCCACTCTATCTTGGCAGCCCTGGGGGGCTCAGAAGTCCGTGATCTCACCCTTATTGCCAACGACACCGCGGTCCACGACTTTACCTCGGGGCGGGTGACAGGGGTGGGGCATCTGGTCAAGAACCACCAGATCAAGAAGGTGATTGCAAGCCATATCGGGGCCAACCAGGAAACCCAGCGTCAGATGAACGCCGGCGAGGTTGAGGTAGAGCTTGTTCCCCAAGGGACCTTGGCCGAACAGATCCGGGCCGGGGGGGCTGGCCTGGGTGGTGTCCTAACACCAACAGGTCTGGGCACCGAGGCCGCTGAGGGGAAGCAGGTTGTGATTGTTGGCGGTCGCTCCCTTTTGGTCGCCGTTCCCCTTCATGCCGACGTGGCCCTCATCAAGGCAAGAAAAGCCGACAGGGCCGGAAACCTCGTCTTCCACGGCACGGCAAGAAACTTCAACCCGCTGATGGCCACCGCTGCGACGCTGGTCATCGCTGAGGTTGAGGAGATCGTAGATACGGGGATGCTCGATCCCGACAGCATTCACACACCTTCGCTTTTCGTCGACTATCTGGTCTGCGCCGACAAGCTTGAGTGGTAGGAGAAAAACATGGAATCCGCGGTCCCCTTAGTCTATGTAGCCAACAAAGAGATCATCGCCAGGCGGATAGCCAAGATGTTTCACTCAGGTGACGTTGTTAACCTCGGAATTGGTCTTCCAACTCTCGTGGAGAAGTATCTGCCTTCTGACGGCGACATTGTCCTCCAGTCGGAGGATGGGGCCCTGGGCCTCGGCCCCCCCCCGAGTGAAAGCCAAAAGGACGGGGACCTCATCGACGCCGGCGGCGGCGCGGCCACCCTGCGCACTGGCGGGTGTTTTTTCGACTCCGCTACGAGTTTTGGTATGATCCGGGGCGGGCATATCGACTACACCGTGCTCGGTGTCCTGGAGGTGGACCAAGAGGGCAACCTCGCGAACTACAAGGTTCCAGGGAAGAGGGTTCCCGGAATGGGGGGCGCCATGGACCTCTGCATCGGTGCCCGGGTGGTCATCGCCGCAACCCTCCACTTTCAGCCATCCGGTGCGTCCCGACTAAGGCGCCGGTGCACTCTACCTCTGACCGCTGCCGGCGCCGTCCATCTGGTCGTGACCGACCTCGGCGTCTTCTCGGTGGAAGCCGGTCGATTCCGCCTTACCGAGTGCTTCGCTCCTTACACCCCACAGTGGGTCAAGGAACACACGGATGCCGACATCGTCTTCACAGAAACCGCCGAACAAGGCAACGAGGAACTTCTCCTTCCTGTTGGTGTTGTATGAGCGCGGTCAGTATCGTTGGAGCCTACAACTCGAAGTTTGGTTCTTTTGTCACCCACAGCCATGAGACCAACCTCCTGACCGATCACATGTCGATCTACCAGTTGATAGTTGAAGCTGGAAAGGGAGCCTTGGCAGACGCGGGCGTCTCGGGTCAGGAGGTTGGCGGCTTGTGGCTCGGAAGCTTCGCTCCGGGCCAACTCGCCAACCAGGAACACCTGGCCGCGTTCGCCGCTGAAATTGATCCCGAAGGGCTCCGCTTCAAGTCTCTGACCCGGTGCGAGGCTGCGTGCGCATCCGGCTCGGTGGCCATCTACGATGCCCTCTACGCCGTCGAATCGGGAAGAGTTGATATCGCTTTGGTGGTCGGGGTTGAGAAGATGCACCTCATCGACACCAAGGGAGTCACCCACATCTTGTCCACCTGCTCCTACTGGCCCGAAGAGGGGGCCAAGGGAATGACCTTTCCCGGTCTTTTTGCCCAGTATGCCAACGCGTACCGGGAACAGCACAAGATTTCGGCCGCCGAGCTGGAAAGGATGCTGGCGACCGTGTCAGCTTTGGCCTACAGCAATGGCGTCGACAATCCCCTGGCCCACTTTGGAAAAGGCAGCCCGCCAGACAAGCAGGGGTTGTTCACGGCCGACGCTATTCTGAACTTGCCAGCCGCCGCCAATCCCATTATTTTTGCACCCCTTCGGCTACACGACTGCTCTCTGATCACCGATGGCGCGGCAGCCGTCGTCATTATGAAGACCTCGGCGGCGCTCAAAGCCGGCAAACGGGCCGTTGAGATCGCAGGGATCGGCCACGCGAACGAGAGGCTTGGAATTTCGGTACGCCCCAACATGTATGAGATGATGGCAGGAAAAGAGGCGGTCCGCCGGGCCTTTCAGGAAGCTAAGATCTCCATCGCCGACGTGGACTTGGCAGAAGTCCACGACTGTTTTTCCATCACCCAACTGCTCTGCACCGAGGCCCTTGGGCTGTCTAGAGACGGCCAGGCCGGCCAGGACTACCTTGCGGGTCGATTTACACGCTCAGACCCCCGATGCCCCGTCAACCTTTCCGGCGGATTGAAGGCCAAGGGGCATCCCGTGGGCGCTACCGGGGTGTCGATGCACGCCTTGATCTACAAGCAGCTTGTCGATCAACCCATCGGCGCCAAGCCGTCTCGGCAACCCGCAGTCGGCGTCACCTTCAATGTCGGCGGCTCGGCCGTAACGAACTGTGTTTCTGTTTTGCGGCGGCTTTCTTAACCAGAGTCGCTGGGGAGGGTTTTGTGACCATAGAAGAAGTTCGGGCAACCGCGTTTTGCATGCCTCTTACCAGTCCAGGCTACCCACGGGGGCCTTATCGGTTTGTTCACCGGGAGTTCCTGGTGATCACCTATCGGACGGACCGGCACCTCCTCAGGGCCGTGGTGCCAGAGCCTCTGGAGATCGACGAACCCGAAGTCAAGTTCGAGTTCATCCGAATGCCGGATTCATCGGGGTTCGGCAGCTATACAGAGTCGGGCCAGGTCATTCCTGTGCTCTACAAGGGTGTCGCGGGGAGCTATGTTCACAGCATGTATTTGAACAACCAACCCGCCATCGCCGGCGGAAGAGAGCTGTGGGGGTTTCCCAAAAAGTGGGCAACGCCCAAGATGTCGGTGGTAAACGACACCCTGGTGGGCACGCTCGACTATGGGCCCGTCAGGATTGCCTCGGCGACCATGGGCTTCAAACACCGCGAAGTGGACCGGGAGGTTACCTTGGCGGCCCTGGCGGCCCCTAACTTTCTGCTGAAGATTATCCCGCATGTCGATGGTTCCCTCAGGATCTTCGAACTGGTGCGTTACCACACGACATCCGTCAACCTGCTGGGGTCGTGGACGGGTCCAGCCTCCCTGGAACTTCATCCTCACGCCCTTGCCCCCGTGGCCAGTCTCCCCATGCTCGAGGTAACCGCGGCGCATCACTACATCGCTGACCTGACCCTTAACCTTGGCGAAGTCGTTTACGACTATCTGGCTCCCTGAGTTTGATCGCTCCTCGGATCCCCGGGCGGGGAGCGAAATTGTTCCGCTCCCCGCCCGGGCTTCTTGTTGTTGCGGCCCTCAGGGTTTGGAGGACCGAAACACCTTGTTTCGGATCAACCGAATCAACCGTTCGAATTGTTCATAGTAAACACCTGTATTGAAGGTAACCAAGATGTCAGGGTGCGCGCTGGTGGAAGTGGAAATTGTAAGGTTTCCGTAGAGAAGGATAACATCCAGGTCTATGCTTGAGATTTTGTCAAAAACTGTGTGGTGGATGCTATAGCCATACTCTGAATCGGTGATCTTGAGCCCACCCTCCCGCAGGATGGAAATCCCAAACGTGGTAACAACAAGCAGGGTCCCCGGGATCCAGCTGTCAAACTTCCTGAGCCTGCCCTCGACGATGTCAAAACCTTCCCTTTCCACAAAAAGCGTGTCGAGGATCTCCTCGCCGGGGACAAGGAATTCTTCGTCTTCATTTTCAAGGATGCTCTTGAAAATCGAAGGAAGGTGTGAAATCCCAGTGATTTTTGAAATCTGGTTTTTCAAGCTAGTATTCATGGTGTACCTCCTAGTGGCACTCTCATCAACAAGTAACTAAACGGCGCTCATGAGCTCGTCACGGGCGGCAATAATGCAGGCCAGCACGTGGTCCATGTCCGCTGGTGTGATGTTCACGTTCAACGGAAACATCTTAAGGGCGCAAACCACGCCCAAGGGGTCACTCAGGTCGCGGTTGTATTCGACGGCCCGAAAGCCCGTTGTGAAACCGAGGTAGGGTGTAAACCTTTCGGCGATCTTTTTCCCCGACCGAAACCATTCAAACAGCTTGTTTCCAAGGGCCTCGGTGAGTTTGTTCTGTTCGAGCAGCTCCTGGCGGCAGTTGGGGTCGCACAGCTCCCGTTGATATTGGGCCTGGGCGTCGATTCCCTGGGCGTAGATCCGGATCAAGGTGGCGAATCCATAGTCAGAGGCATTCACACAAACCATGTCCTGATGCCGTACAATCTGGTTCTTCAGATAGACCTTGTTTTCAAGAACTCCCCCAAGGACCGATTGAAAGCCTTCCTGTCCAAAGTACTTGAGCGTCGCCCAGCCTGCCAGGGAACCCGTGGCGGCCCGGCTGACTTCCAGGGTGTAGTTCATGGGGTTGTAGGGGGAGCGTTGCTGAAGGTAGGACTGGGTTCCCCGTGAAAGCAAGGACTCGAATTCCTTGGCGTCGCGGTAGACGAAAGCGCTGCTGATGTAAGGGCAGAAGCCCGTCTTGTGGAAGTCTGCCCCGAAGGCGTCGGCCTGAAAGATTCCTCTGATCGCATTGAAGTTCCTTTCGAGATACGGCAGTACGTCCTGCGAGAAACCCAGGGGATTCTTTACGAAGTCATAGTTCTTGAATACCAGCCACGCCCAGCCGATAACCGAGTCGCAATACAAAAGAGCCTTGCCGTAGGGAGGCAGATTGGGATACCGGTCCATCAGGACCCGGACGTCTTCGACCGGATCAAAAGCGTTGGCGTCCGTCGTCCCCATGGTGCAGACCACCGATGCCACCGGGATGCCGTTTCCCTGGCAGTCTTTCAAGACTTCTTCCAGGTGAACCAGATCCATGCCATTGGTCTCGATGTCGGTTCTGATGCGGATGATGTTGTCCATTCCCAGGCCAGTCCAATCGGTACTGTTGAGCATCGTGTAGTGGGCTTGCTGGGAACAGATCACTTTGGCGTCTGTTCGAATCCCCGCGTTTCTTGAATTGGGGAGGACTCTCGTCAGGGCATATTTCAGGTGATAGGTCCAACACCCCGACCCGCCGTAGGTGTAAACGCAGCCAGCGTCTTGGGATTCCCAGCCAGCCAGGTTTGCCAGCATCGCGCCAGACTCCAGCTCGGCCCGATGAATGTTCCAGGCGTATTCGTTTTCCATAATGTCAGGCGAAAAGATCTCGCTCAGGATTGTTGCCACAATGGCCGCCGTATTGGACTGCGGCATGACATTGTTCATCGCGAGCGGATGGCCCCAATTCGGCAGGCCTTCAAACAAGTTGATGACTTGTTTGATGATTTCTGCCGACGTCTCCATTTTGGGTGCAAGACGGGCCGATTTCACAGTGGCAAAGTCAATCCGCAACGGCGAGTCGGTGCCCAGGTAGGCAGGTCCTCCAGAGGCCTGTGGCTTCAGCAGATCCAAGCCGCGGATGGCGTGGTAGATGCCTGTGGCGAGGGGGTCTTGGGCACCACGGAAAGGCGAAGGGAAGGATTGGAGCATCTCCGACCGGAATTTAGCCCAGGGCGGCAAAGGCTTGGCAACCGAACCGTTGGCAGGGCGTGGTCGATCGGCTTCGGTCATCATGACCCTAGAAAAGCATCACATCGGGATGGACAGCACCCCCGAGAGCTTTGAGACGGTACGGGCATTGCGGATGAACGGCGCTCTCCAGACTTCTGAGGTGGCAGTCGTGGTGTGGCGAGCCGACAACAATGTGAAACGTTGTGGAACCGATGGTGACTTCCCTGGCATGCATGACAGAATGTTCGCCTTTATCAACTGACTGGCGGACAAGCCCTCGGACCTTGACCTTGGCTTCCGGCTTGATCCCTTCAAAGTAGGCGTAGCGGAAGAAGTCAGGCATATGCAGCATGACGGAACCATTCGCGGTCTTGACCCCGGGGCGGTCCCTTTCAAAAAACAGCGTTCCTTCGAGCGTCGTTTCCATAACCGCATCCCTGACCGGAGCGTGATCCCGCTGGGAATGATCGCTGATGAGCTTTTCCATGGTGCCTCCAGAAAATGAGGAATCGGATTCCAGACTTCCTAAGACAAGGTAATATAAAAGTTAACAATATGTCAATGTTTAATTAGGCAACGATATATTGTTTAATGTTATCTTAGACTGCGGCTTACTCTCTCATTTCCGTTTCGATGGAGGCCTGAAGCGCGGTCTGCATGTAGCTGCGGATGTAGCCGCGTTCATGATCGGTGAGAGTCTTCGGATCGAACATGACAACATAGATCTTCTCGCCGCTTCTCTCATGCCGGCTCCCCATCACAATTCCCTTCACAAGGCAGTGGCTGCCCTTCAGTTTCAACTGAATCGATTCCAGGACGGTATACTTCTCCCAGTGTCTCTCGGGGTTCAGGGTGCAAGACATCGCGACAACGCTGATATCCACAATCCGCCCTTCGACCCTGCCCAACTTCGTAACGATATTGAACATTGCCTTGTCGCCGCAGTGAACCCTGAGAAACCTCCGGCGTCCCCGGGCCTCGTTCGCCTCGAGCACGGCGAGGACGGTCGTGGTGCTCTTGACCAGTCCCAAAGACAGCCTGATGAAGCCGCACGGAACCCGCAAATCAATCAGGTAGACATGGGCCAGATGCGGGTCGGCATTGTACGAGAGGATTCCTAGCCGCACCCTGTCCAGGGAGGGGTCGCCATGGACCTCTTTCACGAACGTCTGCCACTCTCCCTCGGAAAGCCCCTCGTCAATATTCAGAAACGCCAAGGCAACCGGGTGTTTCGAAAAGATCTTTTTGGCGCTGGAAACCGAGCCAACGAGGTACACCTCAAACTCATGGCAAATGAGCTCAGCCACCATCGCTTTTTGGATGACACTGTTGGGCTGGACAAAGAAGACTTGAATTCCGAATTCGCCGCCCGTGGTGGGGGGCCGCTCAAGAACCATCGGTTGCCTACCTGAGAGTTTGCTGCTGGCGACAACCCGTTTCGCCGCTGGTTGGACGAGAGCTTCTGCGGCCCGGGGGAAACTCCTGCCTTGGCCGCAAAACATTTAAGAAGGCGCTAGACTTTTAAAGATAGAAGGTTTTGACCGCGAGGACAAGATACCAAGTTCAAAGGTGAAAGAAAAATCCTCTGAACATCGGTCCGGGTTCGCCCCAAAAGCGGCAAATCCTTTTCAACCCAGTTCGCGGATAAGCCATTCCTTTGCGCGCGGTGCTTTTTTCTGGGTTTGGAGCCCACGGTGGTTCTGGGACCACCGGAGGCGTGGTTTTTCCTGAGGACGAGGCAAAGGAAACAAAAGAGTTCGTTCTAGGGAGAATGTTTTCGCCTGCGTGAAGCAGCGGCGGCCGCGGCAATCATGGAGCGCACCAACTCGAATTCGCCTTGGTTCAGCTCCATCAAGTCCGACAGAAGCTGCAACATATTCCGGCAAGAGGAAAGCAGACCAAGAAACCTCCTCTTCAGGGAAAAGAGCTTGTGCAGCGCGAGCGGAGAACGGCTGCTTCACATCTTTGTCATCACCTGCAAGATAGCCGATCAGCTGGAAACCCTTTGCTAGCGCTTCTTTTACAGCCACTGTTTTCCTAATCTAGTTGAAAACAGTCCTGGAAACGGTGCCGCAGGGGGCTTCAGAAACGCCGCCGAGACGGCTTTCAATCGCTTCTAAAAGACCCTTGCTCGACGGTCTGGTTGTTATGCGAAGCGGGTTAAGCGGGGTGAATAGAGGGAAATAGATCGATCTGACAGATTGACACTGGCGCATATACAATATTAGTATATGAATATACGGAGGCTGTTTTATGGCCCTTTCAATCCGAAGCAAGCACGTCGAAGTTCTGGCCCGACGACTGTCCGAAGAAACCGGCGAAAACATCACTGACGTGATTTTGTCAGCTCTGAAGGAAAAAGAGGATCGAATACTCGCGGTAAGCAGGAAGCAGAAGATTGACGAAATCCTGGAACGCATGAGCCGCCTACCGGTCCTAGATCCTCGCGCCCCGGATGAAATCATCGGATACGATGAGTACGGGTTGCCCGGTGGTCGTTGATACGTCGGCGCTTTGCGCCATCCTCTTCAAGGAGGACGGCTGGGAAATTTTTCGGGACGTTCTTGCCGGACCTGAAAAAAAAACCATGTCAACTGCAACGCTGGTGGAAACCAAGATGGTCGTCGTGTCTAGGGCGGGAGCCCAGGCGGGCGCAGAACTGGAAACGCTCCTCCGGGTCGCAGAGGTTGAAGTGGCGGATTTCACGGCGGAACAGGCTCGAAGAGCCCATGAAGGCTGGATGCTTTTCGGCAAAGGGAATCACCCGGCCGCACTCAATTTTGGTGATTGTTTTTCCTATGCTTTGGCCAAAACCACCGGGGAAGCGCTTCTATTCAAGGGCGGGGACTTTTCGCTAACAGATATTCAAACCGCCCTGACCCCAGGAAGTTCATAGACGCCACGACGGGCGTCCCAAGAATCTGGCCGGGTCGGATAAGCTTCTTTTGGACGACTCGGGGCCTCTGGAATTGACCAACTTCAACAAAAGTGTAGCATCCTATGCCAGGAAGCTCATGAAAGGCTGTTGATACTTTCAAGAACTACGGAGATTTCATGCTAAGGAACTTGTGCTCAATACTCACCCTGGCCCTCACTGTCACTGGTGTGGCTCAGGCACAAACTCCGACCAAGGAAAGCCCAAGTGCCTTCTGGAACGACAAGATCATCAAGATCGACTACTCGGGCTGGGGACTGCAGCTCCAGGTCAACAACATTTCGTCGAGTATTCCCTTCATCAAACCCGAAATCAGGAGCCTGCTTGAAGAGTTTCCGGATAGCAAGTCGTCGTTGAAGGGTTTTGACGACAAGTATGTCTCCGGCCAGATTTTTCTCTGGTGCGGCCTAACGGTCGCGCTTGTAGGCGTGGCTATTGGAGCCAATCAGACCAACAGTTCCAGTCCTCAGCCTGCCGTCGTTGGTACCTCACTCGGGCTCGCGATCGGTGGACTTTGTGTTGAGCTATGGGGCGCATTTACGATAGTGGGTTCTTATCGAGACCTTTTCGATGGGGTCAATGAGTACAACAAGGACCAATTTGCTGCCTACAGCACCAACTAACTTTGAAACAAAAGGACATACCTTGGGTACCTGACAGGTGGAACAAACGGGTACGACTACTCAACGTCCTTTGATTCTTCCGATCTGAAGAAGTTGTTCAGTCCATTCTACATAACAGTCGGCGTAGACATTGACTACCAACTCGATAAGAACTGGTTTCTAAGGTTTCCTGTGGACGTCGGTCAATGTCTATTCTTCTTTAACCAGCTATCTCCGACATTCTACAATAGCCTTGCGTCCCCCTATTCCGCCACCTATCTGGGATCGGAAGACACAGCGTTTACGTTTGGGATTGACCTTGGTTACACCTATTCCAGCTAAAACAAATTTGTACTTTTCTCAAAACAAGAAGATGGCCTGGTAACTGACGCGCCCTGCCCTAGAAAATCTGGAGAGGATGCAATTCCGGGTCTGAAAGCGCTCTGAGTAGACCGAACCTGGTTTCTACGAACCAGGCCTTAGCCTTATGTGGGCTAGAGCTGTTCGAATCACGGCGAAGAGGTGATCGCCCCTTTAAATCTGAGATCTACCGAAAACCTTTGGCGAGTTGGAAACGGGAACGGCCGCTTTGTGTGTCGGCGTAGAGGGAGCCATAGTCGAGAACAGCTTCTTTTGCCGTCAGACTGACGGTCCCGCCCTTCTTCATAGCGTGCCAATGTTTGCTCACTCGAAAAAACAGCTCATCCTCGCTGATGTCGGGAAACTCAAGGCTCAGAGCTTCCTCGTCGATTGCCGAAGCCACTGGGTCATAGACCACCCTGCACCAAGACTCAAAGGCCTCTTCGAGCGTCAGCTCGTAGGGGAAGTAGCGGTTGATGTAGTACTTGTGTTCTTCTACCTGCCGTTTCAACTCGGCCTCAAACGGATCCAGCGCCTGCTCGGTTTTGAAAAGCATCGCTTGCATGATTGCCTCCCAGTCTCAAGCTGGAATTTACTGCTTCTGAAAAGAAAAGTCTTGTGTCAGAAGAATGCGGCGAGAGCGTGGGCGCCAGACTCGGTTTCAGAATTCTCGAGGTTCGCCTGCCTTACACGCTCGATCGTGAGTCCCAGGAGGAGTCTTCCTTTGTCGGATAAATTCCTGAGCACACACTGTTGGACCACGGGGTCGGCTCCCACCAGTCCCTTGACGAGTTCCCCGACACCAAGAGACTCCACTCTCTTGAGCCACAACTTGATGTCGGCGTCAGACATTGTCAGCAACCTCGTCAAGGGTGCCATTGGCATTTCCCGCTGTCAGGGAACCCCGAAGTCTTCAAGGGCGGGGACCAGCCACAGGGGGCTCGACCCAGTAGCCTTCGCGGCTGAAGTGGCCGTGGAGCTTTTCTTCATACTCTCTGGTGATCAGGGCGGCCGGCGTGTACTCCGGTGAGAGTTTGACCTCGGTCCGGGTAAGATTCACGAACAGCTTCGACAGTTCCCAGCTCACCTTGTCGATCCATCGAACGGCAACAAGGACGCATTGTCCCGGCCACCAGTCGGTCGTATCGACGACCAAATAGCGGATGGCCCACGACTCCACATCGATGACGAAGTCGTTGACCCTGCCCATAGTACCATCGGAGGCCTGCAGGGTATAACCCGAGACCGCCAGGGAGCTCCTCAGGTAAGGATTCCATTCCTTCCCGCCTTGGTTAAGGTTCTCATCGTTGTAAGGAGGGAGTTGCGGCATGTTGGACGATCCCCACATGTAGGGGCCTGACCAGTATGCCGGCCATTGGTGGTGCTTGTGATAGGCCGTCTCGAATTGCATCGAAACCGGCAGGTCGGTTGCAAGGACCGGGCTCTTTTCGATTTGCTTTCTGGTCAGCTTCACCGACATGTGGCGGCTCTTCTCGTCAATAACGCCCAGCGAATAAGGTGAAACGAGCACCTGCCGATCGGAGAGCCAGTTTCCGGTGTCGGCCACCAGATAACGAACGGCCCAATGCTTGTCGTCAAACAAGAAGTCTTTGACCCTGCCGAAGTCCCCATCGAGGCCTTTGAGCAGGTATCCGGTCAGGGTTTTGGATTTGATAAGCATGGCTTCATTTTCCTCGGTACGCCACAACGAGGTCGTTTTCAACCTCAACCACCCCGGGGGCCGACCACGCTGTCCGTGAGACCTGGTCGAGCTCGGTCCAGGAATGAACGGTGCCTCGAAGCACGACCTTTCCCTTATCGGCCTCAACCTGAATGCTCAGGGAGTCCTCCATGGCGAGCCTTTTCAGGGCGTCGGCGATCTTGCCTTTGATCTGTGAGGCATCGGCCGGCTTGACCCGAACGACAATTTGATTGTTTACGCCCTTGATGCCCAAAATGTGGCGCACGGACTTGGAGGCGAGGATCCTTTGGTAGTTCCAGTCGACAACTCCCCCCAAGACGACAATCCCGCCCTCGACGAGGCAGGTCACCGAACCCTTGGGAATCCTGGCGTTCCAGTCCAGGGCGTTGGCGACGGCGGCTGTGATGTCGCTGTCGTTTCGCATATGCTCACCGAGCAAGTCTACAGATAGTTCCTCGGCGATGCCCCGCACTCCGTCGATCCGCCGGACGGCTTTCTCAGCGGCGAACTTTTCCGAATACGTGAGCACGCTTCCGGTAAGAGTGACAACCCCGTCCTTGACGCCGACGCCGATATTTTTGGCTTCAACGCTCGGGTCCCAGGCCAATTCGTCGTTCACGTCTTTCTGCAGAACAATGTCTTTTTTCATCGCTGGTACCTTCCTTTAGGGTTTTCGGGGAAATGCTCATCCCGCAAATAGTACTGGGTTTCCTTTGGAAAGTAAATATTGCATTTCAAACTTAATTAAAGATTGTAATCTTCTTTATCGTATTGTATTATCAAAATCTATGAATCTCGCGGATTGGATTAAGCATAGTGATGTTAGAGGGACAAAGGGGGTCCAGACATTTCGAGGAGTTCTCGAGGCTGCGTTTCCCAAGGACCACCCTCAAAACAGTCTCATCCCTAGGTTCATCGAGACCCAAACCCTCCCGGAGCAGGAAACCGATGTGGTGATCCCACACCTGACGGTAGAGGGGTTGCCGCATCCCGTGCTGGTGGTGGTTCTGGTTCCCGAGGGGGTTCCCGTCGGCAACCAGCGTATCCGGCTCTGGGTGGTGGGAGTTTTCGCGAGAGGCCAACCGGAACTTCGCCTGCAGGTGCTTTCGTTGGTGGAGGGATTTGTGCGGCAAGGGCCCTTCGACGCCGACCCGGATGTTTTCTACGAGAAAATCTGCCGATTCAGCGTCCCTGGAAACCGGGTCTTTGCCAGTCTTCCCATCGACAGGGTCAATTTCGAACTGGGGGCCCGCCTTTCTGGCCTCACTGCGGCCGAGGTGGAAGAACGCCAGGGCCTTTCGGGGCTGAATCTGCTCAGGCCAGCACCCAGACCGCCAGTCCTTCTCGTGCTCCTGAAGAATTTCGTCTCAGTCTTCGCGTGCCTGCTGTGGGGTGCGGGAGGGCTTTGCTTCCTTCCCGGCGTCCAGATGCCGGCCCTTGGATGGGCGATCTTTGCCGTCGTGATCATCAACGGAGTGTTCTCGTTTTGGCAGGAGGCGAAGGCGGAACGAGCCGTCGAGGCCCTGCAAAACCTGC
>CAYYUZ010000028.1:0-8760 GCA_964475005.1 uncultured Spirochaetales bacterium
TGAAAGCTAGGATCTCGGGCTTTTGGCGTCATCTCAGTCGGCTCCGGTCCTCAGCGTACTTCCAGTACGCTTCCGGTCCTCGTCTTCCTTCGATTTAGCCAAAAACCCGATCTCCTAGCTTTCGCTTGCAATGACTGGGTTGCTACTGGGCAACTTCGCTTTGCTCGTTGCGGACTGGTCAAACAACTTCGCTTCGCTCGTTGTCGGCGGGAGTTCAGGTTTGGGGTAGGGTGTTCTTTAGGTAGTTGACGACTAGGGCGACGAAGGCGTCGGTTCCTTTGGGAGACAGGGCTTCGCCGGCCAGGACGTGATGGTCGTCGCCGGATTGGGCATTCCAGGGATGGATGGTGGCCACCGACCGTGGTGCTTGGGCGAAGAGTCTGGTGGTGACGCCGGCGTCAACCACGGTGTCTTGGCTGTCGGTGACGATCAACACTGGCGAGGGCCAGTGGCTGAAGTTCAATTTCCTGGCCCGAGAGACGAGCTTCATCATCGGAATCAGCGAATGAGAGTGGTGTGTCACATCCCAGAATCGCTCCTGCAACGCGTTCTGTGCTTGAAACTCAACCTTGTTGCCTATGAATATCGAAAGCCAAAGCTCCTTGCCGGGCCAGAGCAGAATCTCTGATCGCCGGTTGACCAGGGTCAGGTTGGGGGAGACCAGCACCGTTGCAGCGACCTCGGCCTTGAGGGGGCCCAAAAGGAGCCAGGTCGCCAAGGTTCCTCCGGTGCTTGTGGCCATTACGACAACCTTGCGACCCAGTCGGCGGCCGATCTCGAGAGCCTCGAGGCCGTCGTTTATCCAATGGTTCATCGTTACAAGTCGATGACCATCGGATCCAACACCCTGACCTGTAGGACGCGCAAAGAAAAGGTTAGCGCCGAGAGCCTGGGCAATGCGTTCCGCCGCGGGGGAAATTTCACCCCGGGTCGCGGTGTACCCAGGCAGATAGACGATGGAAACTGCCGTCTGCGTCCGCGGCTGGGCGCCCCAAGCGACTCCAGCGGCGACTCCGGGCTTCAGCCCTGGAACGGCCTGCTCCCGCCGATCGAGCCAATCCTCAAGATTCTCTAGGTTGGGAATAGATTCTCCCAACGTCTGTTGGCAAGTTTTGGAAAATTCCGGTTTCTTCACGGTCATCACCTCGCTTGGGTGCGGGTTCGTGCAATGAAAAAGCCGCCCTTTCGGGCGGCCTGTTATGCCAAAGACAGCGGCTTGTTGAAGCCTTTTGCGTGCAATCGTGCCAAGAGCTTGTTGGCCTTCTTGGAGCGTTGAACCGCTCTCTTCGCAGCCTTCATGCGGCGGCGGGTCTTGGTCAACTTTGTATCCGAACCCATATGATCCTCCAAACAGCGTCAAACGATCTTAGTCGGGAGGAAGGCGCGTGTCAACCGGCGAACCTGCGGTTGTTGTCCCTCAGGCGGCGGGCCAGCATCTTGGAAAGGAAGATGCCGTAGTTTGGGTACTGTTTGACGGCTTCTGTGAAGGCCTGCCGGCTAATTTCTACGAGCTTCCCGGCGGTGGCTGCAACGACAGTGGCTGTTCGGCGGTTTCCCAGCAAGAAAGACATCTCGCCCATAAACACGTCGCTGGGGGACAGCCGCGCAATCGGTGTGCCGCCCACAAACACGTCGTACTCGCCGGAGATGATGTAGTAAATGTGGTCTCCTGTATTGTTTTCCCTGAAGACGACTTCGTCTGGTTGAAGCTGCCTAGGTTCCGTTTGGATGAACCCAGGAGGAACCGTCTTCTCGGCCTTGCCGTTGTGACGGAACGAGATGGTCACTTCGTTTCCCTTGGCGTTGTAGACAAGCGTGTCGGCGCTGTTCATTGAAAGGAAAATCCCTCGCCCGTGTGACAGGTCGAGCGCCGCCATGTCGTCCCGAGTCGGGAGTTTTCGGGTGTCAAAGCCTTCACCTTGGTCGGTGATGACAAACCGGCTGCCCACGGGGCTGATGCTATAGCCAAGCGTTACCGTGCGCCCCTTCCACGGGGTTTCGGAGAGCCGCTGCTCCACAAGGTCTTGGACAAGTGCACCGCGTTCCTGAAGAGCCGTTTTTTGGTCGAAGGTGATTCCGGCGTTTCCGTGTTCCATGGCGTTGGTCAGCAGTTCCTCCAGGCTCAGTTTGACCGAAAATTTTTTGCCGCGGTCGAGAAACCCCTCTTTGAACAGGTAATTCGAGAACAGCGAAGAATAGTACTGAACCAGCAACAGATCGGTTTCAAGGGTGAGCTCCCCCGAAAGGGCCGTGATCCTTTTGATGATGCCGTCGTAGTTGAGAAAATCGCGCTTCTGGTTCAAAAGGTGAATCACGCGGCCCAAGTTTCGATCTACCTCGTGTTCGTTCAGGAAGTAGGCGATGTTGAAGCCTTGGTAGACTTCGATGACTTCCTCGACGTCTGGCACGACAAGGACAATGCCAATCGACTCAAGCCACGGATCTTCCTCTAGTCCTTCCAGGAGACTTACCTGCGAGTCCGCCCGCTCGCCCGTGTGCAAAACCACCAGTGCCGGAATCTCGTAACGCAGGTATTCCAAGAATCCCCTGTCCGGGTCGACGCGAGCCACCGTCGAACGCTGCCGGAGTTCCGATGGAACCTGACGGTCCATCCGCTCGAGAAGATCAGACGAGGACGAGGCCAAAACGATGGTTTCCACAAGGAAAGTCTAGTGGATCAAGCGGGAGTTGTCAGTTGCAGATGTTGAAGAAACTGTGCCGATCACCCAGAATCTTCTGAAGTTTCTGATCGAGCTTAAGTTTCTGAACCAGCGCGGCCAAACTTTTCAATCCTGAGGCCAGTCTTTCATCCGCCGAAGACATCTCAAGGATTTCCTGTTGCCGCGTGAGGGAATACATGTTGATTTCTGCCAAGAAAAACGAGAAACCATACGGAGTGTAGTTTTCAACGAGACTGTGGTCGGAGATCTTTCCAGTGAGCTTGGCGTATTCCTTGACCAACTCGTGCACCTGTCGAAAGATAGCTTCCACGGCGGGACCCAAGGGCTTGTCGTCGTCCCAGAATTCGACCTCACCCTCAAGATAGGGTTTGCCTTCCAAAACCTTTTTTACTCGAAACCGGCTCTTCCCTAAAGTGAGTATTTTGAGCCGCCCGTCGTCGTAGCGTTCGAGGATATTTTCTATCCGGGCGCAGGTTCCG
Source organism: uncultured Spirochaetales bacterium (assembly GCA_964475005.1). GTDB lineage: Bacteria > Spirochaetota > Spirochaetia > JABEVK01 > JABEVK01 > JAIFLN01. Next base: position 3,161 of record CAYYUZ010000028.1, read on the forward strand.
TTTTGAACCAGCTGGCCTTGGTGAACCAAAAGAACGCCAAACTCCAAATTTTTTTCAAGACAGTCCCTAACCATCACCTTGTAGCGTGGTTCAAAGATATGCAACGGGAGAGGCTGGTGCGGGAAGAGGACCACGTTGAGTGGAAACAGGGGAATTTTCCCGGATTCAGGCATGCTTCCGTGAATATAATAAAAAAAACGACCTTTGACACCGTGTTCTAATTTTAGTATGAAGGTTAAGACTAGTTTAGAACTAGTCTAAATTGGGAGGATGTTTTGGTCAAAATTAACGAGAAGGTTGCCGACTTCAAGGTAACAAGCTTTCACAAGAACGAGTTTCGTCAGGTCCAATTGTCGGACTACCGGGGAAAATGGGTCGTCGTGTTCTTCTACCCCGCCGACTTCACCTTCGTGTGCCCTACAGAGTTGGGAGACATGGCCGACCACTACGATGAGTTTCAGAAGGAAGGGGCCGAGATCCTTTCGGTCAGCACCGACACCCACTTCACTCACCTGGCGTGGCACGAATCTTCGCCGACGATCAAGAAGATCCAGTATCCTATGCTGGGCGACCCCTCCGGTGAAGTCAGCCGGGAATTTGGTGTCTACATCGACGCCGGTGACGATGCGGGCCTGGCCTACCGGGGAACCTTCATCATCGATCCTGACGGCATCCTGAAGACCATCGAAATTAACGACAACGGGATTGGCCGCGCGGCGAAGGAAACCCTACGCAAGCTTCGGGCGGCCAAATTCGTCAAGGAGCACGGCGAGGTCTGCCCCGCCAACTGGGAACCCGGGAAGGAGTCGTTGAAGCCTGGCATTGCTTTGGTCGGAAAAATCTAGGGGCCTAGTTCTCAGGGGCCGGGGGAGCGTCGGGTTTCGCAGTCGCCTCTCCCCTGACGACCTTGACCGAGCCCTCCTTGACCTCGAGGGGCTCCCAGCCCTTTTCCCCTGCCACTGTGATGCGGCTCAGGTGCCTCACAGTCCCCGAACCCTGGACAATAGGTCCGGACTCTAGCACCGAGCTTTCATCAAGGGCAATTTGGACCTCGTCGGCGGCCAGTTCCCGGGTGTCTATCTGGCTCTGATGCCGTAAATCGAGCCTCAGCTTCGTGCTTTGGCCTTTGAGAATGACCCTGGTCATCCAGGAAGTCGAAACGGAAAAATCGGTTCCGGCAAGTTCTATGACGGCCGCGCTGGCCTCGGTGATTCTTAGAGCTCCCTGTGTCCCAGGCCACACCACGTGGCCCGTCGAATGGTCGGTCACGGTCAGTTCCTGAAGACTGGGAAGCGTGACTTTGATCTTCACTGAACCCTGTTCCCTGGGTCCTCGAAGCCCGCTTTCAATGGCGATCGTCGCGGAGCCCCACCAGTTCGACACGTTCAACTGGTCGAACAGCGCGCGCGAGGCTTCGACAGTGACCTGGGGTGTCGGTCCTGGGAGAAGCTCGAACTCGATTTCTCCCCGGATTTCAAGGGTCCTGACTGGGGCCAAAACAAAGGTCTTGGTCAGTTTTTCCTGCGGGTCCTCGGTAAATCCCATGGCGTAGAGTCCCGAGTTCAAGAGGCCGGCGAAGGCGATCAGGAGCGCAAGCGGTTTTCTCAAAGGACCCTCCATTCATTCAATTGTTCCCTGGCCCACCTGGCGGCGTCGGCGACTCCAGGAGCGGGATCGTCGGCCAAAGCGACGAGAAGCGGCAGAAGGTCACGCCGCTTCAGATTGGCCGCCACGATGCAGGCGTTGCGAACCAAGCCGTCCCTGCCGGTTCTGTGAACGGGACTGCCTCCAAAACGCCGGGTGAACTCTACGTTGCCTAGACTCAGGATCTCGCCAAGGTCGAGAGAAGGCCCCGCCTTCCAAGCCAGAAACTGCGGCTCAGCCGTGGGACGAATCCCTAGATTGAACGGACAGACCTCCTGGCAAAGGTCGCAGCCGAACACCCACGCCCCGATGGCAGGTTTCAAAGCATCGTCGATTGGACCGCGGTGTTCGATGGTCAAGTAGGAGATGCATTTGCTGGCGTCGATGCGGCCGTCGGCGTCGAGCGCCCCGGTTGGGCAGATCTCGTTGCACCGTCTGCACCCCGAAGGACAGGCACCGTGCCCGTGAGAAACCGCAGGGGTCGGACTGAAGGGCATGGTCGTGAGGATTTCTCCCAAGACAAACCAACTGCCCAATTTCCGGTTGATCGCCAAGGTGTTTTTGGCCGTAAACGACGCGCCTGCCCGAGCCGCCCACCACCTTTCATCGAGCGGCGCCGTGTCGGTGAAACTCTTCCAGCTCTCTCCCGGCCAAAGAAGCGCCAACTGCTCGGCGGCCCGCCTGAGTTTCGACAGCAGAACTTTGTGGTAGTCTCGACCCCAGGCGTACCTTGCTACCATTCCGCCCGCCGTAAGTCCCGGAGAGGCCTGAAAATACCCGAGGCCCGCCACAATAACCGACCGGGTTCCTTTCAAGATGGGACTGGGGTCATATTTTGCGGCTTCATGGCGTTCGAGGTAGCCCATCGTTCCCTGGCGGCCTTCTACGAGCCAACGGTGATAGCGATCCCGAGCTTCTTTCCGGTCGGCATCTTCGGCCGATGGAACGTCGGCGACCCCCAGAAATTCGATGCCTTCAGTGGCGAAGACCCGCCGCAAGAGCTCGTCGGGTGTGGCGTCGGAGGCGGCAGGAAGCATACAGTGGAGTATACACCGCGTGAACCGCAATTGAAGGAAGGGGAGAATGACCGTTGAGACCTTTTGCCTGGGAAACCTTGAAACCAACGCTTACCTGGTCTCTGCTGACTCAGGATCCGACTGCTGGCTCTTCGACTGCCCAGGAGAGCCGCATGAACTGCTTCGTAGATTGGCCGAACGGTCGATGAGGCTTCAAGGGGTATTCTTGACCCACGCTCATGTTGACCACATCGCCGGACTCAACGACCTGCGGCGGGCTTTTCCCGGGGTCAAAATCCACCAGCACCGCCTCGAGGCCTCTTGGTTGTCCGATCCCCAGGCCAACCTTTCTGTTTGGCTGGGAGAACCTGTGACCGTGCCCATGGCCGACGAGTTTGTGGAAGACGGCCAGAACCTCACTCTGGGTCCTTGGTCTGTGGAGGTTCTTCACGTTCCCGGGCACAGCCCCGGCAGCGTGGCGTATTGGTTTGCTTCAGAAAACGAATTGATCTCGGGAGACGTTCTGTTCCGTTCTGGGGTGGGCCGCTGGGACTTTCCCCACTGCGACCGCTCCGCCCTGCGGCGAAGTCTCGGCAGACTCTGCCAGCTGCCGGATCAGACTCGGGTCAGACCCGGCCACGGTGGAAGCACCACCATTGGCCGGGAGAAGACTTCTAACCCCTACCTGCGCTCCGACGACCCTTGGGTGTAGGCCTCAGCCTTTGTTCCAGGGCTTGGACCCGCGGGCGCCTTGAGTCTTCCCGTAGGGTTTAGGAGAGTAGGCCCGGGGGCCTTTGAACGGGCTGGGCTGCCCGTCTTCTGGCCTGGCAAGCTTGATTAGCGGCTTGCCCTGATGTCCTTGACTTCGGAAGGCCTGGATCAGCCGTTCGGCGTCGCGGAAAGGAACCGTGACAAAACTGAAGTCCTCCATGACCGCTGCGTCGTCGACAAAACGGCCCGGAATTCCGCCCTGCGATTCAAGAAGATCGACAAGTTTTCGGGGTGAAAGGCCGTCTTGTCTTCCCATGGCGATGAAGAGGCGGGCCTTGCCTTGGGGGCCTGGGCCGTTGTCGTCAAAGGGACGGGGCGGTCTCGGGCCGTCAAAGGAACGCGGTCCGTCGAATCGGGGAGGCGGACCGCCGCGGTCGAATCCGCCGGGAAAGCCCGCGGTGCCTCCGAAGTCCGACCGTTCCCGTTTGGGCCTGTCAAAGAGGTCACGGATGGGAGCGTAGGTGCTCTCGTCAAACTCATCGGCAACGTACTGCTGCAAGACGGCGGCAAGGACGGACTCGGCCTCGCGGCCTTCCAGAAGCTCGTGGGCCAGTTCCCCAACGGCAGGTCTGACTTCGTTGTCCATAGCCTCGGTGATCTTGCCCAGCAGCCTGTTCTTCTTCAGGGCAATAATCTCGGTGATCCCAGGCACCCTCTCCTTGCGAATTCGTGTCTTGGATACCCGTTCAATGAAGGCCAGCTTGCGGTATTCGATGGGGGTGATGAATGTCACCGCCGTTCCTTCTTTGCCGGCACGGCCAGTGCGGCCGATGCGGTGCACGTAGGCCTCGGGATCTTGAGGAAGGCTGAAGTTGATGACGTGAGTCAGGCCGTCGACGTCAATTCCCCGTGCGGCCACATCGGTCGCGCACAGAACATTGATGCGCTTGTTCTTGAACTTCTTCAACACTTGTTCGCGCTGTCCCTGCGTCAAGTCGCCGTGCAAAGCCTCGCTTCCGTAGCCGCGGTCGGCAAGCTTGTGCGCCAATTCGTCGGTTTGGATCTTGGTCCGGCAGAAGACCATGCCGAAGAAATCTTCTTCCAGGTCAAGAATGCGGCAGAGCGACTCAAACTTGTCGCCTTCATTGACTTCAAAGTAGATCTGCTCGGTCAATTCCACCGTCAACGTTGAGGTCTTGACCGTCAACGTCTTGGGATTCTTCATGTGTTTGTTGGCGATGATCCGGATGCGATCGGGCATAGTGGCCGAAAACAGAAGCATTCTCCGGTCGGGATTCACTTGACTCAGGAGTGTCTCGATGTCGTCCGAGAATCCCATGTCGAGCATTTCGTCCGCTTCATCCAAGATCAGGTACTGGAGCTTGTCGAGTTTCAGCGTGCCCCGCTCCAGGTGGTCAAGGATGCGCCCGGGCGTCCCGACGAGGATGTCGACACCCTGTTTGAAACGGCGGAACTGCTCGGTGTAGGACTGGCCGCCGTAAACGGGTGCCACGGAAAACGGTTTGGTACCCCTCAGGGAAGAGATCTCCTCACAGACCTGGACGGCAAGTTCCCGGGTTGGGGCCAGGACCAAGGCCTGCACGTAGCCGACGCCTGGCGTCAGTTTCTCGATCAGCGGAAGGGCAAAGGCGGCAGTTTTTCCGGTACCGGTCTGGGCCTGACCGATCAGGTCGACCTCGGCGGCAAGAAGTTCGGGGATGACAAGGGCCTGGATGGGGGTGGGTTCCTCGAAGCCCTTTTTGGAGAGGGCTTCAAGAACGGCGGTCGACAAGCCTAAATCGGCAAAGGTGGGGGGGGTATTCATAAAGATGGGCAATTCTATACCAAATAAGGAATTTGTTCCAGGCCAAGGAAAGGCAAGGAACATTTGACTCCTGATCGTGGAGAGATTAGGCTTTTGGATAGTGAATATGACATGAGCGATAACATCCGAGCCGACCAGCTTCGATTCCTCTTCGAACTCGACGCCGACCTCAACCGAATTCAGGACATCGACCTGCTCTTAGAAGAAGTCTTGCGGGGTGCCAGGCTGACGGTCAAGGCCGACGCGGGTTCCCTGTATCTGGTGGAGGGGGAACAGCTGGCCTTCCGCTACAGCCAGAACGAGACGCTGCAGAAGCAGCTTCCCGAGGGGGAGCGGCTGGTCTACACCTTTTTCGATGTCGGCATCGACAACCGCACCATCGCGGGCTACTGCGCCCTCACAGG
>CAYYUZ010000028.1:8860-22954 GCA_964475005.1 uncultured Spirochaetales bacterium
ATGATCAAGATGGCGGAACTCCGCGACCCGAAGGAAACGGGCCCCCACGTCAACCGGGTTGCCGGCTGCGCAACGGAAATCTATAGACGCTGGGCCGTCAAAAACAACGTGCCCGGTCGTGAGATCGAGCGCACCGCCGATCTTTTCCGCATGGCGGCCATGCTCCATGATGTGGGGAAGGTCGGTATCGACGACGCGATTCTGAAGAAGCCCGGCCGGCTTGACGCCGAAGAATACGAGATCATGAAAACCCACACAACCGTGGGGGCGTTGCTCTTCCAGGACATTCAGTCGGAGTTTGATGAGTTTGCCGCGCAGGTGATCAAGACCCATCACGAACGGTGGGACGGCGGTGGCTACCCGCAGGGATTGTCGGGGACGGAGATTCCTCTCTGGGGACGCATTACGGCGGTCGCCGACGTCTACGATGCCCTGAGTTCCCGGCGGGCCTACAAGGAAGCTTGGCCCCAGGAGTTAGTGTTGGAGGAACTCGACGCTCAGTCCGGCAAGCAGTTTGACCCTGAAATCGTCGCCATCTTCCTTGAAATCCAGCCCTCGCTCAAACAGATCCTTGAACGCTACCCCGACGTCGAGGCCGTCAGGGCGTTTTGAACCGCCTCGTTCAGAGCCTCGGCGCGATACGGTTTCTGGAGAAAACCGGCCACCCCCAGGCCGAAGGCTTCATCGACCTCTGATCCCCGGCCAAAACCCGAAGACAGCAGGATTGGCAGCCCCGGCGCCGCCTCATGGATCTCCTTGAAGACTTCAAGACCCGAAAGCCCCGGCAAAACCATGTCGAGAATGACGAGCCGAATCCGGCGCCGCTCCAAAAGAAACAGCTCGACCGCCGCAACACCGTCGCCGGCTTCGAGAACCTCAAAACCCTGGTGGCGCAGGATTTTTCCGGCGACATGCCGCATCATGGGCTCGTCATCGCACAGCAACACAGCCCCCCTGTAGGCTGGGGAGGGCTCTCGTGCTGCGTCCCTTGCAGCGGGAAGCCAAACGTTGACCTGCGTGCCGTTTTCAGGAACCCAGGACAAGTCGACGAAGCCGCCAAGTCCCTCGGTGAGGCTATACACCAGAGGCAAACCGAGGCCGAGGCCGGAGGTCCCAGGTTTTGTCGTGAAGTAGGGGTCGAAGACTTGTCCGGCGGTTTCTGGTGCCAGACCAATTCCCGTGTCCGCGACTGTCAGACACCAGTAGGCCTCGTCGGCCTGGTCGGGATTCTGCACCTTCACCTCGTCGCTGAGCCGTTGAGTTTGCAACCGCACTGTCACCAAGTGCTTCTTGCCGCGGGGTTGGGGCACAAGCACGGCAGCGTTGTAGGCGTTTTCGAGAAGGTTGTCGACAACCACCCTCAGACCGCCGGACTGGGCCCGCACCCAAGCCTCTGACGGAGGACCTTCATAACGGATCTCGACCCCCAAGGGCGGCGGGCTGGACTGAACAGCAGCCTGGATCACAGCCGCCCAGTCAAAGACCTCGCGCTCGGGATCGGCGAGCGGCGAAAACCTGGCCAAACGCGCCAGAAGACCCGATCCGGACGCCACCTCTGTCGTTTTCGACAATTCCTGGGCAATACCCGCTGCCAAGGCGCTGAAGGCGTTGACCTTCTGGTTTCGAATCAGTCGGTCGTCTTGAAGCTTGGACACCGTCCTGTCGTCGAGACGAAACAGGATCTCTGGGCCGTTGGATCCCACGAGGGTCTGCAGGATCAGGTGAATGAAGACCTGGCCGTCCTTCCAAAGCGGTACGGCGGTCCGTTCCACCCGGGAGTGTTCGCCCGTGCCGCCCGGAGACAGGAGTTCCAGAAACAGGGCCTTGAGCGGCGTGAAGACGGGAGCCACCTCAAAAAGGTTGCGTCCGACGGCGTCTTCGAAGCGGACTCCCGTCCATCGGTGGGCTTCCTTGTTCCACAGAAGGACTTTCAAGTCGAGATCGAGGGTGATCAGAACGCTGGAGAGGCTGTCGATGACGGTGTGGAGGTAGGCGCGGTTGGCCGACGATTTGCGCTGCTCCTCGGCAATGATCTTGAGATGGCTGTAGGTTCTGAGCGAGGAAATCATCGTGGTTCGGAGTTTAGCGACGGTGAGTTCCGTTTTGTCTTTGAAGTCGTTGATGTCGTAGTCGATGATGATCCTGTCCTCGGGAGCATTTCCCGACTGGCCGGTTCTCATGATGATGCGGACATCTTTGTTGCCCAGATTCTCGCGGATGTAGCGAACCAGAGTGAAGCCCGAGTCCATGGTATCCATCACGACGTCGAGAAGGATGAGGGCGATATCGGCGTGCTCATCGAGAAGTTTGCGGGTGTCGTCTTCCCCGTAGGAGCTCAAGAGTTCAAGACGCCGGCCCTCAAAGGTGAAATCGCCGAGAGCAAGCTTGGTCACCAGGTGGACCGAGGGTTCGTCATCGGCGATAAGAATTTTCCACGGAGCGCCGTATTCGGGTCCCGGAGGGGAGAGTTCATCAGCAAAGGAAAGAACGTCGTCCATCACGCGCCTATTTTAGGGAATCGGATGCCTATCCGTCAAAGAAAAACCTCGCCATTCTCACGAAAACTGTAGTAGTCGGTCGCGGTAAGGATCAAATGGTCCAGAACCTCCACTCCAAGAAGCTTTCCGGCCTGAACAAGCCGGCTTGTGGCCTCGCGGTCTTCACGGCTGGGCTCGAGCGATCCCGACGGATGCGTATGGGCGAGAATCAAGGAGGCCGCTCTTTCCTGAAGCGCCGGGGCAAAAACCTCGCGGGGATGAATGAGCGTTCGGTTGAGGAGCCCCACGGTAACCGGGCGCACGTCGAGCACTTCTTGAGCGCCATTGAGTGTGACTGTCAAGAAGATCTCCTGCGGCCTGTCGGTCCAGTGCACCAGCCGGGGCACCAAGTCGGCAGGTCCTGTCACGCGGAGGTGGGGCGGCCTTCCCAAACGCCGAGCGAGTTCCAGGGCGGCCGCGAGTTGCCCAGCTTTAGCCGGCCCTAATCCCGGAAGGTCTTCGAGCTGAACCTGGTTGAGCCCAGTTCCGTGTCTGTCCAGCAGATCCCGGCAGCGGAGGGCGAGGTTTTCCAGGGGAACCTGCCGGCACCCCGAACCCAGGAGCAGCTGAAGCAGGTCGAGGTCGCTGAGTCCCTGGGGTCCGTGGGCTTGGAGCTTCTCCCTGGGCCGCAGTCCTCCGGGCTCAGGATGATAGGTGTGCGGGTTCATACCACCCCTGACGGAGTTCAGTAGGTTCCCGCTTCTTCCACGACTTCGGCCAGAACCCGAAGTCCTGCCTCGACTTCGTTGGCGTCTCTTGAATAGTTGACGCGGACGCATTCGCGGCGGTGCCTCCACGAATCTTCCTCTGCGGGCAATCCGAAAAAGAACGCGTCGCCGGGAACGACAAGCACACCTCGGGCCTTGAGTCTTCGGTAGAGTTCGCGGCTGGGGACGGCCAGACCAGGAAACCAAAACCAAAGGAAGATCGACCCTTGGGGGCGATGGATGCGGAAGGGGAAGCGGTGGCCGAAGATCCTCAAGACGGCCTCGATCGTAGCATCGCGGCGCTTCTGGTAGTAGGGTCGGATAAGGGCCCGGCTCATCTCAAGGATGGCGTTGTTTTCAACCAGAGGCTGAACCAGCGCCTGACCGAGGCCCGCGTTGGTCAGGTTGAGGATGGAGTTCGCCGAGGCCACCGCCTCGACGATGGATTGGTGAGCCACGAGAATGCCCGTCCTTGCCGACGGTAGTCCCAGTTTTGAAAGGCTGAGGGAGACTACTGTATTTTCGTCCCAGTACGGTTCGATTTCCTCAAACAGAATGGAAGGAAAGGGCGCCCCGTACGCGTTGTCCAACAGGAACGGCACGCCCGCCCGGCTGGCGAGGTCGGCTAGGTGGCGCACTTCCTCGTCGGAGAGAACGTTCCCCGTGGGGTTGGTTGGGCGTCCGGCGCACAACGCCCCGACCTCGGGTCCCAGCGTCAACCCTGAAAAGTCTACGTGGTATTTGAAAAACGGAGGGGCCTCATCGGTCACCAAAGGTTTGCGGCTGATCAGTTGGCCCGCCTTCAGCGCCTGGTCGGCGTAGCCGATATATTCGGGGGCCAAAGGAAACAGAATCTTCTTTTGCTGGCCCGAGGCGAACTCCCCTGAAAGCAGGTTGAAGAGCAGAAAGAACGCGGACTGGCTCCCAGAGGTGACAACAAGGTTCTGGGGTCCAACCTTCCAGCCGAAATTCCTGGCCAGAAACGCGGCCATGGCCTGCTTGAATCCTGTGCGGCCTCCAGGGGCGTCGTACTGGGCAACCAGGGCCTCGACTTCACCATCCTTTGCAAGGATTTCCGCCAGGCGGCGGCGCCAGATCCGGTTCACTTCGGGAATAGATGCCGGGTTGCCCCCGCCTAGCATGCTGACAATGTCCGCCCCCTCGAAGGCTTTTCCCAAGTCGTCCATGAGCTCCAAAATGCCGGCTTGCCGTGAAAAGCGCTGGCCGAAGAGCGAGAACTCCATCATGAGGGTTTGTTCTCCAAGGCGGCTTCAAGCACACCGACGGCCCGGTCAAGAATGCGCTCCAGTTCGATTTCCTCGTCGGGCGAGAAACGCCCCAGCACGAAACTGGCCACATCGCCCTTGGCAGGTCGCCCGATGCCGATCCGGACTCTGTGGAAGTCGTCGGTACCCAGATGCTGCTTCAGCGAACGAAGACCGTTGTGGCCGCCAAGACCTCCGCCGGTCTGGAACCTGACCTCTCCGAACGGAAGATCGATATCGTCGTGAACCGCTATCCACGACTCGGGAACCAGCCGGTAAAAATCTCCAAGAGCACGGGCGCTTTCACCGACAAGGTTCATGAAGGTCAGGGGACGGAGAAGGAGGAGACGCCGGTCATTCCACAGCAACGGCGCCCATTCGCCCTTGAACTTCTGCAGCCAGGTGACGCTCCGGGCGCGAGGCCAGCGAGCCGCCACCAAAAAGCCCGCGTTGTGGCGGGTCTGCTCGTACTCCTTGCCGGGGTTTCCCAGAAAGACGACAGCGGCGGGAGCGGTCACTCGGCAAACCTCAGCCAGAACCGTGTGGGGTCGCCTCTGGCCCACTCAAGCCGGGAACCCAGCTGCTGGGTGTAGGCCTTCAGGAGAACCATGCCCAAGCCTTGCGAGGTTTCGGGGTCGAAGTCGGCGGGAAGCCGGTCGCCGGTGTGCGAAAGCTGGTACTCCCACTCGCCGGGGGCGAGCTTCAGTAGCCGGATGGTGAGCGTCTCCGCCTCCTGCCGACCGAGGCCGTACTTCAGAGCGTTGGTCATGAGCTCGGCTTCGATGAGCCCCAGCAGCAACGTCGTGTCAGTTTTCAGGACCGTTTGCGGATCGATTTCAAGAACCAGTCTGTGGGTTTCGGCCACCGAGAGGTTCTTGTCGACGAGCTTGGCTAAATGGGTCAGGTAGTCAGCCGTGTTGCCCTCGGTCATCGTCGTGGACTGGTACAAAATGTCGTGAATTTCACTCAGCGCCGCGATTCGGCTCTGCAGGTCTTCGAACGGCCCGGAATCCAAGGCGCTCGTGCCGTGTTCCTTCTGCAGCGTGATCAATCCCGAGATCATGTGCAGGTTGTTCTTTACCCTGTGATGGATTTCCCGCATCATCCGCTCCTGCTGGCCGCGCAGTACCCGGAGTTCCTCGACGCGCCGGAAAAGGACGGTGACGTCTTCGACGGACAGAAAGGCCCACCAGCCATCTCCAGCCGGAACCGCCGTGGCTTTGACATGAAAGCTCAGCCCCTGTTCACGCGGCCCAGGAACAATTTTGGGGTGGAGCTGGGGGGAAAAGACGACGGGAGGTCCTCCCTCAAACAGCTGTGAGAGACGCTCCATGTAGTGCGGCAGCTTCCAAACGGGGTTGAGGTCGGCGATGGGCCGACCCACTGCGGTGGCCTTGTCTATACCTGTCATAAACTCCATTGACCGGTTCCAGAACAGAATCTGCAGGTCGGAGTCAAGCACCACCAGACCAACAGACACGTGGTTCAGGTCGGAAAACCGCCGTTCGGCCGCAGCCAGGGTTGCCGCGTCAGCCTTGGACATAGCGTTCCAGAGCACTTTCGAGGTTCTTGTAGGTTGGCCACGAGAAGAACAGAATCATATTTCCTTTCAGCGAAAGGGCTTCGATCGTGAAGGTTGTCCGAGCCAGAAGGATGAGCTCCTCGGATTCGAGCGTACGCTGCGCCTCGATCTGAGCGAGGTTCCCGCCGCGAAAGGTGGGAAGAGTGTACTCAAGCCGGAAGCCCAGCAGATTGCTCACCGTGCCGATCACCGCATTGATGACGATGTTTCCGACTTCCGTCAACGTCGCCTGCCGGATAAAATCCAACTCTTCAGGGGCCACGTCCTGGGCGATGATGAGGCTCACCATCTGCGAGGCCGCATCTGAGGAAAACAGGAGCTGAACTTCGCCCTGCAAGGAACCTCGGTAGGCCATCTGAACGCACGATAACAATTGCCTCTGGTCGATGCCCAAGGCCGGCATGAGGTCTTCGGCCGTCGTTTCAATCAAGGTAGGAACGTCGAGGACGACGTGGTGACTCAACAGGGTGTTCAGAACCTGGGCACCCTTTCCAACACCGATGTTGACCATTTCCTGAAGAATGGCCAGAGACCTTGCATTCATCATTGGAGAGTGCCCAGCGAGGCCTGGAGACCGGCCCGTGTGGGAGGTTTGGGCAGACACTGCCTGGCGCCAAGCTCCAGACACCTTTGTACAGTTGTGTCTTGAATATCGGCCGAGACCACGAAAACCGGAACCGTCGATTTCCGGGACTTCAGGGCTTCTAGCACGCCCAAACCGTCGAGGTCCGGCATCAGAAGATCGAGGAAGACGGCGTCGGGGCTGACCTGCGCAAGGATGTCGAGGGCTTGGGCTCCTCCGTGGGCTTCGATCACGTCGTGGCCGAGGGAGACCAGGAGCCGGTTCATTCCAAGCCGGGCCACCCAGGAATCGTCTACGACCAAAATTTTTGCCATGAGAGTCATACTACGGGCCGCCTTTTGGCCTGTCAACACAGACCTTGCCCCCGGCCCAAGGGCTTCAGGAGCCCCTTCCAGAGGCCGTTCGCATAGAACTCCACCCAGCCTCCCCGGGTAAGGCCTTGCCAGAGCTCTGCTGCGGTCAGGTCGTCCTCCTCGCTCCACAGTCCCCACCCCCGAATTCCCGGCAGGGCCGACTCCCACAATTGTGGGGGACGCCGGCCGGCCAGAAAGGCCCGGCAGTCGCTTTCTTCCAACCGCCGAACCGCGCAGGAAAGGCGGCTCAGCGCGGCCGCGACATCGGGTTGCGGCCCGTTCTCTTGACCCCTGCAGACATCGCACCCCGAACAGGCCGGGGAAGGTTCACCGAAGGCTTCAAGCAGTTCGGCGCGCCGGCATCTTGACAGAGGGTTGTCGGCGCGGCTTCGCACCAACAAGATGGCTCTGGCCGGCAAACCGTCGCGGCCCCCGCGTCCGGCTTCCTGAAGGTAGTCCTCAGGTCCGGGAGCGGCCTCCAAGTGAAACACGGTCCGGATGTTCGGCTTGTCCACTCCCATACCGTAGGCGTTGGTGGCCAGGAGCACCCCGTCGTCCGAGGCAAAGAACCAACGTTCAACGGCAGCTTTTTCGTCTCTGCTCAACCCCGCATGGTAAAAACGAACGTCGAGGGCGGTTTCGCGGTTCAGGTGGTGAGCCCACCTCCTGACCTGTTCTCGGCTCCGGCAGAAGACCAGGGAGGGTCTCGCCTCCCGGAGCACGGCACGTGGCAGGCTGCGACGGAGGGATAGGTAGGACTCGCGCACAAAGTCGAGATTGGGGCGGTCGGCGGACGCCCGGATCAGCGAGAACTCGGCGTCCCCGAACAGAGAGGTCGCCCAGTCGCTCACAATCCGATCCGTGGCGGTTGCCGTGAAGGCCGTCGTGCGGGGAATCTTCAGCTCGGCCAACAGCGCCCCCAGATTCCGGTAGCTCGGACGGAAACTGTTTCCCCACAGCTCGACGCAGTGCGCTTCGTCGACGACGGCATGGCTGAACCGGTAGTCTTGGAGGGCCTCCTTGACTCGAGGCTGAGCCAGAGTCTCGGGGTTGGTCAGCAAGAGTTTGGTGCGGCCCGACGAAAGCCCCTCCCAAACCAGCCGTCTCTGTTCGCGGGTTTGGCCGCCTTGAAGGACGGCCGTCGGCAGACCTGCCTTGTCGCTTCGCCGCTTCTGATCGGCGGTCAGCGAACGCAGGGGGTAGACCACAAGAGTCGGGTGGGGAAAGAGGGCCGCGGGCAGTTGAAAGCAGAGACTCTTGCCCGCTCCTGTGGGGAGAATGACGGCCTGGCGGAGTTCCGAGGTGTCCAGCAGGTTGCGAATGACAAGTTCCTGGTAAGGAAAAAGGTAAGGGATGCCCCAGGTCTTGAGGGCTTGTTGAAGGAGTTGATCCATGCACTCCCCGACGGTTCTGGAAGGCCCGGCGCTTCAGCCCTGACCCTCGGCGAACTCTCGGCTTTGAGGTCGGCTATTTCTTTTTCTTGGGAGACGCTTTGGCCGCGGGCTTCTCAACGAGGAGGAAGACCTCTTCGGCGGTCAGAGTGGCCGCGGCTTCGGGGGTCTTGCGATTCTCAGGGAGACTGATGTTTCTCACTCCCGACTTCAAGTAGGCACCGTACTTGCCCGAAACCACGCTTACCCGGCGCTTCAGGCCGCCTTCACCGACACCAAACTCTTTAATCGTGTTGGCTGCGGCCCGCCCCTTTTTTTCCTCAGAAAGGAGTTCTACGGCACGCTCCAGGGTGACCGCGAACAAATCGTCCGACTTCTTGAGCGAGCGGAATTCCCCGTTGCAGGCCACATAGGGTCCGAAACGGCCGTTGTTGGCGCTGACGGGATGCCCCGAAGTCGGATGATTGCCGAGGGCTCGCGGCAGAGAGAGTAGACGCAACGCTGCATCCAGAGTGACATCGGCCACTTCCATGCCCTTGGGGAGGCTGACCGTGCGAGGTTTGAACCCTTCAGCCTTGTCTCCAACCTGCAGGTGGGGTCCGTAACGCCCCGTCAGCGCGTAGATCGGAAGACCACTTGTCGGATCGTTGCCCACCGAGGTGGGACCGGTTTCCAGGCGTGTCAAAAGCCCGGCGATGTCGTCGGCCTTCAGGTCGGCCGGGGCTTGGTCTTCGGGCAGGCTGGCCTTGGATTCGGTACCGTCTTCCTTGGGCTCGACGATGTAGGGACCAAACCGGCCGATCTTAATCACCTGTCCGGGGCGCAACTGCGGCAAACTGAGCGAGCGCGAGGCGGTCGGGTCGATGGACTTCTCGGTGCGGAGGACCACTTCGTTCAGCCCGTCCTGTCCATTGAAAAATTCTTTGAGGTAGGCCAGACGGTCGTGTTGGCCCATGGCGATCTCGTCGAGGCTCTTCTCCATCTTCGAGGTGAACTCGTAGTCCACTAGCTGGGGGAAGTTGGATTCGAGCAGCGCGGTGACCGCCATTCCTGTGAAGGTGGGGACCAAGGTGTTTTCCTTGCGGAAGACATAGCCGCGTTCCTGCAGGGTGGCGATGATGGTTGCGTAGGTCGAAGGACGGCCTATGCCCTCCTTCTCCAGCCTCTGCACAAGCGCTGCCTCGGTGAATCGAGAAGGTGGTTTGGTCCAGTGCCTGTCGGCGGCGAGGGTTTCGGGCACCAGGGCATCACCCTTGGCAAGCGCGGGGAGAAAGACCTCAAGGTTGTCGAGAGCCTGGTCGGGATCGTCCGAGCCCTCCACGTAGACCCGAAGGAACCCCGGAAAAAGAATGCGCACCCCGCTGGCCGTAAACAGAGCCTCTCCCGTCACAATCTTGGCGTTGACGACCGATTTGCGCGCCTCGGCCATCTGACTGGCCAGTGTCCGTTTCCAAATGAGTTCGTAGAGCGCCCTTTCACGTCCCGAAAGGCCGGTGGCGTCGGGAGCCCGAAAGGGAATCGATGGACGGATGGCCTCGTGAGCTTCCTGCGCGGATCCGGATTTGGCCGAGTACTGGCGCGCGTGAGCGGGAAGATATTCGGAGCCGAACAGGCTGGCAATGGTGTCGCGGGCCGACCCCAGAGCCTCGGAGCTCAGCGTCGGACTGTCGGTTCTCATGTAGGTGATGAAACCCTCTTCGTACAGTTTCTGCGCCACACGCATGGTGTCCTTGGTGGCAAAGCCCAATTTGCGGTTGGCTTCCTGCTGCAGGGTCGAAGTCGTGAAGGGCTCCATAGGTTTCTGAACTGTCTCTTTTTCGGCGACTTCGATCACCGTCCAAGCCGAAGTCTTGAGCGCCATTTCGAGAGCCAGTGCTTCTTCGCCGCTTAGGAGAACCGCCGCCGACTTTGGGCTCAAAAATCCCGTTTCAGGATCGAAGTCTTTTCCGTTGGCGACCTTGCGGCCCTTCACCTCGGCCAATTTGGCCTCAAAGGCCGCACCGGCCGCGTTCTTCTTCTTGAGCGTGACCTTCAAGTCCCAATACTCGGCGCTCTTGAAACGGCAGCGGGCCAGTTCACGTTCGACCATCAAACGCAGTCCCGGACTTTGCACCCGGCCGGCCGACAGGCCATAGGCGATCTTCTTCCAGATCAGCGGACTCAGGGTGTACCCGTAGAGCCTGTCGAGAATGCGGCGCGTTTCCTGGGCGTTGACAAGGTTCATGTCGATGCTTCGGGTGTGGTTGAGAGCCTCATGGATGGCGCGCTCGGTAATTTCGTGGAAGACCATCCGCTTGACGGGAATCTTGGGCGACAACACGTCGAGAAGGTGCCACGAAATGCTCTCCCCCTCGCGGTCTTCATCGGTTGCCAGGTAGATTTCTCCTGCGTCCTTCACCAAGGCCTTGAGTTGCCGCACAAGAGCGGCCTTGTCTTTCGGAATCACATAAAGCGGGTTGAAATCGCGTTCGACGTCGATGCCCAACCGCGACCAGGGCTCGCCTTTGACCGAGGCAGGAATCTCGGCGGCGGTTTGGGGCAGGTCGCGGATATGGCCCACGCTGGCCTCGACATGGAAGCGGGGCGGGAGGAACTGCTTGATCGTCCGCGCTTTCGTCGGGGACTCGACAATGACCAGAACGTTCTTTTCCATGGCTCTGATAACAATGATCAAAAATGGGGAAACTTCAAGCCCCCTTTTAACAAGTCCTTCCTTAGTGGTATCTTCTCGCTCATGAGAACCCCCAATCTCCGAGCCGCCGCGAGGTCGATGAAGGCCTTGACCCCTGTCTTGTCGGCTCTGAAAGCCCCGGCAAAAGACGCGGCGTTGCTGGCCATGGCCCACGCTCTGCGCGAAAATGCCAAGGCCTTGGCCGAGGCCAATCAGAAGGACCTCGAAGAGGCCGAAGTCGTGGGTTTGGAAAAGCCGCTGATGGCCAGGCTCAAATTTCAAGGAGAGAAGATCGCCGGCGCTGCGGAAGGGCTCGAGGCGCTTGCCAAGCTGCCCGACCCCGTGGGGCGGACCCTAAGTGCCCGCGAACTCGACCAGGGGCTTGAGCTTTTCCAGGTCACCTGCCCCTTGGGTGTCGTCGCGATGATCTTTGAAAGCCGCCCCGACGCGCTGGTGCAGATGGCGGGTCTAGCCCTCAAGAGCGGAAACGCTGTCATTCTAAAAGGCGGGAGCGAGGCCAAGCATTCCAACCGGATTCTGGCCGATCTTCTCCACACTGCTGCGGTAGCGGCCGGTCTCCCCCGCGGCTGGCTTTTCCTTGCCGAGACCCGCGACGAGGTGAAGACCCTGCTGGAGCTTGACGATTCGATTGACCTGATCATCCCCCGGGGAAGCAACGAGTTTGTGCAGTACATCATGAAGAACACCACGATTCCCGTTCTTGGCCACGCCGAAGGGCTTTGTCACGTCTACGTCGACGGCAACGCCTCGGTCGAAAAGGCCATTCCCCTGATTATTGACTCCAAGACCCAATACGTGGCCGTCTGCAACGCCGTCGAGACGCTTCTTGTGCACCGCGACATTGCTCCCTTTCTACTTCCACCCTTGAGGATGGCGCTCGAGTCTCGCGCGGTGGAGCTGCGCGGAGACCCCGAGACCCGCAAGTACATCCCCGGCATTCGCGAGGCGGATGAACAGGACTGGGAAACCGAGTACCTGGATCTGATCCTGTCGATCAAAATTGTAGGAACCCTCGATGAGGCGATTACCCACATCAACACTTACGGAAGCAAACATACGGACGCCATCGTGACAGAAGACAAGACGACGGCGGAGAGGTTCATGAACGACGTCGACAGCGCCAACGTGTTCTGGAACGCCTCGACCCGCTTCGCCGACGGGTTCCGCTACGGCCTGGGCGCCGAGGTGGGTGTCAGCACCGCCAAAGTTCATGCCCGCGGTCCGGTCGGACTAGAGGGCTTGGTTATTTACAAATGGAAACTCTACGGAAAAGGCCAGGTGGTGGCCCACTACGCGGGTTCTGATCCCAAACCGTTTACGCACAAAGAATTGCCATTGAGTGGATGGAATCGTTGACCCGGGATTTCAGCAAAGCGAAACGCGTTGTGGTCAAGGTGGGAACCGCAACGGTATCCAAGGGAGCGGGGATCGACCGCGAGTACGTCGACACCGTGGCTTCTCAGTTGGTGGCCCTCCAGAAAAGCGGCCGTCAGGTGCTTTTGGTGACCTCAGGGGCCATTGGCCTGGGTGCAGGCGAGCTGGGACTCAAGGAGAGACCTTCTGACGTCAGAATGCGGCAGGCTTGCGCCGCCATCGGCCAACCGACGCTGATGAACGAGTACAAACGGGCCTTCGGAGTCTACGGCGTGCCCATAGGCCAGATTTTGCTGACCAACGACGTCTTGTCCGACAGGCAGAGCTACCTCAATCTGCGCTCCACGGTCGAAACCCTTCTCAACCTGGGGGGAATCCCGGTCTTCAATGAAAACGACACCATCAGCATCGCCGAGATCAGCAGGGCGTTTGGCGACAACGACAGGCTTTCAGCGCTCGTGGCCAGCAAGGTTGACGCCGACCTGCTGATCATCCTTAGCGACATCGACGCGCTTTACGACAAAGATCCGCGAAAGTTCTCAGACGCCAAACCGATCTCCGTGGTCGAAAAGATCACGCCAGAAATCTTCGAAGGCGCGGGGACGGCGGGCTCAGCCTTCAGCACCGGGGGAATGAGAACCAAGCTGCGGGCCGTGCTGATTGCCGAGAAAGGGGGCTGCACAACGGTGCTGGCCCACGGACGCGAGCCCGAAGTGGTGACCCGGATCTTGGCCGGAGAGGCCCTTGGTACGGTATTCCTTGCAAAACCGAGAATGAAGAACCGGCTCCGCTGGATCCTCAACAGCCTTCCTCAGGGGGAATTGACCGTCGACGAGGGTGCGTTGGAGGCTCTCTACCACCGCAAGAGCCTTTTGCCGCGCGGTGTGACAGCTGTAGAGGGCGAATTCGACAAAGGATCGGTGGTTCTGGTCAACGGCTGTGTGAAGCTGGTCAGCAAATTCTCGTCTGATGAATTGCGCCAGCTCGCCGGCAAGGACAGCCTTCAAGTGGCTCAGATTCTGGGCAGAAAGGACGTCATCGCGCGTCCGGAAGACACGGTTTTCCTCGATCCTGGGATGAGCTAGAACTCAGGATTTTTTGAACCAGCCCAGGAACTGTTTCCACAGGCTCTGGCCCTTCCGATACGAGAAGTCGCGGGTGGCGTCCCGCAGCGAGATCTTCTCGCCGTATTGTCTTTTCAGTTCGTCCCAATACTTGACGATCCACAGGTAGAGGTCGGCCTTGGTTCTCCCCGGAAACCGGCTGATCACACCGTCGGCCGTAATCTGCGCAATGATGGGCTGAAAGACGTTCTCAAACCAAGAAACCGCAGCATCGGAGAAACTCATCTCCTCGGCCATGTTCTGATTGAGGTAGTATTTGTGCACGTTGATGTGCTGGACAATCTCTTCGTAGCGCCCCGGATCGCTGAACTCCAAGTCCTCCAGCGAGATGACCTGGTCGAGATGAGTCTGTTCAATGAACTTCTCCCTCTCGTGGCCGATGAGCTGGGCGGCGAGTTCCTCCATCGACTTCTGCCCTTCGAGCTTGTAACGGGTCTTGAGTTCGGTGACTTCGGCGTCAATGGCCGCGACTCCCTGCATCCGCGC
>CAYYUZ010000028.1:23054-24259 GCA_964475005.1 uncultured Spirochaetales bacterium
CACCAGATGGTCGTAGCAGTTGACAACTTCGGTCTTGAGGTAGGTGGTTCTGCGCACTTCATTGAGTTCGTACAGATGAATGTGGCCGTGAATCAGGTACTTGGGGTGGAACCATTTCATGAACGTCAGAAAGGCCTTGAACCCCCAATGAGGCTTGTCGGCCTTGTCGTGGATTCCCCGGGGAGGGGCGTGGGTCAGAAGAATGTCCAGGTAGCGCCCGTAAACGAGTCGGTTCCACCACAAACGGGGAGCCAATTTGAGGATCCGCAACATCATTTGAAACTCCGTAAACTGATGTTCTCCTTCATTGTACCGCATCGAGCCGCCCAGCCCGGCGACAAGGAGCTTGCCGTGCCTGTGATGGCGGTCCTCAAGAAACGTCGCACCCACGGCGTTGCGCTCCTTGAGGGGGTCTTCCATGTTCCGCATCTGGTCTGGGAGCTTGCGCTGATAGAAGTCCAGCTGCCCAAGGTTGTGGTTGCCGTAGACAAACAGGAGGGGAACATTCAACGAGCTGACGATGAAGCTGTAGTATTCAAGGGGAAGGTCACCGGCCCCAAGCACCAATTCGACCTCGCCGAACCGTTTCTTGACCTGCGTGCTGTACACCAGGGGATCGATGTGGTCGGCAACGCAGAGCACCTTCATCGGCGTCATCCCTCTGTCCGCTTCAGCAAAGCTTGGAGCTGGTCCTTTCCTACAAGTTCATAGGGCCTCGTCTCCGCAAAGGCGATGGCCGCCCGTGTGAAGGCCGTGTTGGTGACGACGTAGCACTTGTTGGCCCCCAGCTTGCGGATCTCCTCAAGGACATCGCGCAGGGGGGGCTCGTCGATGGGCTCGCTGGTTCTGTAGAAGAGCAGAACCTTCGGCATCTTTTTGACCGCGCGCCACTTTTCCGACTCATTCTCGATGGCGATGATTTTCACTGTCCCGTTAGGCAGTTCCGTGGTGTCCTGAACAGAGAATCCCATCGTTGCGACGAGGTTCTGACACAGCGTGACGAACTGAGGCTTGCCGCTGGTCACGTAGTCCTTGATCCTGTCGTCAACCCGCAGGTCCTGGTAGGCGGACAGCTTTTCGGCAACGTCTTTGAAGGTGGGCTTCTTCGCGTAGATCTTCTCCCACTCGCCGATCGCCTTCTCGATCATTCGGGTCTTTTCGTAGCAGTGCGCCAGAAAGTAGCGGGCGTAAAGAACGTCTTTTTC
>CAYYUZ010000028.1:24359-34045 GCA_964475005.1 uncultured Spirochaetales bacterium
TGTAATAGTTTTCAGGGTTTGCCGGATCAAGCTTCACCAGGAGGATATATTCTTTGAGGGCCTCTTCTCCTTGTTCGAAACGGTCAAACAGCGAGGCGATCTGGTTGCGAAACTCGAGTTCCGAGAGCAGGCCTTGGAACAGGCCGATCTGGTTGACGGTCTTGAGTTCCATCAGCGCGAGTTCGGCCTTGTTGTCTGCCAAGTAGGCGAGGCCGAGAAAGTAGTGGGCTTCCGGATTTCGGGGATCTTTGGCCAAAATCATCTTGGCCATTTTGATCGCTTGACTTCCTTTTCCCGACTTGACAAGTTCCTTGAGGGTGGAAATCTTTTTGGGGGCTAGGGCCGCCTTGGCAGCGAAAAAGATCACGGAAGCGATGACAAGGCCGAGAATGGAAAGGACAGTGACAAGAATGACCATGAACACCCCAAATCAATGGTATTGCATCACCTCCCCATTGTCAAACCGAAGCCGGCTTGGCGTGTTCGCGGCGGTCCTGTTTATTGCCGCCGTCCGGGTCTCCGCCCTGGACTTCCTGGCCGAGGGTGAAAAGCAGCTGAGCATCAACGAGCCCGTCAAGGCTCTGACCTACCTGGAGGCCGCCGTCGCTCAGGGAGAGCCTTCCGAAAGGCTGCTGATGGATTTGGGCTTGGCCTACCAGAAAGTCGGCCAGGTCGCCGATGCTAAGAAGTCCTTCCAACAAGGGGCGCTGCTGGAAGGTCCCGCGAAAAAGACCTTCTTGCTGAACTGGGGAATTTCCAACTACATCTCGCAGGATTGGAGCGGTGCCGAAGAGGCGTTCACAGGAGCCCTGACGGTGGATCCGACGTACCCCGAAGCCCTGCTCAACCGGGCCAATACCCGCCTGAATACCAAAAATTGGCCTGGCGCCGCCGAGGACTTCCGCGCTTACCAGGCCGCGGCACCCGCCAATCCCCAGAAGGCGAAGATCGATCAGATTCTTGCCCTTCTCGATCAGGCAGTTCTTGACGCCCAGGCGGCCCAGCTGGCCGAGGAGACCAGGCAGAAGAAAGAGGCTGCCGAAAAACAAGCTGCGGCCGAGGCTGCCGCAGCCGAGGTCAAAAAGGCCGAAGAAGCCGCTGCGGCCGAGAAGCAGAAGCAGGAGGCCATCTTGGCCAAAATCCGGGAGTCGCTTGCGGGGGCTTCGGACGATTCCAAGACGCTGTCCACAGGGCCGTCCGGCGTCAAGTCCAACGACGGCGATTTTTCTCTTGATCCCTAAAACGCGAGGTAAAGCATGAACAAGAAGACTCTGATCGCGGTCGGCGCGGCCCTCATTCTCCTGCTGGGAATCGGCGGCGCGGTGCTGTTTTCCAAGTCGGGAACCGATCCTAAACGAGCGAATATTCTGAAACTGGCCAGAGAGTACGCTGACCAGGGCGAAAACCAGAGGGCCTTGGACCTGTTGGACCAACTGCTCATCACCAACGCCGACGATCCCGATGCGCAGGCCCTTCGCAAGCTGGTGGTCAAACAGAAACAGGATCACGAGGCGTCTGACAAGCAGGCCCAGCTCAATGCCTTGAAGAGCAGTAGCGACAAGCTCAAGCAAAGTTTTCAGGACCTGAGCTCGAAGCTGGGTTCGGGGCAGCCGGGTGCCGACGCCGAAAAGGCCCTGGCGGCTGAAGAAGCGGCGCGGCAGAAAGCCCAGCGGGCCAAGGACGAGGCCGAGCGCCTCGCCAAGCAGAAGGCCGACCAACAGAAACTCACCGCCGACGAAAAGGCCAAGCGCGACCTTTTCAACCAAGGCATGGAGATGCTGGGTGCTCAGAAGTTCCCCGAGGCCAAGCAGAAGTTCTCAGACGTCCTTGACAAGGACCCCACTTTTGCCGACGCGCTCATCCGGAAGGCCGAGGCCGTCTTCAAGGAGAAACGCACGTCCGAGGATGCCCGGAAACAGGCTCTCGACCTCCTTTCCCAGGGACTGGCCAAAGACCCCAAGAACGCCGTGGGCTACGCGCTTCAGGGCGACATCTATCAGGAAACCAAGAACTGGCCGGAAGCGGTGACCAGCTACCGGAACGCGCTGAAGTCCGATCCGGGAAACGCCGCCTACTGGTACGAGCTTGGCAAGATCTACTTCTTGAACAAGCAGTACGCGCAAGCAGTTGACGCGTTCCAGTCCTCGGTCAAACTCGACTCGACCAATCCCATGGCGTTCTACCTGATGGGCGGCTCGTACTACAACATGAAGGACGACAAACGCGCCTTCGATGCCTATCTGGCCGCCGAGAAACTCAAACCCGACGCCGCCGTCTACCATTATTGGCTGGGGCGATCCCTCACCAACCAGGGACGCGACGCGTTGGCCCTGGGCTACTACGAAAGCGCCGTCAAACTGGATCCTTCCAGGGCCAACTACCAAGCCGACTTGGGTGTCGCCTACTACAAGGCCCAACGCTTCCCCGACGCCGAGGCCGCACTGCAACGGGCTTTGGCCGCCGACAATAAGAACGCCAACGCCGCCTACAACCTTTCGCAAACCGAGTTCGCCCTGGGCAAGATGACGCAGGCACTCGACTACGCCCAGAAGTCCGTCGGCCTAGACGCCACCGAGGCCGAATACGCGTTCAACCTCGGCGTCGTCCTCGAAAAGGTCGGCAACACTGATCTTGCCGCAACGACGTACCGCAACACGCTGAAACTCGACGCCAAGCACGTCGGAGCCCGTGACAACCTGGCCAACATCCTCGCCGCCAAGGGCGATACAGACGGCGCGCTAGTCCTTCTCAAAGAGGCCTACGATCTGGCGCCGGGAAACTTGGCCGTCAACAACGACCTGGGTACGCTTTACTTGACCAAGGAACTCTACACCCAGGCCATCGACTTCTTCAAAAAGGCCCTCGACAAAAAGACCGACAGCTCCGACATCCGCTTCAACCTCGCGACGGCCTACGTGAAGACCAATCAGAAAGACTTGGCCAAGACGGTGCTCCAAGACCTGATCAAGCTCGATCCGAAATACTGGAACTCGTACTACCTGCTTGGCGGGGTGCTCTACGACCTGGGCGACGCGGCCGGAGGCAAGAAGGTCTACCAGGATTTGCTGGCCAAGAACCCCAACTATCCCAAGAAGGCCGAGATCCAGGCTATCGTCAACAAGTAGCGGGCTAAACCACCCGGCCGACTTTTTCGAACAGTTCCCTGCGGGTGATGACCGTCCAGATGGGGCGGCCGTGGGGACACCTTGCGTTCTTCAGGGCAAACGTTTTTCGAAGAAGGTCACGCGCCGCGGCCGGATCGAGGGGATCGCCGTCCATGACCGCGGCCCTGCACGAAAGGCTGGCGTAGAGCTCCTTTTCGAGATCGGCAACGGGTTTGACGTTCGTGGACAAGAATTCAATCACTGTCTTTTCAAGGCCCACCACGGTCTGGGGAAGGCTTTGAAGCTCAAATTCCCCCGCGGCGACGGGCCTGACGCGGATTCCCAAGGCGTCATAGTCCTGCCACTGAGTCTCAAGCAGGGGAACAATCTCTTCGTCCGGCGTGAACCTCCGCGGAAACAAGAGGTCTTGCACCGTCCCGCCATGATCGCGAAAGGCGTCAAACAGTATCCTCTCGTGGGCGGCGTGCTGGTCGACAAGGTAGAGTTCGTCTCCCACTTCGGCCACCAAAAAAACGCCAAGGACTTGACCCAGGTAACGGAAGGCTTCACCAGCAGGCTCTCTGACCTCTTCACGGAAGGAACTCGGTGCATCCCAGGTGGAGGTTGACGGCAGTTGGGCTCGTCCCCGCAGCGGCGGAGAGACGGGCGAAGGCACAAACTGAGGGGGGTCCAGATTGAAGGCGGGCTGGAGCGCAGGCGGTGTCTCGGGGAACCTCAGATCGGCACCGCCAAGGGCTTCTCGGAGACTTTCCACCACCTTCTGGTGGATGACGGGCAGGGTGCGGAAGCGGGCCTCACGCTTGGCCGGGTGAATGTTGAAATCGACAAGAGATGGATCGACCTCAAGGAAGAGCACGGCGAGAGGAAAAGCCCCCCCCGGCAGGTAACCCTCAAACGCGTAGCACAAGGCTTGAACCAGCGCGAACTCCTGAAGCGGCCTGTGGTTGGCGAAGATGCGCAGGCCTTTGCGGTCCGAGCGCGCATTGGGGGGCGGCAACGCGTAGCCGCGCAGGAGGAATCCCTGGGCCTCGGCCGACCAGCTCAACTGACCCTCGGACTGCCACGGCGGACCCAGAACCTCAACCACTCTTCGAGCCTCGGGCTGGGCCTGAAAATCGACCTTCCGGACTCCATCAACCCAAAGCGTGAACGCGACCGAGGGTGCGCTCAGCGCCTTCTCTTCAAGGACCCGGCGGCACAGAGCGCTTTCGGCAGACGAAGATTTCATGAACTTTCTGCGGGCAGGAAAATTGGCAAACAAATCGTCGACCGTCACGCGGGTTCCCCTGACTCCTGTGACCGCCTTGATCACCGGATCGTGGCCTTCTTCCACGGTGAGACTATAGGCGTGGCCCGACTCTGCGGTGCAGGTAACGATGGTCAGACGGCTGCAGGCCGCGATGCTTCCCAGGGCTTCACCGCGAAAGCCCAGGCTGGAAAGGGTCTCCAAGTCGGCCTCGGTCTCAATTTTGCTTGTCGTGTGGGGAAGCCAGCACAGCTCAAGGTCGTCTCGGCTCATGCCGTGCCCGTTGTCCGTGACCTCGAGGGTCCCCAGTCCTCCGGCTTCCCACCGGACCTCGATCCGGGTGGCTCCGGAATCCAGGGCGTTGTCGAGAAGCTCGCGGATGACAGCCTGCGGACGGTCAATCACCTCGCCGGCGGCGATCTTTCTGGCGACCGACTCGCGGAGAACCTTAACTTTTCTGGGAATCAACTCGGCCATTCGCCGGGCCACCTTTGTTTCAAATGAAAAACTATTCATAGACAAGATTCTAGAAGCTGAGGATGAAGTCAATGGCGGCTTCCAGGCCGATCACGTACAGGTCGGTCTGCCACTGCTGTCCCCACTTGGTGGTAAAGTCCATTTCGCTCTTTTCGGAAAGGAGGAAACGGCCTTTCCAAATAATCTCCAAGTCCCTGACGACGGGTTCGGGCGTCGGCTGCCAGGCCAGATTCAGCGCCGCGGAAAGATCCTGCACCCACATCCGCTTGAAAGCCGACGGGCTCAGCCAGCGGGGAAGCTCAAAAGGCAGATCCGCCGGATTTTTGATGGTCCACGAAGGCTTGAGGCCGAGGGTCTCGCTGGGAGCAGGACCCCAGGCTCCCTGAAAGGTCACAGGAAGCGCTACCGATTCTCGCGGTGTGAGGACCAGTTCGGAGCGGGCGGCCAACGCGGCCGTGGAGGCCTGATCCTGGTCTCGGGTTCCCATGCTCCACGTATTGGCTAAGGACCAGGTCCAAACGTCGGTTCGGTACCAGTTGAAGACCGGTTGGCTTCCCAGGGTGCCAAAAAGATTGAGCCCCTTGGCCTCGAGGTGGGTCGCTACCGTTTCGGACTGGTAGTCGGCCATTCCTTCCAGGCCCTGGAGACCGGTGACCTGAACTCCCCCGGTGACGGGAACGGCGAGGTCGGTCCAGTCTTGGGCGGTCTGCCTCTCCCAATCCAAGCCGACGGTCGACTGAACATCGCCCGACTGAAGGCCTTGCGGAGCCCCGGACCAAATCGAACTCGCAGAGCGAAGTTCTGAGTAAGGAAGGGAAACCAGCCCTCCTGGTTGTGACCAGAGCCACCCCGCCGCCTGACTGGCTGACGACGAAGGATCCAGAGGGGTCCCAAGGGAGAAGACCGACTCGGACTTCTTGGAAACCGAGGGCGTGAGGGTGAACGGCCTTTCGGTTTCAAAGCGAAGCGGAAACCGCCATTCCCAAGTGCCGGTGGGCGACCAGGTCACCACGGGACCGATACTCTGGGAAACCTGGGTTGAGACCGACGGCTCGGCAGAGGCAAACGAGGTCAACGGCGCCTGCCCCGTGGCTTGGGCCTGTAGCAGGTAGAACGGCGCCGTGTCGGGCGGTGGAGGAAGCCACTTCCAACTTTCGCTCCATTGGTTTCCAAAATCCCCCGTGGTCCCAATGAACGCGCGGGTCTGGTTCCACTCGGTCGAGGCTGCGGCACCCCAGCCGTCTCCCCATTGGGAAGGCGAGGTCCATCCGAGTCGATAGTCTTGATCTAGGGTCAACGGAGGACCCGAAACCTTGGTCAGGGAATCCCAGGTCCCCACCCACGGAACACCCAAGACCAAGCGTTCCGAGCGTAGCCCTGCGTCGCTGAACTTGTCGGTCCAGGCCAGTGAAGGCCCGCCACCCGGCCAGACGAGGGGGAGAGTGGCTTCGTAGGCGCCGTGGGTGACCTTGCCCTGGGGCGAGGTCGCGTACGAGGCCTCGGCGGTCTCCTGGATGATTCCCACGTTGCCGGCCACGGTAGTTTGGCCGATCCACGTGAAGTCATAGTCGTTCAGGCCGTCTTGGTTCGAGGTGATTCCCACCTTCATCCCCGTAATAAGCGGCAGGTCGGACGACGGCCACGGCGCGGTCTGCGTCCAGGTTGTTGTGGCAACGGTGTTGCCAACGGCTTCCCACTGCGGATCAACCGCATTGACTTCGGAGATCATCAGCGTTCCCGTGTCGGAGCCGACCTCGCTGATGAACATGCGGTCCCACGAAGTCATCAGGCCGCCTGAAGTCATCTTGACCGTGGCCCCTGGAATGGTCACGCCGTTGAAAGTCACTGTCTGCGCCTTAATGTTGACCTTGCCCTTAATCCAGCCCGAGGTCGCCGAGTTTACGGGCCACGTGACCGTCATTCCTTGGCCATGGTAGTCGCCCATTTGAAAAGACATGGTCGTGTTGGGCGATGGGGGGGTGGTCCATTGGTACTGAAAGTCAATGGAACCGTAGGAAACCGGACGGACTGGATTCTGTCGTCCCTGGATGACCCAGGAATTCGTGGTCCCCTGGCCCGTCCAGTCGACTCTCAGCTGGTGAGCCGAGGCACGGGTCGGATCAACCTGTTCGGCGGCGTTGACCGAGCCTGTGGGTGACCCTTGCGACTGAACCGACCAGGTCGACCCTTCAAAGAGCACGGTTCCAACCAAGATGGTGCGGCTGCGGGTTTGACTGCCTCCCTGCTGATCGACGACAACCAGGCGCCATCCTGTGGCCTGTTGCAGAAGCTGCCGCTCCTGGGCTGTGAGGCGGAGGCGGAGGACCTGCCAGTCGGTTCTGGTGGGGTCGAGGGCCGTAGAAAGTGCTGTATCCGAAGAAGTCAGTTCGTGGGTCAGCAAGGCGCCATCGGGGACAGTCGTGCCCGTTCCCAGGCCGTCGTTCCCCCAGTTGGCGTTTTCGGGGATGGGAAAGTACTGAGTGACACCCTGGCTCTGGTTGAAGAACGCCAAAGAAGGCAAGGACTGGTACTGAATAGCGCGGATGGCGCCAGTTCCGTCGAAGTTTTCAGACAGGGTTCCCGCTTGAAAGTAGATCTTGGTGGAAGTGCCCGTGTTGACCGCCACGCGGATTGGAATCGTGATGGCGGCGGTGGAACGCAGATCTGCGGGTTTGCCCCCATTGACGAAGACTTGCAGGCCCGACCATTGCCCCTTGGCGGACATGTCGGCGTCGAGCACCGCCAGACGGTCGGTTCGCTGTCCGTCCCCCAGGACGATGTAGGGTCCCATCCAACCTCCCGATCCCGCAGCCTGTCTGGTGACCCCGGGGGTACCGTAGGTTCCGGGGTTGGGGGTTCCCGTGAGCGGGTCGTTGATCCAGTAGTTGGAAAAGAAGGTCGGAGCTCTGTTGGCTTCCGTCAGGGACGCCAAGGGCGAGGTCGCCGAGGCCGCTGTGCCCGGGGCGGCCGAGGGTCTGAGGGCGTTGCCATCCAGCGCAGCCTGAGTTCCAGAGTCCGTTTGGCCGTAAATCTGACGCATCCCTGTGCTGTCGGCCAGAATGGCTCCACCCGTACCCTGAAGCGACCAAGTCCAAGGTCCTTCTGAGGCGTTCCAGGCCAGAGTGCCGGCGATCCGTCCGGGCGATTGGAGATCTTCTGTAGTGTACGAACCCGGGGTCATGTTCCAGCGGCTCTGAAAATTCCACTCCATGTCCTGTTTGTCTGACAGGTCCCAGTGTCCACCCTGCCACAGCACCAAATCGTTGGCCAAATTCGTCGTCTGGACGGTTTGGTAGCTGATGACGATCTGGTCGGTGTCGAACACAGGAACGTCAAGATTCAACGTCCCGGAAGTCTCGTCAAAACGAAACGCCGACGTGGTCAAGCCATTTCTAACGACGATGATGCTCGATGGGATCACGTCGGTTCCCAGCGAATACGAGGTTGCATTGGTGGTGGCCGGCAGACGAAAAGCCCAGGGTAAGGTCGCCGTAGCAGGGGGAGAGCTTCCGGCCGTTGCGCTGGGGTACATGGTTTGGAACGGCAGCAGTCCGTTCTCTTGAGCGTAAAAGAAGGGGGCCTCGGCCACGCTCGAGGACCGGTCGGGCGCACCTGAGGCAAGAAACCCCGAAACCTGGAACCAGGTCTGCGAAGGCGCCTGCGACACCGAAACCGAAGTTACAGGAGCCCCTGTGTCCTTGTTGTACAAAAGAATCGCCCCGGTGACGCCCGTCGGAACCGGGTAGCGGTCGCGCAGCTCAAAAGGAGACGGCTGACCTGGCTGGTCCAGAACGTACCACGTTCCCGCCACAGGGGGGCTGTTGGGCGTCAGCTTCAGGCCAAGAAGGGGCGACGTGTAGGAAGGACTCAACCCCGCCGCGCCGTCCCAGGTCACCAAGTAGCGTTTCTTTGCTGGCGCCGCAAGGATGATCTCGCCGGTCGCTGTGTTGAAACTCACTTCGCCCGCGGTGGCCGGCCGGAACCAGGTTCGGGTTCCCAGCGCCGAAGCTGGCAGGCTTTCCGGTATCGATCCCGATGGGTCTTCCACCAAGATCCGGATTCCCGTGAAAGGTCCTGCTTGAGCGGGAAGGCGGAAGAACTGGTCGTGGATCCACGCGTCGGCTTCGACAGAGGTGTTCGAAATGTCACGGTACCCCAGGAAGCTTCTGGTTTGCCGTGTCCCGTCTTCGTAACGTGCCAGTCCTTCAAAGTCGACGGGTCCCGCCGAAAAACCTGCACCGGCGGCCGGCGATCCCGGTCGGCCCTCGGGCAGAGTTTGGTTGGCCCGTGCCGGAACGCTGAAGGGAGCGTTGCCGGCCTTGACCCATTGGACGAACTCTCCAGGCTGCCCCTTGTACCCCAGCAGGATGGATTGATTCTTGATCCGGTAGTTGATCTCCATGTAATAGCGTTCCATCAGCCAAAGGGTGAGTGAGAAATCGGGAATCTGTTCAAAAACCGGCGCGCGCTCGTAGCCAGGATAACTCAACCCCGGAAGGACGCCGCTAGGAGTGATGCCTTCCCCCCAGCCGGTCGCCAGACGGGTGGTCCAGGTTCCGTCGGCCTGGAGCACCACGTCCACATCGCTGACTTTCTGGTCGAACAGCGCCAGGGGAGCCTCCGGTTCACCTGGAGGAATAGGGTCCGGGTCCGCGCACACTTTTCCCGCGAATCCGAGCATGAGGATAAGCGTCAGGAAGGGAACGAGGGCTCGATCAGTCACGGGGAAAAAGGTAGAGATCCTTGAGGCGGGTTGAAGCCGTTGTGTTCACGAAATCGACAAACTCGGGCTCCGCAGAAGCAGTCAGCGAGAAGAAATAGTGAAGCGGTTCGAACCG
>CAYYUZ010000029.1:0-33191 GCA_964475005.1 uncultured Spirochaetales bacterium
CATTCGAATTCTTCTTCGTATTCTACAGCATCTTCCGGCGAATAATCAACGGGCGCTTCTTGGCCCTCGTCCTCGACGATCTCGACGTTTTCCTCGATGACCTTCATAAGCGTCTCGACATCTTGCGCCGTCATGCCGTCGATTTTGCCCAAGTCTTCCCGGGAGAGATTCACCAGAGTTTCAATCAGGACGATGTTGTGCTCGGCAAGAATGCCCACCAGCCGCTCATTGATGCCCTCGAGTTCGGCAACGTTGGTGATCACCGACCCTTCGGCCTCGTCTTCGTCTCGGAACAAGCCCTGCGCCGCCTCTCTGGCCTCGCGGCTGAGGTCCATCTCGGCGAACTGTTCCTCAGTTTTGACGTCAATGCTCCAATCGACGAGTCGGTTGGCCAGCTTGACGTTGAGTCCCTGCTTTCCAATGGCAAGACTGAGCTGGCTTTCGGGCACGACGGCCAGGGCCTGCTTCTTCTGTTCGTCGAGGATCACCACCTGACTGACCTGGGCCGGGTTAAGGGCGTTGCGGATGAACTCCCTCGGTTCGGGATCGTACTTGAGTACGTCGATCCTCTCCCCCTCAAGTTCTTTCATGACGGCTTGGATGCGCACACCCTTGAGGCCGACGCACGCGCCGATGGGGTCGACCTCTTCCTTCACTGACCTGACAGCGATCTTGGTGCGGTAGCCGGCTTCGCGCACAATCTTGTGGATCAAAATGGTCTTTTCGTAGATCTCAGGAACCTCAAGTTCGAAGAGTTTCTCGACGAACTTCGGATCGCGGCGGGTCAACACCACCTGCAGTCCTCCAGGCGTCTTTCGAACCTCGCTGATCATGCTCTTGATTCGACTTCCCGGGGCGTAGGTCTCGCGGGGAGATTGGTTCTTTCTCGGAAGAATGCCCTCGGTGCGGCCGAGGTCAACGTAGATGTTCCCGTTACGCTCGCGTTGATAGTACCCGATGATCACTTCGTTTTCCTTGCCCGAGAACTCGGAATACAACGTGTCTTTTTGAATGTCGCGAAGGTACTGCTTGGCGCGCTGCTTAGCCGTGTGCACCGAAGAGCGGTCAAATTCCTTGGGATCGATCTCAATGAGAATCTCATCGCCGACGGAGGCTTCCTCGTTGAGTTCGCGGGCATCTTTGAGTTCAAGTTCGCCGACGGGATCGTAGAGGTCGTCATCATCGACAACGACCTTCTTTGCGGAAATGGTAACTTCTCCCAGATCGTCACCGAACTTGACTACGGCATTGTCGCTGGTGCCGTACGTCTTCTTGTAGGCAGCCAAGAGGAATTCTTCCACAACTTTCTGGACCAGCTCGCTGCTGATTCCTTTGTCTTGGGTAATGGCTCGGATGGAATCGCTCAGTTCAGAGTTCACTCTGACCCTCCCTTGTCATAGGTCATGCAATTTTGCTTTGTGGATATCGGACACGGCCACCTGCCGTGGACCCGCCTTGGTTTCAAAGGTCGCCGTTTCCCCGTCGAAGGCCGTCAACAGCCCCTCTTCCCAATCTGCCGCACCCGTCAGGTACAGCCTGATCTTCTTCCCAAGGAAGAACCCAAGCTCCCGCTTGAATTTTAGGTTGCGCTGCAAACCCGGTGAACCGACTTCGACCGACAGCTCGTCGGTCTTGAGGAGGTTTTCCAACCTCGGGATCAAGAGCCGGTGCGCTTTCGCCAATTCAGCGATTCCCAAGTCAGCCGGGGAATGCAACACAACGTGGACCGATGTATTCCCGTTTTTGCTCCGGAGCGCTAAATCAACGAGATTGTGTCCGAGTTCTCGGAAGAACTGGTCAAGGTCAAGAAAAACAGGATCTTCTGGATCGTTCAGCAACATGGGACACCATAAAAAAAAGAGCCGTTTCCGACTCTTTTCAACTAGAGAGCTTAACTGTATGCAAAACAATACCTGTGTGCGGGCGGACTGTCAAGGTCCCCGGAGTCTGTCAGTGAAGCCCCAAACAGAACACACGAACCTCCCTCACTCCAGCCTGGCGGAGGAGCCGCGCGCAAGCCTCGACCGTCGCGCCCGTGGTTACCACATCATCGATCAGCCAGACCAAAGGAGTTCCAGCCAACTTCGCCGGAATGGGGTGCGCCAAGGCGTAGGAACTCTGGGCGTTTGTCAGACGCCCGGCTCGGTCAAGAGTCTTCTGGACCGCCGAGGGCCGGCGGTCCAGAACCTTCCAAACAGGGAGTCCGGCCTGGCGGGAAAGGCCTTGGATCAGCGTCTTGACAGGGTCCCATCCTCGGCGCCACACCCTGGAAGCTAGTGCCGGTACGGGAACCAGGGGCCCTTGGGGCACCAACCGGGCTTGGGCTGCCCGCACCCAGAGCTCAACCAGGCGCTTGTTGCCGCCAAACTTGAACAAGCGGAGAAGTTCACCGGCGGGATCGTTGTAGCCGAACAATCCCTCCGCCAGAGGAAACGACCAAGTCTGCGCCCCACAGTCGACGCAAAGTTCGACCTCGGCCAGTCTGACCTGATCGCAGACCGGGCACCTTCCCAGTCCCGCTTCAGGGTTGGGAGCCGGCTGGAACCGGGCCAGGCAGTGCCGGCAAAGAGGAGCAGATCCGGGCCTTGCGCAGCTGAGGCACCGGGTGGGAAGGAAGGATAAGCATTCCATACCTCCCCTCACGGCGTTTTAGGCCAGCCCGCTTGCCCGATCAACTGCTGGAATCCTCTTTGAGTTTGGCCAAGGTGTTGAGAGCTTCCAGAGGTGTCAGCCGGTCGATGTCCAGAGATTGAAGCGTGAGACGAAGCTGATCCTCGGGAGCGAAAAGATCGAGCTGGGGGTCCTGCAGCGCGGCCATTGGACGCACTGCAGGTATTGTCGAACCGTCTTCGGGCGGAAGATTGTGGAGAATCTGTGCCGCACGCACCAGCACAGGTGCCGGTACCCCCGCCAAACGAGCAACGTGAAGGCCGTAGCTGTGGTCGGCGGCGCCGGCAATGACGCGCCGAAGGAACACTACCTGTTCGCCCTCTTCCATGACCGCCATCGAAAAGTTTCTGAGAGCCGGATGACTCAACCCAGTCAATTCGTGGAAATGGGTGGCAAAAAGCGTCTTCGCTCTCACGTGTTCCAAAAGATACTCGCAGATCGCCCAGGCCAGACTGAAGCCGTCGCGTGTTCCTGTGCCCCGCCCCACTTCGTCCATGATGACAAGGCTTTCGGTGGTGGCGTTTCGCAGGATGTACGCAGTTTCGTTCATTTCCACAAGGAACGTGGATTCTCCGCGGGCCAAATGGTCGCTGGCGCCAACTCGGCAGAATATCCTGTCGACGAGTGCCCAGCGCGCCGACAGGGCCGGCACAAAGGAACCGATCTGCCCCATCAGAACGACAAGGGCAGTTTGCCTGAGGTAGGTCGATTTGCCCGCCATGTTAGGACCGGTGATCAAAAAGAGTTTGTCTTGAGGGGAAAACGAGACGGAATTAGGGATAAAAGGAGAGTCGATCCTTGCCGCCTCGACAACAGGGTGCCTGGCCTCGTCAAGAACCAACTCGGCGGTCTGGGAGAAGGTGGGACGGACGTACCGCTGAAGCATCGCAGTCTTGGCTAGAGCGGCGGAAACATCAAGCTGCGAGGTGAACTCCGCAAGAGCTTGGAAGTCCCCAACCAGCGACTTCGAGTCCTCCCTCAGCGAAAGAAAGAGCTTGCGCTCGGCCTCGAAAATTCTGTCCTGCACATGGAGAAGGGTTTCTTCGATTTCTCCAAGCCGGCTGGTGGTGAATCTCTCGGAACCGACAAGGCTCTGCTTCCTGCGGAAGTGACTAGGAAGTTGATCCAGACGGGCCTTGGTGATCTCAAAAAAGTACCCGATGATCTTGTTGTACCGGATTCTCAGCTGAGGTATGCCTGTCGTCTGCTGTTCTTGAAGCAAATAGGCGTCAAGCACGTCCTGGCTGTGGTCCTTCAGGTGCCGAAGTTCATCGAGTTCGGTATCGTACCCCGGCTCGATAAGTCCCCCCTCGTGGATCGTGGGCGCCGGGTCGCGGAGAAGCGCCCGTGAAACCCTCTCTGCCCAAGTTTCGAGCCTAAGCCGCGAGTCGCGACTCCACGCCACGGAAGGGGCAAGACTGGGTGCCTCCCGTTCAGCAAGGTCGGCCAAGCTCAACGCCAAGACGACCGAGGATTCCAAGCCGAGCAAATCCCTTGGCGAGGCTTTGTCGAGTGAAAGCCTTGCGGCCAAACGTTCAACATCCAGTTGCCCTTCGAGTTTGGTTCGCACCTTTTGCAAAAGATCCGGGCTGTTGACGAGGATCTCCACTCCGTCGAGACGCTGTTCGAGGTGCTCCGGGTCAATGAGTGGAAAAAGAAGGCGCGATTTAAGCAGGCGTGAGCCCCCCGCTGTCAGCGTGCGGTCGAGAACCGAAAATAGCGTGTGCTTGGTGCCACCGTCGAGGGTGTTGGCCGTCACTTCGAGACTCCTCAGCGACTGGGAGTCAAGCTGAAGGAACTGGGAGGCACGGTAGACTTCCAGCGTCCTCAAGTGGCCCAACGAGCGTCCCGGAGAATTCAGCTGCCAGTACTCAATCAACGCACCAGTCGCAGCGACTTCGAAGGACTGTTCGGAAAGGCCGAAGGCCTGAAGGCTCAGAACGCCGAAGTGGTCCAGCAGTCTCTGGTATCCCAAACGGCGGTCGAAACGCCACGGCGGCAGTTTGGTGACGGTCAACACCGGGAAACCTCCCATGAGGGTCTGGAGGAAAGGATACGCTTCCAGCGCGTCATCAGCCACAAGCACTTCCCTTGGCTGGAACCGGGCCAGTTCCCGTTCGAGCGCTTCCGTCCTTCCCTCAAGACGAAAATTCGTCGCGCGAAGGTCGCCTGTCGACAGGTCCGCCGCCGAGAGGGCGCAGAGGTCAGCCTCAAAGGCAAGCGCAAAGGTGTAGTTTGAGGCGGAAGAGCCGAGATAGCTGTCTTCAACAACGGTACCAGGAGTCAAGACATCGACGACCTCGCGGCGGACGAGCGCCTTGTCGGCACCGGGCACTGAGACCTGCTCGCAAACCGCGATACTCCTACCCGAGGCCAAAAGCCTGCGGATGTACGGCTGAGCGGCATGGTAGGGTATACCGCACATGGGTTCGCCATGGCGGTGAGTGAGAGTCAAACCAAGGATGCGGCTGGCTTCTTTAGCATCGTCTTGAAACATTTCGTAGAAGTCGCCCAAGCGGAAGAAAAGGATCTTGTCCCGATGCTGTTCCTTGATTTCCTGGTATTGACGCATCATCGGGGTAAGCTCGGTCATGGAGCCATCTTAGGGAAAAGGCCCTCTTTTCTCAAGGACAAAACCGACTTCTCTTGTTGTCTTTCGTTGGCAATCCGCTATAATGAACCGCGTGGCAGAGGCTCTGTTCTACCAGGAAAACGACGACGGTCTCTTCATACGCGCTCTCGGCCACATTACGGCTGCGGTGTCGACGGATCTGCGGGAAGTCATTCTGGAAAGGCTCAGCCAAACACCGGTTCCCCAGCTCCTTGCCGTGGATCTTTCGGCTTGCGAATATATGGATTCGACGTTCATGGGACTGTTGGTGGGGTTTCACAAGCGCTACAGGCAACTGACCGGCCGCTCGCTGACCATCTTGCGGCCGACTCAGGAATGCACGAAGCTTCTGACTAGCCTTGGGATACTGAGAATTCTCACCCTAGTTAGTGGCCCGCAACCGCCGTCACCCTCCACCTGGACAGGCCTAAGGGCGAGCCAAGCGCCCAGCACCGAAGTCCTGCTCAACGCTCACAGAAACCTGAGCGAGCTGTCCCCTGAAAACAAGAAGAAGTTCTCCGCGCTGCAAAATGTCCTTGAGCAGCAGCTCAATGAGAAGGACCCCGGCTGACGCTGAGAGCGTGTCAGCGCGTCAGATCGACTTGAAGGCGCTGGTTGACATCGTCGGTGATGTCGGCGTCCGGTCCGTACCAGATAACGGCCGGATTGGAGGCGTTGAGGATAAGTGCGAATCCCTTGGAAATGGCGGCCTGTTCGATTTCTTGAGGCAGGAGCTTCTGGAAGGTTGAATCGCTGTTAAGGTCGTCTGCCGCCGCGGTCAACACGACCTGTTTCTTCTTTCCGTAGTCGGCGAAGGCATCTTTTTTTGCCTGAATGGTGGCGTCAAGGGACTTCACAAGGGCCGCCTCGTTCTTCTTGGCGGCCTCTGCCCGTTGGTCGGCCAAGCTCCGGATCTCGTCTTTCATCGCGTCGAGGTCCTTTTGGATGGTGGCCCGAAGATCTTCCAAGGCTTTTGTCTTCGTGTCTTTGTAGAATTGGCTGACACGCGTCAAGTTGACGATTCCAGTCTTGGCAAACTGCTGAGCCGAGGCGGTTCCCAGGGCGATCAAGCCCATCAGAATCAGGATGACAGTGCGATTCACCGAATTACCCCCTAGTATTGCATGCCGAACGCGACGACAAGCTTCATGTCGGCCTGACTTCCGAAGAGGCCGTCCCCTTTCACCCACACAATATTGCCAGATTGGTCAAACTGGAAGGGCTTCACCACGTATAGGGCAATGGGGAACTGGGGACTAACGACCCGCAACCCCGTGCCCCACGAAAACTGTTGCTCCTGCAAGGGGCGCGTGAAGGGGTTGGAGTACTGGTCGGCAGCCGCGATGTCGATCAGCTTGGAATGGTCGACGAAGGTGTCAATCCAGAGAAACTGACCAACGAAGGGGACGGGCGTTCGAATTTCAGCACCCGAGGTCCAGCTTGCCTTGCCGCCTGTCTGATAGCCCCAGCCTCGTCCCGAAAGCATGCCGTCGACGTAGAGCTCGTCGGTCGGTTCGACAACGAGAGAGTTCGGTCCGCCGGTGGACGGCAACAGGAAACTGAATCCGGTCCGAACTTTGAGGACCAAGTCGAAACTGTAGGTCTCAGCCACCGGCCAGCTGAAGAATTTGAAGTAGTCTTCGGCCTGAGTGTCGAACCGGGTGAAGTGGGTATATCCGCCAAGAAATCCGCCGCCGAAGGTAAGGGTTTCAGCCAGCAAAAATCCATTGGAAGGGTTGTAGACCAAGTCGCGGGTATCCCAGGACCCCTTAGTCCACCATTGATTCCCCAGCTGCCAAACGTCGAGGTTGTTTCGCAGGGCGATATTGTCTGGCCGGTAGATAGTGGAATCGTAGGTTACCATCTGAACGGTTGATTTCTCGCCTGTGCCCAGTCCAAACCGCCCCAGTTGGGTGTACCAGGAATACCCGGTGTTGACGCCTAGGCTGAACTGCCAGGCTTGGTACTGCATTTGGGCATTTTTCTTGACGGTCCCGTTGTTCAGATCGTACTGGTAGCGGGTGATCAGGCTGTAGGTGGAAATGTCCGACGCGGTCGCCAGGCCGGGAAACAGATCACCGGCATTGTAGTTGACTCCTTTGTAGACCCGGGGGGTGGAGAAAACATACTGGTTGTCGGTGTAGGGGTCCGGCACTTCTTTGTCATTGTAAGTGGGCGAAAGCACGTCTTGATCGATCTTGGCGTTGACCGAGTGCGTGAATCCCAACTGACCTCCCAGGGTGAGCCGCTGGTCGAGGAACCAGTTTTCCGTAAAGGACGTGGTGATGCTCTGCATAACAGGAGACAGAGAGGAGGAAACACCCAGGGTCTGGCCGTTTCCCATAAAGTTCCTGTCAGACCATTTCACCTGTGCTGAGAGAGGGAAATCGGCGGTTCCCGAGAAAGAGACACCGAAAGAGATGTCGGCCGTCTTCGCTTCCTCGACGTTGAGGACCAAGTCCATGAGGCCGTCCGCTGATCCTTGGGGAGTCTCTGGGGTCACCACGCTGAAATACTGGAGGTTGTAGAGGTTTCGGATACCGGAAACAATCTTGGCTTTGCTGAAGACATCGCCCACCTCGATCGGCATTTCACGAAGAATCACCTTGTCCTTGGTCTTGGTGTTGCCCTTGACCATGATGTTCTCAATGTGGGCCCGAGGGCGTTCCACAATGGTCACCTTGTAGCTGATGGTTTGGCCGTCACGGGTTTCTTTGCGGCTGATGTTGTTGAAGATGTACCCATCTTCAAGGTAGAGGTCGACGACCCTTTGGTAGTCGGCTTCCAACTTCTCCTTGCTGATCGTCTTTCCCACAGGCTGGCGGATCTGCGCCTGCAGCACATCGGTAGTAAAGATCTGGTTGCCTTCGAAGGTGAATCCGCCAAAAATCAGCGGCTCACCTTCTTTCACGGAAAGGACCAGCCCCAAAACGTTCCGGTCGCTGGCCTTGTCAAAGGTGACGTTCCGCTGAACGTCGACCACGCGGGCGTCGAGGTAGCCGTGGTTCCAGTAGTAGGTTTCAATCGCGCGAAGGTCCTTGGTGAAGGAGGCTTCCTTGAACAGCCCGCTGTCAAAAAGCCCCTGAACCTTGGTTTCCATTAACCCCTTGAGGGTC
The DNA here is from genome assembly GCA_964475005.1 of uncultured Spirochaetales bacterium. Taxonomy (GTDB): domain Bacteria; phylum Spirochaetota; class Spirochaetia; order JABEVK01; family JABEVK01; genus JAIFLN01. Next base: position 8,398 of record CAYYUZ010000029.1, read on the forward strand.
GAGACCGAGGCGAACACGTTCCCTTGAAAATCGATTGTCTTGACGGCGGTCTGCAGACCTTCGCTGATGGTGAAGACGACTTTGGTCTTCTTGGGGTCGGAGTCCACAATGGCGGAAGTTAGCGAGACGTCGAGAAATCCACGCTCATGGTAGTAGGTCTCAAGAGCCTTCTCGTCGTTGCGAACCTTGGCCTGGTTGACCAAGTCGCCCTTCTTGACGGTGAGCACTCCTTGAAGATCCCCCGTTCGGAGTTTCTTGTTGCCCGTAAATTCGATCGCCTCAACAACAGGCTTTTCGGTGACCTTAAACAGCAGGATCACCGTATTCCCCTGATCGTCGCCTTTGATGGCCGTGGGGACGATGAGTCCGTCAAAATAGTCGGTGTTGTACAGAGCCGCCTGAAGATCCTGGAAGAGCGACTCGGTGAATTTCTTGCCCACGTAGGGTCTTGTGACTCCCTCGATGTCGCTGCGCTGCACCGTCACCAATCCATCGAACCGAATGTCGGCAATAGGCTTGTCGAGGTACCAGTCTGCAACGGTTTGGGAGGGAGGCGTCACCGAAGGGGAGTTTTGGGCCGCTAGGGGCAGTGTGCCGGCCAACAGGCCCAAGACAAGTATCCACGGTGATGGCTTCATTCAGTCTCCTCGATCATCAATAACTCCAATTCCATCTTAATGTTACCGCATTGTCACTGACAAAGTAGGTATTGGGGTGCTGGAGAAGCAGGGTCCAATTGAGCATGAAGAAGGGTGTCTCAAGGTCGACTTCAATCTCCGGATCGACCTCGACTACCTGGGAAACCTGTGTTGCGTCGGTCACACCTTGAAAGAACGCCAAGGTTCCCTGCAGGAACAGATCATCGCCGATATACTTTCCGAAAAACAAGCGGCTGTTGTCAAGATAATCCACGGCATTCGGCGAGGCATTTCGCTTCAAAAGCGTCGTTTTCAGCAGTTGGGTCTGAACGGTGAACAGGTCAAGGTTCAAATTTCTTTTCACGGACTCTTCAAGAGGGGTCAGAAGAAACCCTGCCCCCACGTCGGAGGCCAACGACAAGGCCGCGTCGGCGCTCTTGGAACTTGAGGAGTCCGTACCCGGGCCGAGCGAAGTTCCCACCAGTTGCTGAAGGATAGCCGGACTCAGATACGGACTGGATTCGAACCGAGGCGAGAATTTGGCCAGCGACCCGTCGGCACGGAGAATCACGATCACCGGTCCCACGTCTTCCTGCACCCGCCACTCCCCGCGAAGAGAAACCTGCGGGTCGAAACGAGATTGATCTTCCTGAAAAACAAGAACCCCCTCCCTCAGGAGAAAGGTCCGATTCAGGTAGTTGATTTCACCGGTTTTCAGCGCGAGCTTTCCGTTCAGCGACCAGGTCGAAGCCACTTGATTGGCCCTGATCTGCATGGTCTGGCCGGGCGCCGTCACAGTTTGTATCAGAGGGAGTGTCTTGTTGGGCCAGAAGAATTCGACCCTTCTTCCGGTGATCAGTGTCAGGTCGGCGTTGATATCGAGAGCCGCGTCTTCGGGCGACGGATTGGTGTCTTTGAGGGTAATTGTCGTATCCTCCAGAACCAGCCTTCCGCCGAGCGTCACACCCTGGGAGTTCCCCTTGACCACAAACAAACCGCTGACGCTCCCGGTGGCAGAGATGCCGCTGTATTGGTAGGAAGCCGGAATCGAAGAAAGCGCATCGGTTTCCACAGAGAACTGGAATTCCTCGGGGAGGAGATGATCGAGTTTGGCGATTCCGGCGACGAACCAGACTTGACCCGGCGGGCCGACGTTGACCGGGTCAATCCGTACCTGGTGCCCTTCCAGCAAAACTGGAACATCGACGGGACCTACCGGATGTCGAACAAAGGAACTCTCAAAGGTCAGACCGGTCAGAACCAGGCGGCCGTTCACGTCGGGATCGGAGGGAGAACCGCCCAGCGAAAAATCCCCCACCGCTTCTCCAGAGTTGACGGCAAACAATTTGGAGTTGAAAAAACTCTTGACCAGGGCCAAGTCGGCCCGAAATCCCTTGACGGCGAGGTTGAGCACGCCCAGGGACCACGTTCCCGCAGCCTCTGCCTGGAAGGGGAAAGGGGACTCCGCCCGGATTTGGAAGCTTCCGTCTGGTTGGCCCACGCCCGTCAGCCCGCCGTCCTCTAGGAACGCCTGCCAACCGGCATCGCCCCAGTAGCCTCTCACGGCCCAGTCTGGAAAGACCCTTTTTGCCCAGGTGTTCGAGCGGGTCTTGAGCTTGAAATCCGTCCGCCAGGGTTTTCCAGGGGAAGTCCAGTTGCCGTCGGCAAGCCATCGCGACTCCCAGTCGTTGGTTCCAAGCCTCAACCCGAACCCCAACCCGGCCTGCCAGGTTCGGCCGAGGGCGTCGACTTCCAGGGAACCATCGGCCACCCGGATGGAACTGACCGCGACGTTGAGGCCGCGGACGGACAGATGGCTCGAGGTCCCTGAGAACGAGGCCCGGAAACCCAGCGGAGAATCTCCGTACTGAGCCTCGCTGAGCGAAGCCTGCGCCGACCAAGTTCTTTCTTTGCCTGCCCAGTCACCGGAGGCCGTGAGATTCAGTCGACCCAAAAGTCCGGGGAGGCCAATCCGGGAAATGTCGGCTCCCGAGGTCTTGACTGCGAAATGCCAGTGCTCGGCGGCGGTGCCTGTCCAGCTCGCAGCCAGGGTCTCCCGGCCCGTAGCAGGAGTGGCGAGAATCAGGCTCCCCACCCAAGGCCGGACAAAGTTGGGCGACCAAGCGCTTTCGAGCTCGCCGTCCAACGTACCGTGGTCGTCCTTCCAGACCAGCTCGGATAAATGCACCGAAGCAGGGTCCGAGTGGAATTTCGTGCGGACAACGAAAGTTTCCTTGTTCCAGGGGTAGCGGCCGGAGACCGTGACCCGCTCGGCGTCAAGCGTCCAGTCGTCCTCGCGAATCACGGTCTGCCCCTGAAATCCAAGGGTCCACCCTGGAACCACCTCCAGCGGTTGAAGCGTGAGCTGCACAACCCACGATCCGGCGAGATCCTGCAGCACTCGGCCCTCGATTCCGGGACTTCCAGAAAAGACGATCGATCTCCCAAACGGATCCCAGCTCCCTTTGAGATCAAAAACCCGGTCCCAGAGCGTCCCATGAAGGGTCCATCCGACCGAACCCGCGTCCTCGAAGCTGGCAGACAACGTCGCCGCAGCGCTGACGGTGTCCCACCGAAACTCGGACACCGTCAGGCTCAGGTGTCTCTCCTTCCAGCCCAGTCTGCCCGCCGTCCTCCGATCCGAGCGGTCGGGGTCACGGATTTCGAACGACGATTCAGCGGCAGTCAGCTCGGTTCTCTGCCCGGCGAAGTGACTCGAGACATCGGCCTGCCAGGACACAAGGGCCTTTGGAACAACAAGCTGAGACTGATGTCTACGCCACTCCTCGAACACAAGATCTAGAGGCAGCGACGAGGCCTTGATCGAAAGGTCCCACGCAAGATCCTGGGCACGGATTTGACCCGAAGACACCAACTCCCCTTGGGCACCTCCCAACTGGCCCGCAACTTGATACGACCAACCTTCCGCGGTCTTCTCAAACCAGCCTTTGGGTTCAGCGAGTCTCAAGGCATTCCAGCCAATTTCCTCTCCAGTGAACTCAACCCGGTTCCGTGACCGAATCAGGTCAAGCGATGCCCGGGCCCGTCCCGCACCTGAGAGGTCCCACCGCTCAACGCGGAGCCGGCCCTCGGGCAACCCGTCGACAGTCTCAACGGAACCGTCAAAATCCAACAACGCGGCGGGGGTCTCCAAGCGCAATCCGACAAAATGAAGCAGCCCTGACTCGGCCCTGACGGCACCCTCAGCTTCTAGCCCCGCGTCTCCAAAAGGCGCGGGCAAAACCCCGGCGGGCCAGGATGCCCGACCTTCAAATCCCGAGGTTCCATCGGTCCTGTAGAAGAACCTTCCGGTCGCGACGCCTTCGGCCAGTTCCCGCCAGGCGCCCGCGGCTTTGGCGTGAATCAGGCGCGAGGGTCGGAATCGGTCGGCTTCTCCCTTGAGTTCCCAAGAATCGGCGACCCTGTCCCACCGGACTTGAAGATCAAGAGGAACCTGATCGGCGACCTTTGTTATGACGATTTGCGAAGGGTCGACGGCAATTTGGAGCGTGATCGGTTCCAGATCAAACCAAGAAGTGGTCACCTGTGACAATTCGGCTCTCAGATTCAGGTTCTTGAACGCCGCGTCGCTCCGGAGGTCCCCGCGAACCGCCACCGAGGCAAACACCTTGGACGACGACCGATCTTGGGCCAGCAGCGTCCCCCTGTAGCGAAGTCCCCACTCGTTCTGCTTGGGACTGAGCGTCAAGAATGCCCGGTCGAGGGCCAACGAACGAACGCCATCGGTCCAGCGGAGGGCCAGATTGAACGCTTCCAACTGCAGGCCAAGGGCTTCGACGCCTCCCGAAGCCGAGGTGTCGGCCAGACTTTCCCAGCGAAGCAGGAGGGCGGCATCCCTTCGGGCATCGACGTCGAGCGTCGCGTTGATGAGCCGGACTTTGCGGAGGGCCTCGGAAAACCTTCCTGCCAGGACCAATGACCAGTCCCACGAGAACCGGATCGAGGCTGCCGTCAAAACTGTCGATCCGTCTTCGGCCAGAATTCGCACATTTTGAAAATCCAGTGCGGCCAGGACGTTGGGAGCAATCCGTTCGTAGACGACTTTCTGTCCGACGAACTTTTCGACCCGTTCCCACACCAGATCCCGTTGGTGCTCAACCCACGCGTCGGCCTTTTGCCAAAGCACCGGCGTGAACCAGAGCGCCGATCCAAAGAGCACCAACCCCGGGAGCAGGAACCGCCACGAAACCAGGCGCTTCACTGCGGCTTCCCGCTTTCCAGCCGGAGAGACCAATGGGTCTGGTAGGGCTGTCCGTCAGGACTTGGCGGAAAGGAAACCGTTCTCAAATACTCTTCAAGCCAGCGGTCGAGCTCGGGATGCCCGGAATCCAGACCCTCGACCTCGGTAGCCAAGCCCCCGCTCCCCGGCACCGAAATCAAGAGTGACCAACGGGAGCCCTGAGGGGGCGCCAGGCCTGGAGGCGGCAGCGGAGGCGCAGAGTAGCCTTCCCCTGCGGCATTCACCCAGCCTCCGTTTCCCATCGGCGGGGAACTTTCGGCGGGCTTCCGGGAGGGAAGGCCTGGCCCGAGGATTTCGTCAAGCGAGGCCGCAACTGGCACGGGGCCGGCCGCCGCCGGTTCAGGCGTGCTCGTCTGCCACGCGGGCAGGAGAGCGTTTTCCGGGTTCTGGGTAGCCGCGGGCGCGATCCGCCAGTCCGTAGCTCCCGCTTTGGGTCTGGAAAGCCCCGCGGAGCTCCCAGGCTGAAGTAGGTGCATCCTGACCGCTGCAGTGACAGGAGAAACGCGGAAGGAGAGCAGGAGCAGAAACACGGCCCCGACGAAAACGTGAATCAGCAAGGAAAGGAGCCAAGGGCGGCTCCTCCGAGCGCTCACTCAGTGCCTCCCCCGGGCTTCGGTCAAAAGCGAAAGATCGGTAACGCCCTGCGCCCGCAGCGCGTCCATCACCTGAACCAGAAGCGCGTAGGGTATCTGCTCGTCTCCCTGAATTACGGCCGAAGGGGCCTTTCCGGACGGGAACCCGGCCAAGACCTGCCTCAGGACCGAGGGAAGACCTTCTACAGTCACCGGACGCCCCTGGATGACCAGCGAGGAATCCCGGCCTATCGACACGGTCAGTTGGCTGCTAGTCAGCAGTTCCCCCGAAGCGGCTTCGGGCAACTTGACGTCGATGGCGGCACGAATCTGGAAGCTGACCGCCAAAACGAAGCACAGAAGAACCAGCAGAATATCGATGAACGGCGTCAAGAGCAGCGAGACTGTCTCTGACTTCCCGCGCCGCAGCTTCACTCGGCTAAACATCTTGGGTCACCAAACCGGACGGGAGAAGGGCCGATAAAACCACCTCCATCTGCGAGGCCACCGTTTGAATTCTCTTTTGAAAAACGGCGTGCGCGACGAGGCTGGGAATCGCCGTCACCAAACCCAAGGCTGTGGCGACAAGAGCCTGTCCCAAACCGCCGGCCAAGGCCCCGGGGTCGGCGCCGCCACCGGTGCGCAAGGAAAAGAAAGCCCCGATCATCCCGCAGACGGTGCCAAAAAGTCCCGTGAGTGTTGCCACATTCGCGAGGGCCGGAAAGTAGGCAATCCTGTCTTCAAGGTCGGCCAGAAGCATTTGACCCCGGGCCTGAAGCAAGTTTGAGGCCTCTCCGAAATGGTTCAGAAGCGTTCCCACGGGATGGCCCGGCGGAACAAGACCGTTGCCCCAACGCCCCTGGGCCAACTCGTCGAGCACCCGGCCAAGAACCTCGCCGGTCAAGGGACGAGCCGAACGCAGCGCGCGCTGTTTGTGAAGAATCAGTCCGACACTGTACACGGACAGGATCAGCAGGGGAAGAAGGAAAGGGCCCATGGCCCAGAAGAATGAAATCATGAAGGCAACTCCGGCAGTAAGATGGGTGGAACAGTGCAGGGAACCTGTACCGGTTGTGGAAGCACGGCCACCCAGCCCGGTTCGGGGGGTTCCCCGGGATCTTCAGGGACGGGTCCTTGCGGAGCCGGAAGGAAATCCGTGTCAAAAACTGTCACTTCGGTTGTTCCGAATGGCTCGGCCTGGATGACCAAGGGATGGAAAAAACCTAGAATCAGGAAGGCTTTCCAGAAGGTACGCACGTCAGGAGTATACTCGAATGTCCCAAAAAGAACATGACCCCGCGCTGTACAGAGAGGTCTTGAAGGGGTTCTTTGTCCTCGAAGGGATCGACGGATCCGGAACAACAACCCAGCTGAAGGAGCTTGAGCGGCGCGCGAAGTTTGAGCACAGGCCGTTTCGCGCCGACTGCGAGCCGACTCCCCACCCCATCGGTGCTTTGATCCGGTCCATTCTCCGCCATGAGGTCGATGCACACCCCGCGGTTTTGGCCCCGCTGTTTGCCGCCGACCGACTGCAGCACCTCAACGGAACCGGTGGCGTTCGTCACGCACTAGCCTCTGGCGCTCTTGTCGTCAGCGACCGCTATTTCTTCTCGTCGCTGGCCTACCAAAGCCTCGACCTTCCCTGGGAAACGGTTTGGGACTGGAACGCCTCGTTTCCGCTTCCTGAGGCGCTGTTCTGGTTTGAGCTTCCAGTGGCCGAAGCCCAAAGCCGCATCGATAGGAGAGGCCAAATTCGAGAAAAATTCGAGGATGCGTCGTCTCAGACCAAGATTCGCACCGCCTATCACCGGGCGATAGCCCAGGCCGAAGCCCAGGGTTTGGAAGTGGTCAAACTAGATGCTTCGCAAGAAATTCAAGCGCTGACCGACTCGATTTGGGAGCGAATTTGCCGATAAGGTCGGTATGAAGAGAATCTTGGCCTTCGGATTCCTGGCTCTGCTGTCGACAACCCCCGCCTCGGCCTACAAGATCCTCTACGCGGAGCAATGGTACAATTTGGTCCACCGGCACCTGCACGAAGACCCAGACAGCGCCCTGGAAAACATCTACTACCTGGAGAGGGCCCTCCGAACCGACTTCGCCAACCCGCTCAACGCCCTCGCCCCGATCAAGGACGAAAAGGACTGGGCGCGCTACCGGGCGCTCTTCCGAATGCACGTCAACCTGCTTCTCGTTCAGCAGACTCTCCTGTTGGCCGCGAACTACGACAAACAGACCGCCTATTTCTACAACTATCCCTGGAAATGGGCCAATCTCGACAGCCTAGACAAGGCGGAAAAGATCTACCAGACTGCCTTCGGCTATTGGGCCGACGCCAAAAACTACTCGGGAGAGGCGACCAACACCCCTCCGCTGTGGCTCGAAGGCCTTCAGGAATGGACAGACGAGCAGTGGCGCATCGAAACCGGAGATCTCGACTACCAAAAGATCATCCAGAAGCAACTCGACCGCTTGGCCAAGGTCAGGTCGGCGTTTCAGGCCATGGACTCGAAGACCTACTGACCCCGGGGCAAAAAAAAACCGGCCTGAAGCCGGCTTTTCAAAGACTGCGCTGAATACTCAGTCCATCAACTCAGAGGGCCGACGGGCGGTATTGCCCGATTTTTCGCAAACGGCCACGTGTTTCATCTTGCCATTTTCAAAGACCGACTTCATGCGAATTTTGCCGCCCCACTTGCTCAAGAGTTCCTGTGCCCCTTCACGACGGGCGTTTTTCGAAATCCCTTTCTTGGCCATCTAGTGCCTCCGTTCCAAATCTCGCAACAAGTTACTTGAAAACACCGTCTCTGTCAAGGAAGCCCAAGGTCAGGCTACGCCTCGGGGCCATGGGAAAGCCTGATCCTTGAGGGCGTGCAAGGTGAACGGCAACATGGGAAGAGTTCCTTCTGTCGGCGCTTCAAGTGCCCAAGGGTCCACCTCGCCCTTGAGCTTCTTGGCACGGGCCAGAAACGAAGAAGCAACGGGCACGGGCGCAGGAGATAGGACTTGAGTAGGCAGAGGATCGGGAAGTCTCGATATTTCGAAAGTAGGCCTTTCGCCGTGCGCAACGGCTGCGGCCGGTACCGGATGGAGGTCTTGACTCCTGGTGACGGTTGCCAGGGGACTGCCGTCGAATTTCTGAGCAAAGGCTATCCATCCGGGCGCCGTCCAGCGGTGAGAGACCGACCAATTCACGGACACCGCCCCGCAATCGATGATCATTCCCTGGGCGTCCCACGCCTCCCAAAGCTCGAAGATCTCCTCCCAACTGACCGACTGACGCCCCCAATCCAAAAAAGCGACTGTAACATCGCTTCCCAGAGTCCTCTCGGTGTCGGGAGCCAGAAGCAATTGCCGAGGATCGTCGCTGTCCAGGAAGGCCCGAGGGGGTCTGTTGCCTGAAACGACTCGCCCGCGCTCGTCGACGAAGGCCCCATAGTCGGGTTCGGGATCCCACAATCCGCCTTCGGGGGTTTCCGTCCATCGGGCAACTACCGACCGTTTCTGTTCGGCGACCTCGTGGGGAATCATCGTCAGGAGCTGATGCAGGGCCATGAAATTCCTCCGTTACCCCCCTATTTTCGGCAGGAATGAGCGAACCCTGAGCGCTACTCCCACTCGATCGTCGACGGCGGTTTGGAACTGATGTCGTAGGTAACTCGCCCCACGGCACTGACCTGGTTAGTAATTAGGCTGCTAATCTCAAGCAAGTCTTTCATTGGAAAGGAATAAACATCGGCGCTCATGCCATCTTTGGAGACGACGGCCCGGAGTGCCAGGACAAAACCGTAGTCCCGAGCGTCGCCCGCCACTCCCACGGAGCGTACGGGAAGCAACACACTGAACGCCTGCCAGATCTCTTTGTAAAGACCCCGTTTCTTCAACTCGCTGATGTAGATCCAGTCGGCTTCCCGCAAAATGTCGCACTTTTCTCTCGTCACTTCTCCCAAAATCCGAATTCCAAGTCCCGGTCCCGGAAAAGGGTGCCGCCAGACAATGGCTTCCCCGACACCCAGCTTCGCGCCGAGGGCTCTGACCTCGTCCTTGTAGAGCATCTCCAAGGGTTCAATGACCAGACCCGCGGCACGTTTGGCCTCCACGAGGGGAGTGCCGACGTTGTGGTGGCTCTTGATCACGCGAGCCTCTTTGCCCACGCCTTTGCCGCTCTCAATTAGGTCGGTGTAGAGGGTTCCTTGCGCCAAAAAGTAGTCGGTCAATTGGAGTTTAGCTACCTCTTCTTCCTGAACGCGGATGAAGGCGTCTCCGATGGCCTTGCGTTTGGCCTCGGGCTCAGAGAGACCCTTCAGCGCTTTCAGAAACCGTTCTTCGGCACGGATCAGATAGAGATGCCTGGCGCCAAGCTGCTTGAGGCTTTCGGCCACCTCCTCGCTTTCGTTCTTCCGCATCAAACCAGTATCGATATACATCAGATGAACTTGGGCCGGATCGAGTATCTTGAGAAGCATGGCGCCGGCGACGGTCGAATCGACCCCGCCAGAGATCAACAGCAGAACGTCTTTGCCGCCCACACGTTCCTGAATCTTGCGGGTTTCGAGTTCCAGAACCTTCTCGAGGTTCCATTCTTTGGACGCACCGCAGATCCGCGACGCAAAGTTTTCTAGAATTCGATTGCCGAATTCATTGTGGCTGGTTTCCGGGTGAAACTGTATCCCCCAGATCTTCTGGTCCGCGTTCCAGGCGGCGGCAGGATGATTGTCGCTCGTGGCCGTGATCTGGTAGCCAGGGGCCAGCTTGGCGATGCTGTCTCCGTGGCTCATCCAGGAATTGAAACCCGAAGGGACCCCTTCAAACAGAGGGTTGCCTGCCTTCAGAGTCAGCGCCACCTTTCCATATTCCTTGACCGCCAAACTCTCCACTTTCCCCCCCGAAAGATGGGTGACCAGCTGAAAACCGTAGCAGATACCCAAAATGGGAAGACCCGCGCGGAACAGTGCCGGATCGACGTTGGGTGCATCCCTTTCGTAAACGGAGTAAGGGGACCCTGAAAGAATGACGCCCTTGATGTTTTCAAGACGCCGGGAATCAAGGACCTCGTCGTGGGGCGCGATCTCGCTGTAGAACCCCGCTTCGCGGAGTCTGCGGCCGATGAGCTGGCAGGTCTGACCGCCAAAGTCCAGAATTAGGATGGTGTCCACGGATCGGTCCTCTGGAAGGTTTGAGCCTTGTCGGGCCCCACGGAAATCACCGCGATAGGAGTTTCAACGAAGCCTTCAATGAACTTCAGATAGTCGCAGGCGGCCTTGGGCAGGTCCTCGAAGCGCCGCAGCAAAGTCAAGTCGGTTTTCCAGCCTTGAAATTCCTGGATCACGGGTTCGACATTCTCGAGGTCTTCAATGGTGGTGGGAAAGTCGACGGTCACCTTTCCATGGATCTTGTAGCCAGTACAGACTTTGATCGTGTCGAAGGAGTCGTAGATGTCCATCTTGGTGATGACAAGGCCGTCGAGGCTGTTGGTCCAGCAAGCGTACCGAAGGGCCACGAGGTCAAGGAAGCCCGTTCGTCTGGCCCTGCCGGTGGTTACCCCGTACTCCTTGCCGATCGAACGAATCTGTTCGCCGAGGTCTCCGTCTCGGTCGGTTCGGAATTCCGTTGGGAAAGGTCCGTTGCCAACCCGGGTGGTGTAGGCCTTGAAGACACCGTAAACCCGGTCAATGGCCCGCGGACCAATGCCGCCGCCCAAGGCGGCACCGCCGGAAGCCGAGTAGCCCGAACTGACAAACGGGTAGGTTCCCCAGTCAAGGTCAAGCAAGACGCCCTGAGCACCTTCAAAGAGGGTGGGCCTGCCCTTGTTCTTTCGCATGAACGCGGCCTGATCGACCACCAGCGGCCTCAGGCGGTCGCGAAACGGTTCCAAAAAGGTTTTCTCAGCCGGACGGAGATGGCTCCAGATCTGCTCGCTGAACAGGTCGCCGACCCTTACGCCGTCCCGATGGGCCTTGAGCGCGTAGGTGACCCCGATGCCTCGGCCCGTAGTTCCAATGGGAATGCGCCGCTGCGACTCCATTTGCTGGTCGAGTTCCTTGTAGGTGGGAAGCACAAGGTGAGCCCTGTCGCTGACAAAGACCCGTCCTTCCCACTTCACTCCCGCTTCGGCCAGCCCCTCGAGTTCCTGAAAGAGCGCGACGGGATCAACCACCATGCCCGCGCCCAAGACAGAAACCTTGCCGGGGCTAACAATCCCCGAAGGAACAAGGTGAAGTTTGTAGACCTTGTCCCCGTGGATGATAGTATGGCCGGCGTTGGCCCCTCCCGAAAATCGGACGACAAGTTCGGCCTTCTCTGAGAGAAAGTCGACAATCTTCCCCTTCCCTTCATCGCCCCATTGGGCTCCGACAACAACAATGTTCAATTTCGTATCCTTCGAGTCCCTAGTTTCTTGAGTAGTTGGGAGATTCTTGGGTGATGTAAACGTCGTGGGCGTGACTTTCGCGAAGTCCAGCGGAACTAATTCTAACAAATTTCTTATAGGACCGCAATTCTTCAAGACTCGGGCACCCCGTGTAGCCCATGCCCTTCTTGAGGCCTGTGACCAACTGGTGGATGAAAGGCTTCAACTCGCCCTTGTAGGCGACGCGGCCCTCAATGCCCTCGGGCACCGGATCGGTCTTCTTGTCCATGGCGTACCTGTCGCCCGAGCCTTCCTTGATCGCTCCCAGCGACCCCATTCCGCGGTATTCTTTGAAGATGCGCCCCTCGTAAATAATCTCCTTTCCCGGGGCCTCTTTAAGGCCGGCAAAGAGGTTGCCCATCATGACGGCCGCGGCACCGGCACCGATGGCTTTGACGATGTCGCCTGAGAACTTGATGCCGCCGTCGGCGATGATAGGGATGCCGGCCTTGTCGGCCTCTTCGGCGCAGTCCCAGACGGCCGTAAACTGGGCAACACCGATGCCGGCCACCACGCGGGTTGTACAGATGGATCCCGGCCCGACCCCGACTTTCACAGCATCGGCCCCTGCCTCGATAAGGCGTTTGGTCCCTTCGCGGGTCGCCACGTTTCCTCCGATAATCTGTAGGTCGGGGTAAACCTTCCTCATAGCCTTGACGGCGTTGACGACGTTGGCGCTGTCGCCATGAGCAGTGTCGAGAACGACAAAGTCGCATTTGGCTTGAAGGAGCAGAGGAACCCGCTTCTCCCAGTCCTGGGGACTGACCGCAGCGCCGACGATCAGTCGGCCCGACTCGTCAACCGACGCGTGGGGAAACGCCTGGTGCTTCTCCATGTCCTTGACAGTGACCAGCCCGATCAGTCGGCCGTCTTTGTCGACCACCGGAAGTTTCTCGATCTTGTACTTGTTGAACTTCTCCTCGGCGGTCGCCAAGTTGACGGTCTCGACCTCGACCACAGGGTTTTTGGTCATGACATCTTCGACGCGCTGGCTGTAGTCGGAGCAGAACCGCAAGTCGCGCCCTGTGATGATTCCAACCAACTTCCGATCGTGGTCGACCACGGGAAGTCCGGACACGCCGTACTGAATCATCAGTTTTTGCACCGCATCGACGGTTTCTCCCTTGCGGACCAGGACAGGGTTCTCGATGACCCAGTTCAGGTATCGCTTCACCCTGCCTACGTGCTCGGCCTGAATTTGGGGACTCAAATTGCGGTGGATAACCGCCGCTCCGCCTTCGAGGGCGAGGGCAATGGCGAGTCTGTCCTCAGAAACGGTGTCCATCGCGGCGGCCATGATGGGAATGTTGAGGCTGATCTTCTTGGTCAGCCTAGTTTTCACCTGCGCCGATCCTGGCAGAAAATCGGCGTAGCCCGGCAGCAGGAGAACATCGTCGTAGCTCAGAGATTCCTCGAATTCGATCACTTGGCGCCCTCCTTGAGCGGTTTCATCAGTGCTTCGTATTTGTCGGCCAGCGCACGGGCCTTCTGCGGCGCCTGCCCATGATAAAGTTCGGGATGGCTGAAGAAAGTCTCTGCATCCCAACCGGTGCGTACCTGAAGTTCGTGGACAAGCTTCTTCCAGATCTCTGGCCTCGATTTGAGTGCATCAATCAAGGAGCGCTTGTCCCGGTCGCATTCCAGGGTGAGAACCCTCACCACCTCGTGACCTTCGGGCTCCCCGGCCAGCGATAGAAGAATATAGACGCTTTCAGCAAGAACCAGATCACCCGCGCCGTCCTTAAGGTTTTTCTCAAGGCGTTCACGGTCAACCGAAAGCGTGGCGACTACCTTCAGCATTCTGGCGGCTGCCGCCGTGAAACCGGCAAGGTAGTCTCCGACAAAGCGTCCCGACGCCGAATTGGTCAAGTCTCGCTGGTGTTCACTGATTTGGTCCATGAAGAAGGTCATCACCCGGGGTGCAAAGGTCTTCCAAAGGCTCTTGACGTGTTCACTGTTCCAGGGATTTCGTTTCTGCGGCATGGTCGACGATCCGACCTGCGTGGCCGTAAACAATTCGTGGAACTCGCCGATTTCCGAACGCTGAAGGTTGCGCAAATCATCGGCCAAGTTGGCGATGACCCCGAAGGCGACGTTGAGTTCCAGAAGGAGCCGCAGCAGGTACTCCGGCTCGACCAGTTGGGTGGAGTGCTCCGAGGGTTCTAGGTTCAGATACCCCAGAACTTTCCGCTCAAGGGCCTGGGGGTCGGGGGTCATCACGCTTGTCGCGTTGTAAGCCCCCACCGCGCCGGCGAACTTGCCCCTAAGTCCATCCGAGAGGCGCTGGATCTCGAGAACTGACTTTCCCAAGCGGCTGACGTATTCGGCCAGTGCAAACCCGACAGTGATGGGGACAGCGAACTGGCCGTGCGTCCTTCCGATCTGCGGTGTGTCGGCCTCCTGCCTGGCTAGTTTCACCAAAGCCAGTTCGAGATCGGCCAGAAGTGGGATCAAGACTTTCTTCACCGCATCGCGGATCTTCAGGGCGTTGGCGGTGTCCAGCATGTCGACAGACGTCGCACCCAGGTGGACGAAAGGAACTAGAGGTTCAGGGAGGTGCCGCTTGATCACGTTGACGAGAGCCCGAACGTTGTGCTGTGTTTTTTCTTCTTCGGCGTAGACTTCATCGGGAAGCACCACGCTTTCCAGCGTTTCAAGCGCCGCCACGAGCCCCGGACGCTCCAGCTCAGGAAATTGGAGGTCGACGTGAGCCTTCAAAAGGGCCACTTCGCACCTCACTGCGTACCGTACAGAAGCCTCCTCGCTGAGGCACGTGCCAAGCCGGTCAAACAGCTCCCGGTTGGACAAATAATACCGATGGTCGAGGGGAGAAAGGTTGAGAAAAAGGCTTCTTTGTTCCATGCGGCAGTATGGCAAAGCCCCTGTCTTTTGTCAAACCTTTGGGGTAGACTGACCAGTATGTTTTCGATACGCACGTGCACTGTCGCGGGGTGCCGACGCCACGCTGCCGAGCGCAGCGACACCTGTTTCGGCCACCTTCCCGACCGCCTCGCCTACCTGGCCGAACTGAAAACTTGGTTCGAGTCCGAACGGGAATTCTCGGGTCTCTCACTTGGTCGGCAGTTCTGGAAGGGCTTGGATTTGCGCGGTAAATCTTTTGAAGGGAGCAACTTCATGGGTTGCCGTTGGGACGAGATCCAGCTGGACGGAGCGTCCTTCCGGCATTGTTTCTTCGACTTCGGGGTCTTCAAGCGCTGTTCCTTTAAGAAAACCTCGTTCCTGTTCTGCAGCGTCTCGGGATCGAGGATGGAGGACTGCGATTGGACAGGCTCCGATCTCCTTCATGTCAATTTCAACGCGCTGGAAGCGTTGCGGACACAGTTTTCTGAGTCGGACCTCTATTTCACAAGGTTCGTCGGGTCGAAACTCGACCAGGTGGCCTTCGTTGACTGCAACCTGAAGAAGACCCAGTTCACGGGTTCGTGGCTCCAAGAGGTCAACTTCAAATACTCCAACTATGAGGAAGCGGAGTTCGACACGGCTCCGCCCCCGCCAGCGGCTCCGGGAATCGCGCTATGAAGCTGGTCTTTCACTATTCAGTAGAAAATTTCAGCAACACCTACGTCGTCGGACCAGACGAAGGGGGAGATGCACTGCTGATCGACCCGGGTGTGCTCGATGTGCGTTTGCTTGAGGCCATAGAATCCAACAGCTTCGACATCCGCTGGGTGCTGATTACCCGATGCCAGCCCCACCATCTCCGGGGACTGAGAACGCTCAAAAAGGTCTACGACGCCGAGATCTACAGCCGCCAAGCCAATGTTCTCGAGTTCGAATGCCAAATGGTCAAACCGGGAACCCATCTGCAGTTGGGCCCGCACCGCATCGATTGTCTTTGCTATCCAGAACTGAGCCACGATACAGTGATCTACAAGTTCCAGAACTGGGTCTTCTGCGGAGACTTGATTTCGGCTGGAAAACCCGGAAGGACGGGGAGCGCCTACGCTCAGGCCAATTTGGCCCAGGCCCTGGAACGCCGGTTCTTCACCTGGCAGGACGATCTCCTTGTGTTTCCAGGCGAAGGGCCTCCGACAACCCTGAGGAGCGAAAAGCTCTTCAATCTTGCCCGTCGCTCAGCGGGTCTGGAAGTCCAAGATCAAAAAGCACCTGTCGGAATTCCTGAGGAAAAGGCGCCCTGAAGTCCCGTCTCCCCAAAGCACGGGGAAGCTCGATGGAGAGCTTGGCCGCATGAAGCATCAGCGGCGCTTTCGGCACCTTGGGATCAGTTCGGGCATAGATTGGATCACCGAGGATTGGACAGCCGAGAACTACGCTGTGAACCCTGAGCTGGTGGGTTCTTCCCGTGTGGGGACGGAAGCGCAGCAGAGTGTAACCCGGCACCCTGGCAACGACTGACCAGGCGGTTACGGCAAGTTTGCCCTGCGGCTCGGCAACAGCGGCGAAGCGCTGGCGGTTCCTAGGGTCGCGTCCAAGCCACCCCTCGACCACGCCAGACTCCTTTTTTGGTGAACCTTTGACAACGGCAAAGTAGGTCTTCTCGGTGGACCTGTCTCGAAATTGCGCCGCCAGAAACTCAAGAGCCTCGGGGGTTTTGGCTGCGATCAAGACACCGCTGGTATCCTTGTCCAACCGATGCACGATGCCGGGCCGCACCTGGGCCCCCAACTCTTCGTCGAAATTATCCGCAAGTTCTTTGACGCGGTGCAGAAGCGCCTGCACGAGCGTTCCCGACCAATGTCCATGGGCTGGATGAACGACCATGCCGCGCGGTTTGTTGACGACAACGACGGCGTCGTCTTCGTAGAGAACCTCCAGGGGTATATCTTCGGCATCGAACGAGACTTCCGGCAAGTCAGACCACAAGATCGAAAGGACCTCTCCGCCTTCGAGCTTGGCCGACGGCTTGAGCGCTTTGTTGGCCAGAGTCACTTCGACCGACCTACGGTCGTACTGGCTTCGAGGAAACAGTCCCAAGACGTCTGCCAGATACTTGTCAAGGCGGACCGGCGCGGGCATCAGGGCGACCGCGTGTTCGAGCCGGTGGTCACTCATTGAGGCCCAAAAACCAGTCAGCAACAGCTACAGCTAGGCTCACGCAAAGGCTGATCTGAACGAGGGCTACATTCTTTTTTTGCAGGAGGTCGGGCTGCGAGGTCGTTGTCCATTGAGAAGTCCCCGGTCCGGCGGGCCAGGGAATATTTTCCTGGGGAAACCCGTTGGACGCATAATAATAGAAATCAAACCCCAAACCTGCAAACAGATAGGCCAGGGGAAAGGCCCCAACAGTGATGATCTCTGCCCGTCGAAGCTGCAAGACCCAGGAAGGAAACTCCTTCTCCGTGTACGGATCGGCGGCGTGGGCCACAGGCGACGGAGCTGTCGTTGTTGCAGGCGTTGTTGGCGCCGCCGCGGCCTGGGCCGCCAACCCAGGTCCTTCGCAGATCAAGATGAGGCCGAGAAGAATCCAGGCCTTCATCGAAAACCTTCAAAGAGCGCGGTTCCGATGCGGACCAGGGTGCTTCCTTCCAGAATGGCCCACTCAAAGTCGTTGGTCATCCCCATCGACAACGTCGACCAATCCTGTTCGGGAAACAGCGCGGCCAAACGATCACGCGATTCGCGCAGGCGGCTGAAACACGGACGAACCAAGCCCTCGTCGGGTGAAAAAGGAGCCATGGTCATCAATCCTTGCAAACGCAGGTGGGACAGCCCCGACACGGCTTCGGCCAGGCGCGCGAGGCTGTCAAAATCCCGCAGGCCGTCTTTGGTCTCTTCGCCTCCGGTATTGGCTTCCAACAGTACCCTCAGGACTTGCCCGTCTCCGGCAAAAACTTTGTTGAGCGCCTTGGCGGTCTCAAGCCGGTCAAGGGAATGGAGCCAGGAGAATCCCAGGCATTCCTTGGCCTTGTTGGATTGAAGATGGCCTATCATGTGCCATTCCACGTCTTTGGCAACCTGAGCTTGTTTGACAACCGCTTCGCCGACCCTGTTTTCTCCAAAAGCCCGGAGTCCAAGGCTGTAGATTTCGGCAAGCTCCGCCGGTGAACGGGTCTTGGTCACCGCCAATAACTTGACACTTTCCACGGGTCGAGAGGCCTTCTGGCAAGCTCCGGCGAGTCGTTCTTTCACGGCTCTGAGGCGGTCGGAGGAGGTCTGCATCGCAAGAGTCTACTCGGGAAGGCAAAAAAAAACACCTCCCTAGGGAGGTGTTTTTTCAGGCTCGTTCGGTTATTCGATGACTGCCAAAACATCCGCCATCTTCACGATCAAGTGCTCATCAGAGTCGACCTTGACCTTGGTTCCGGCGTACTGGTCGTACATGACCTTTTGTCCGACCTTGACGGTGATCACGTCCTTGTCGGTGCCGACGGCAACGACGGTGCCCTTTTGGGTCTTTTCCTGCGCGTTGTCAGGAATGAAGAGCCCGGAAGCTGTCTTCTTCTCAGCTTCTTCTACTTTGATCAGGACACGGTCGCCCAGAGGCTTTAATGTCATGGAATACCCCCCTTTTTGTTGGTTGATTGGTGGAACATTCTCAATATACCCATTCACCGAGGGCCGGTCAAGGAAACGAGGATGTGTAATTTTAACTCATTTTATCAGAAATCCAGCTGACGAGGGAAATTTTGACCCGGTTTTTGGTCTTCCTGAAGGGATTGTGTCATATCGAAACATTTTCAGTTGTACACAACTCAATTCAGGAAAAGACTCAATTTTAAACAATGACAGTATTTACATACAGCATATTAACTTAGATTGAACAAGAGTTTCTCCCGACAAGATGGCACGGCCCTTGCTTAGTTTCTGTCGCACCGAGGAGAAGAAAGCCATGAAGAAAACGACCATGCAAACTGTAGCGTACGACGGAGAGAATTCGCTTTCCATGTACCTCAAGGAAATCAACAAGGTGGCCCTCCTGACTCGGGCAGAAGAAGAGAAGTATGCGCGACTGGCGGCCGCCGGAGACCAAAACGCGAAAGACAGACTTGTCGCAGCGAATCTCCGGTTTGTGGTCAACGTCGCCAAGAAATATCAGAATCAAGGTCTGGCCCTAGACGATCTGATCAGCGAGGGGAACATCGGTCTGATCAATGCCATCGAAAGGTTCGATGTGGACAAAGGGTATCACTTCATCAGCTACGCTGTCTGGTGGATCCGCCAGTCGATCCTCAAGGCGATTTGCGAAAAGAGCCGGACGATCCGGCTTCCGCTCAACCGCGCCAACGAACTGGTTCAAATCGAAAAGATGCGCAAGGAGATGTTCTCCGAAGAGGGTCTTGAGCCCGAGGACCAGGAACTGGCCCGCCGCTTGGGAATGAACGAGACCCAGGTGAGGGATCTGCTGGACATCAGCCGCGAAATGATCAGCCTGGAAACGCCCGTCTACACGGACCGCGACACCTCGGTTCTCAGTGACTTTCTCGAAGACGCCAGCCACCTTTCACCCGAAGCAGAGATTCTCCAGGGAAGCCTGAAGTCCGACCTCAATCAGGCTCTCTCAACACTTTCCGAAAAGGAATCAAGGATTCTTGAGCTGCGGTTCGGTCTCAACGACAAACAGCCGCTGAGCCTCAAGGAGATAGGCGAAAAGTTCAACTTAACCAAGGAACGGATCCGCCAAATTGAGAAGAAGGCTCTTCAACGGCTGTTGGTTCCCTCGGAAGAAAAGGAACTGGAAGCCTACTTGGTGGCAGTCTAGGAGACCACTTCAGGCCAGACAAGCGTTGTCGGACTGCTGAGGAACGGCATTCACCAAAAAATCTTGCACCAACCGGCGGACCATGGGGTCGCAAATGTGATAGAGGCGCCGGTTGCCTGCAACCGAAGATTCAACGATTGAACGTTCTTTCAAAACGGCCAAATGCTGACTGACAACCGGTTGAGTTTGATCAAGACACTGCCAAAGTTCGGTTACGCAGGCCGATTGGCGTTCGATCAGGCACAGTATCTTCCACCGCAAGGGGTGGCCGCAGACCCGAAGTTTCGATGACCATTCTTCAAGAATTGCCGGATCGCACGGGGGAAGTTCCAGAACGAGTTCGCTCATTCCCATAATATAGCTTGAATTCTATATAGAAGGCAACCGCCGGATCCCCTTCCCCCGGCCTCGAGAAAAAACTAGAATGCAGGGCATGGCTGACCTCATCCTCCCCCAAGTCCTGAAGGGCTTCCGCGACTCTCTCCCGTCTCAAGAAATCCCCAAAAAAGCCCTGATGAACCGGCTGGAAACGGTCTTTGAATCGTTCGGTTTTGTCCCCATCGACACCCCGGTTCTCGAATACACCGAGGTTCTGCTGGGTAAGGGCGGAGGCGAAACCGACAAGCAAGTCTATCGGTTCCAGGACCCAGGGGACCGCGATGTTAGCATGCGTTTTGACCTAACCGTGCCGTTTGCGCGCTTTATGTCAGCCCACGCCTCCGAGCTGGCCCTTCCCTTCAAACGCTATCACATGGCCAAAGTTTGGCGCGGCGAGAACACGCAAAGAGGCCGTTACCGCGAGTTTGTTCAGTGCGACTTCGACATCGTCGGCGCCGACACAGCCGCCGCCGACTTTGAAATTCTGTTGATGATGACCAAAGCGATGGACGTGCTGGTAGAAGGGAAGGCGACCATACGAGTCAGCCACAGGGGTATCTTCAACCGGTTCCTTGACACCTTGGGGGTAAAGGACAGCTCGGTGGATATTCTTCGGACGGTCGACAAACTTTCCAAGATCGGCGCCGAGGCGGTCAAGAAGCTGCTGGTTGAGGTGATGGAACCCTCAAGGGCCGACAAGATTCTTGAGTTTGTCGGGGCAAGCGGAACGTTTCCAGAGGTAATGGAACGGCTGGAGCGGCTATCTGGGGGTGCCGCGGAGGATTCGGAGCGGCTGCGGCTTCTTCATGCTTTGGCAGCCGACTTGGGAGTCCAGCACCGTTTCGTTCTCGACCCTTCGATCACCAGGGGGCTGGACTACTACACAGGAATCGTCTATGAGACTTTTCTGGACGCCTTGCCCGGTCTGGGCTCGGTCATGTCGGGGGGCCGCTACAACAACTTGGCGGCCTTGTACACCAAGCAGGAACTTCCGGGAGTGGGGGCGTCAGTCGGGCTGGACCGCCTGCTCGCGGGTTTGGAAGAACTGGGCCTGTCGGGAAAGGTTCCAGGAAAAAGCCACGTTTTGGTGCTTGCCACGGGGGACTCGAGTTCCGGGCAGCGCTTGGCTCAGCATCTACGCGGCCTGGGCTTGAACGCCGAGGTTTTCCTGACCGACAAAAAAGTGGCCCAGCAGTACAGATACGCCGAAGCCAAGGGGATTCAGCACGTTGCCCAGATTTCTGCCGACGGTGTTCAGTACAAGGATACCGCCACCGGCGAAAGCCGTTCGGGGCTTAGCCCCGAACAGTTTGCCGCGTGGATTCAACCGAAAGTAAAAGCGTAGACCTGAGCTGGACCGTCCAGCTCCAGCGTGAGGGTTCCTCCAAGCTTGCCAGGCTCATCGGTGACGGTGTACATCCGCTGGCCGTCCACCACGAGATCTTTCTTCGCCGCGCCGTCAACCTTTACATGGATTCGTACAGCCGAACCCGCTGGTCCGGCCACCAAATAGACCCTGGCTCCCTGGTAGTGAAGCACCAAGGTGCTCCCCTTGGCCCCGAGGGCTGATTCTCGGTTGATGGTCCACGCGCCGCCGAAGGCCCAGTGGTCGACTGGCAGAGGCGATGGGACCGAGAACTGACCGTTCTTGTCTGACGTCACCGGTTCAGGGCTAGAGAACCTCCTGGCCCGCCCGTAGCCGAGGTAGGTTTCTGGGGTTTTGACGCCTTCGGAGATTTGAACCTCGTCGGCAACGCTCGAGGCCACGCTGACCTTGGTCCCCAACGCCTTAGCGATCGCGGCCTCGGTTTCGGCGTAGTTCCCCTCCCCCAAGTGGGTTTCGATGAGGTTTCCATCACGGTCGTAGAGGAAATGCGCCGGCCATCCTTGGTTGTCGTAGGCGGTCCAGATGCCAAAATCGTTGTCTTGCACGACCGGCCAAGTGACTTTCAGGTCCTTGACCGCTTGACGGACATTGGATTCAGACTGCTCAAAAGCAAATTCGGGGCTGTGAACGCCCACGATGACTAGCCCCTGGTCCGAATATTTCGAGTACCAGGCCCTTAAGTAAGGCAGGGTCCGTACGCAGTTGATGCACGAGTAGGTCCAGAAATCGACCAAGACCACCTTGCCCTTGAGTCCGGCGAGGGTAAGCGGAACCGAGTTGATCCAGGCGCCCTTGCCGAGGGTCAGTCGGTCGCGGGCAACCGCAGCCGTCTCCGCCACTTTCTTGGGCTTTCGATTCGCCAGCTCCTTCTTCACGGCATCTTGATTTTCGATGGCGGTCAGACCCGAACCGTAGGAAGGAAACACCTCAAGCAGCCACGAGGAGAAACTGCGGTCGGCACCCGTAAAGAGTGCCAAAGCTGTTGCTATCATCAGGACACCAAATCCGCGCTGGATGCCAGAAGAATGCTTGGTGAACCATGGAGCCTTCTGCATCAGACTGCGCCCCCCAAGCATGATGAGAAACAAAGGAATCGAGGTACCCAGGGTGTAAGCCAAAGTGATGAAGACACTGCCCGCGTCAACAGATTGACTGAGCGCCAAAGTGATGACGCTTGCCATGATCGGGCCCACACAGGGCGTCCAAACCAGACCCAGCCCCAGTCCGAGAACCAGTCCCGACCAGTAGCCTTTGGGAGAGCCTCCCACGCGCACCGGAGCCGACGGCCTGGTGACCAACCGTGTGGCTAAATTCAGAAAACCGTCCTTCAGCGCGGGAACGACAAGAACAACGCCGAAGGCAAGCACTAAGGCGGCCGAAAGCCACCGCAGGAGCTCGGGGTTCAACCCCAAAGTCTTGACCAGCGTAGAGAGCGTCAATGTGAAGACCGTGAAACTGGCCATAAACCCCGAGATCACTCCCCAGGGCCGAGCCTTGCCGCCGCCGACTCCACCCGAAAGGACAACGGGAAGAACGGGGAGAATACAGGGCGAGAGCACCGTCACAATGCCCGCCAAGAACGCAAAACCAACCAGCAGCAGCATAGTCAGACTCCTTACATTGAGGTGGCGGTCTTGACGAGGTCAGCCACCGTGTCGGTTCCATTGAACACTTTCTTTTTTGCACCCGTGGCGTCCACAACCACAAACGTGTGCTGCGCCGAGATGCCGTACTTGGTCTTCAAGGCGGACTCTTTGTCATAGTTCACAAAGACAAGGAAGAAATTCTTGGGAAGCTTGCCTGAGTTCGCCTTCAGATCGCGGTAGGTTGCCTGGCAGTCAGGACACCAGGTCGCCGCGAAGAAATAGACCACAGTATTCGATTTTGCCAAACTCTGGGCCGCAGTTTCGGTGGTGAATGGTGCAACTTGGGGGCCCAACCCCTCGAGATTGTAGGCAGAATCGTTGGCTTTCATCATGCTGCCCGCCGTTGCCGCCGAATCCTCGGCCTTCATCATCGTGTCGGCCTTCGCGGGGGCTTGAGTTTCCTGCGACCCCAAACCAAAACCGAGCCCGCACAGGCAGATCAGCAGAATTCCGGAAATGAACCATGCTCGTTTCATGAACATCCTCCTCTAGGATGATCACAATGTAAAGCAATCTATACAAATTGACAAGTTTAATTTACAAATTGTTTAGTTATCCATACATCAGTGGCGCCACTGAGCCCAGCGAAGAACGACGAGTTTGGTCACAACCATCACACCGAGGACCACCAGCAACCACGGATCGAGCCGATGTAAAACGTCCTGAACGACGATGAGGACAGAAATGGCCACGACACCCACGAGGTAGCCCCACCGGCTGGCCCGGTAGAGGTGGTTGCTCTCCCTCTCATCCTGTGCCTGTTCACGAAAGACGACCCCAGCGTAGAGCGCAAAAGCCGCAGCAAAAACACACAGAAGGATCATTTGCATCTCTGTCGGCATAAACCAGTGGAAGGGATCCATTTTGAGGAACAAGATGGCCAGCACGGCCAAAGCGACGAGAGACTCACTCAGGACTTTCATCGAATAGATCCTCCACGGAGCAACCAAGCGTTTTGGCCAGTCTCAGGGCCAGAACCACCGACGGGGCGTAGTTTCCTTTTTCAATGGCCAATACAGTCTGCCGCGTCACGCCGACCTTCTGGGCCAAGTCTTCTTGAGTCAGGTCAGAAAGGACACGTCGAGTCTTCACCTTGTTTTTCAGCAGGATATCGGCCATAGGCAGAGTGTAAAGGATTCTTGACATTTTGGCAAGGTCAAAGGTCAAATACCCAAACGTTTCATCCCGGCCTCGTCGTAGCGTGTCCCCGCAACCGACTCAGGGGGGACCAACGAGGAAAGCTTAGCCACCTCGGCCTCGGTGAGAACAATTTCAACGGCACCGATGTTGTCCTCAAGGTACTTGAGTCTGCGCGTCCCTGGAATCGGAACAATGTCGCGGCCCTGTGCTAGGACCCACGCCAAGGCCAACTGGGCGGGGGTCACGCCTTTTTCCTTGGACATTTCTTCGACGCCCTCGACAAGTTTGAGGTTAGCTTGGAAGTTGTCGCCCGACATGCGGGGATTCACCGCCCTGAAGTCTCCTGTCGCGAAATCAGAAGAAGATTTGATCGCCCCCGTCAGAAATCCTCGGCCCAAAGGACTGTAGGCGACGAAACCAATCCCAAGTTCTCTCAACGTCGAAAGGATCTCGCCCTGGGCGTCTCTGGTCCACAGGGAAAGCTCGGTTTGCAGCGCCGTGATTGGGTGCACCCTGTGGGCGCGGCGGATGGTTTGGGGTCCAGCCTCGGAAAGCCCCAGCCACTTCACCTTGCCCTGTTTGACAAGATCGGCCATGGCTCCGACCGTTTCCTCAATGGGAACTGCTGGGTCGACGCGGTGCTGGTAGTACAGGTCGATGCAATCGACACCCAGGCGCTTGA